>NZ_JBGCDL010000385.1:0-13516 GCF_045105435.1 Kordia sp. | reverse complement strand
GTTTTCCAATTTCCGTTAGGATCGTGGTATTGAATAGATTTTGCTAGTAATTTAGGACCTGTAAGTTCTTGTGCGAAGGAAATCGCGACAGCTAAAAGAAAAATATAGGTAAAAAATGATTTGTTCATGGGTAGATACGCTAAAAATTAATGAAGTGTAAGATAGTTATTTTTAATCAGATGAAAGAACGGTATAAACAGACTAAAATTTTTGTGAAACAAAAAAAACACAGCGCGCGGCTGTGTTTTTTAACTATGCTTAGGTATAAAAATACTATTCAGTTTTTCCTGCCTCGCCAGTATCTGATTCTGGCTTTTTGGTAGGTTTTTTTTCAGGTGTGTCTGAAGCAGGTTTTTTAGCTTCAGGAGTTTTTACCTCTTTCGTTTTTGCTTCTGGTTGTTCTTGAACTGTAGTACTTTCTTCAATTGAAATTGTTGCAGGTTTTACAGAAGCATCGTGAGCATCATGATATTCTTCTAAAAGGTTCATGGTTGCGTTTAGTAAATCTTTTGTCTCTAATAACAAGCTAAAGTATAGCGTTGTATTCTTTGGACTAGATTCTTCCGTTCTTGTGCGCGCTACTTGCACTTGAATTTTCTGAGATACCAAATCAAAAACTTGCTTCTTATTCTCTAAAATATCACCAATTTGTTCAAATGAACGTGAGTTAAAGGCAGCATTTGTATCATTAAATAAATTCTCTAATGCTTCATCAACTTGTTTTAACTCTTTAATTTGGTTGAATTTTAATTTCTTGTGATTGTTATTAATGTGCTTATGACTTACTTTAGAAATGTATTCTAATGATTGTGTCATATCTTGTAAGTATCCTAAAATATTAATGTAGAAGTTACTTGCACCAATACTTGATTCATCCAGATTTTTAATGAAATAAAAGATATTGTCACGCAGCTCATCAATTTCGGTAGAAAGCTTTACAATGTTCTTTTTATTCTTTTTAAGCATTGCTAAATCTTGTTTAGCCAAACCGTTAATTGCATTTGTGTAAATTCTGTTTCCACGTTTTACAACATTTGCAATATTATCTGCACTTTCGTGAATAACACCTTGTACAGAACTACTTTCTGTTTTCTGTAATTGATCTTCCGCTTTTGCTACTTTCGATTTTTTATTGTAAACAATAGTGCTTCTTACGAGTAATCCAATAGCGACTACTAATAGTATAGGAAACATTATTTCTATATTCAAGTTTAATAGGAAGGCTACTAAGCCAGCTGCGGTAAATGCGCTTAATGCGGTAAAGAACCAACCGCCAATAACATTTAATACACCAGCAACTCTATATACAGCGCTCTCAGCTCCCCAAGCTCTATCTGCCAAAGATGTACCCATAGCAACCATAAACGTAACATACGTTGTGGATAATGGAAGTCCTAAAGAAGTTGCAAGAGAGATTAAAACAGCAGCAACCATAAGGTTTACTGCGGCTCTTACCATATCGAAAGCTGGCATCTCGTATGTTTTGTCTTTAGATAACGCAATTACAGGCGTTTCAAATTGCTTCTCTATTTTTCGTTGCCATGATTCAGGTAAAATATAAGAGGTCATTTTAGACATTCCCATCGCCATTCTTACAAATCCCCTAGATAAAAAGTTAGGTTGAAAACGCTCTTTAGTTTCACCTTGACTCGATAAATCTAATGATGTTTTTACCACATTTTTAGCTTTGGTCGAAAACCATAATGTCACCACCATAATTAATCCAGCAATTACTAAAAGGAATGTAGGAGTCGTTACTTTTTTACCAATACTATCCATCGGGAACTTAGTTGCCGACAAACCTTGCGTATTTATCAAAGGATCCATGAAATCTGTATATGCTTGAAATGCTCCAGTTGATGGTCCGATGAAATTCACTAAATCGTTTCCTGCAAATGCCAATGCCAATGCAAACGTTCCTACAACAATAATTAATTTGTAGATATTCGTCTTAAAGAAATTCATTAATACATACGATAATAACGACCAGAAAACCATACTTATACTTACAATTGGAAGTACATATTTTTCAAGAAAACCTCTTAATGTTAAAGAAGCTGTGTCTCCATCAAATTTCACTAAATCTTTGGTCTTTTCAAGAAATCCCTTAGAGCCTTCTAAGGTTTCAAACGAAGTTCCTAAGTATTCATTCCCCCATTCAAGTAGGTTGTTTAATGGAACATTGTTTACAGTATCGACAATCGCTTTTGCGTATGCAGTTCCTTTGATTCCTTTCATGAAAATGAAATAGGTAATTGCAGTTAAAGCGATACCACCAAACAGTGCGCCAACCCATTTCGCTTTTTTCTCAAAGTTATACGATAATATAAGTCTGGAAATCCATTGGACAATGGCACCTATGGTAAAGGCTATAAAGACCGACAGAATAATTCCGAATATAATCTTTGTTGCGGTTCCTGTGTTTATATACTTTGTTAAGTTTGAAACATCTTCAGCATCATTAGCACCAATTTTTATCAATGCAATGGCTACAGATGCACCTAACAATTCAAATACAATAGAAACTGTTGTTGATGTTGGTAATCCTATAGAATTAAAGAAATCGAGCAGTAAAATATCTGTAATCATTACTGCCATGAAAATAATCATGATTTCTGAAAACATAAATTCTCCCGGATTAAAGATTCCTTTTCGGGCTACTTCCATCAATCCGCTTGAGAAAATGGCTCCGATAGCAACTCCAAGACTCGCTACAATCATAAGTGTTCTAAAAGAAATGGCTTTAGAACCTATTGCAGAATTTAAAAAATTTACAGCGTCATTACTAACACCTACTACTAAATCGGCAACAGCCAAAATAGCAAGGGCAATGATCATGTATAAGTAAATATTCTCCATAATATGGGTTTAAAAATAATATGCAAATATCAATAGTGTCTTCAAAGTTAATGTTACCTAAAGGTTATATCTTCTTTTAGAAATGGACATCAAATTGCAATCTGTACATTAATTGGTTATTACTATTTTCTTTAGACAAGTAGCTAATATCTGTCTGAATTTTTAATTTATGACCAACAATAAACTTAGAAACTCCTAAGGTATATTGTTGTTCTAGGCCTTTTCCAGTAATTCTATCAAGATCAATATTGGTATATCGTCCAGTAACTTCATAATTGTTATTAAATAAATATCCAGCTTGTAGGTTTAATCCGTTTCCTATTTGTACAATAGCTCCTGTTGCGGTTCCATCAGCATTTTTTGCAACAGCATCTTTTGCATCTCTACTAGCATATTCACCCATAAATGAAAATCCTCGATACTTTATCATAGCATCTACAAAAAAGGTATTGATGTTTGTTTCATAAAAACCAGTATCAGTTTCCATGTATGAACCTAAGTTACTTCTAGTTTTTACGGCGTTATTGTTAAAATCGTAGGTTGCTCCAACAGCTAATTTGAAGTTTTCTTCTCTTACCAAGTCACTTCCTTTAAGTTCTCCTTTTCCTTTAAAAGAGCCAAAAGGGAGCATTTCTATTCTTCCTGTATATTGATGTCCACCAAGGTTTCCTGTAGTTACATTTCTTCCTTCACCTTGAGAAATAGATACCTTTTCTCTAACTATAAAGTTT
Organism: Kordia sp.; assembly: GCF_045105435.1. Classification (GTDB taxonomy): domain Bacteria; phylum Bacteroidota; class Bacteroidia; order Flavobacteriales; family Flavobacteriaceae; genus Kordia. Next base: position 9,926 of record NZ_JBGCDL010000385.1, on the reverse strand, counting down.
TCCGAAAGTTTAAAATGGTGTCTTAATTGTACTCCTACATCTCGATCTATATTGAATCGACTATTCACTAACGAACGATCTACCAATGATAAATCTCCCGAAGAAATAACACGTTCTACGTTTCCAGGTAATTTAGTTTGTCCTGCCCAAAGTGTAAAATTTCCATAGAAATTCCACTTAATCACAGCATCTAAAATATAGCGTGGTGCATTGTTTGTAAATTCGGAAGCGCCTCCAATATCTCTGTTAGACAATCCTAATTCAATTTTATATTGAAGCTTTGGAGAAAAGGCAAATCCTTTAAACTTTAAACGTGCTCTTCGGATAAGAAAGTTTGATTCTGGATTTGCAAGGTTACCATCTTCACTTTCCCATTCCGAAATAGCTAAAAATTGCATTCTAGCGGAAAGATTCATGCTCCAACTGTCATCTTCTCCCTTAATATCAAAAATTCCTTTTCCGAATTTAGGGGCTTTTACTTCTTGTGCTTGTGCGCAATAAACAGAGAATAAAATAATTGCACTTAATAATAACTGTACTTTTTTCATTTTTAGGTGTAAAAAAAATGATCATTTTTACGATAAGAAATCGTAAACTTTGATCATATATCTTAAATTTTATTTGCGTTGATTTCAACGCAAATAAAGACATACTTTGTTAAATTAATGTTAATCCGGGGTTAAGTAATTGTAATGGTTTTTTTAAAACAAAAACAACAATGCAATATCTAGAAATACATACAATTGGCATTTCTATTATTTATGTGGTATATTGCACGTAAAAATGCTACTTTCTACATGAATTGGGAACAATTACTCTCGTTAAAACGCCACGGAGATACCCATAAGCGGTTGCGTAAAGAACAGGATGAAACCCGATTGGGTTTTGAAGTTGATTACGACAGGGTAATTTTTTCATCTGCTTTCCGAAGCTTGCAAGATAAAACGCAAGTGGTTCCGCTATCTAAAACAGATTTTGTGCACACACGACTTACACACAGTTTGGAAGTATCGGTTGTGGGAAGAAGTTTGGGTAGAAAAGTTGGAACAAAACTCTTAGAAAAATATCCGCATCTAAAAGAAGTTCACGGATTTCAATTCAATGATTTTGGGGCTATTGTCGCTGCGGCAGCTTTAGCACATGATATAGGAAATCCGCCGTTTGGTCACTCAGGTGAAAAAGCGATTGGTGAATACTTTAAAATTGGAAACGGCACACAATTTCAATCAAAATTAGCACCAAAGGAGTTTCAAGATTTATGCGATTTTGAAGGAAATGCAAACGGATTTAAAATTTTAACCGAAAACCGCAAAGGTGTAGACGGAAGCTTGCGATTAAGCTATGCAACGTTGGGCGCTTTTATGAAATATCCGAAACAATCGCTGCCAAAAAAACCAACAACACACATTGCCGATAAAAAATACGGAATATTTCAGTCGCAAAAAGAAGCATTTACCGATGTTGCCAATGAACTCGGTTTAGCATCGCATGGAAAAGGAGACGACATTCGCTATGCAAGACATCCACTAACATTTTTGGTTGAAGCTGCCGATGATATTTGTTATACAATTATCGATTTTGAAGATGGAATCAATCTTGGGTTAATTCAAGAAGAAAAAGCACTCGAATATTTAATCAATTTGGTGCGAGATACTATTCAGAAAGAAAAATATAGCTTATTACAACATCGTGAAGATCGCTTGAGTTACTTAAGAGCGTTATCGATCAACACGCTTATAGAAGACGCAGTACGTATTTTCTTGGAAAATGAAGAAGCTATTTGTGCAGGAGAATTTTCTGTTGGATTGATGGAAAAAAGCAAATACAAAGCGCAAATAGATGATATTATTAAAATAAGTGTTGATAAAATATACAAAAGTAGCGAAGTCATAGAAAAAGAAATTACAGGATATCATGTATTGCAACATCTACTTAATACCTTTATCACTGCTGTAGAAAACCATCATAATGACTCACTTTCAAATTATGATAAGTTAATTTTGAAAGTTTTACCTGAAAATGTAGACTACCAAACAAACCATTTGTATAATCGACTTATGAATATTACCAATTACATATCTACATTATCAGATAGTAAAGCGGTAATTCTATTCAATAAACTTACAGCAAAAACTGTATAGATTTTATAAAATATAGCCTCTAAACTACATTAAAAAAGAAAATTAATGAGAAAGAAAACAAAAATAAAGGCACTTGCAGGTCTTTTATTTCTTGGAGTATTAGGGTATACTCTTAGTGAAACATTTGTTAGCAAAGAAAAAGAAAGTGTAATAACAAGCATTACACCACAAGAAAAACATGCTAATTTTTTAGCAGACAGTCCTTTTAAAGAAACACAAAAACTCACCAGAACAGCACGTAAAGCAAAAGGATTGCCCCCAAACGCTTACAACGAACAAAGGTGGGAACTAACGATGAATCCTAGTTTGGGAAGACCTACTCCTGAAAATATTCAAGAAATAGAGCGACAAATAGAACAATTTAACCTTCAAGGTCGTGCACCAGGTGATGCTATTGATAATACTTGGGAAGAAAGAGGTCCAAACAATATTGGAGGTCGTACAAGAGCTTTAATGTTTGATCCTAATGACATAAATAACGCAGATCCTGCCGATGATTACACACGTGTATTTGCCGGTGGAACTTCAGGCGGATTATGGGTAAATGACGACATTACAGATGCAAACTCTTCTTGGCAACTAGTCGAAGGATTATCAGGAAATGTTTCAGTTACGGTAATTATATCAGATCCGAATGACTCAAACACAATGTATTTAGCTTCTGGAGAATCGTATACATTCGGAGCTGCCGTAGGAAACGGAATATACAAATCTACAGATGGTGGTGTAACTTGGCAACAAATGTTGGGCGGAAATGCAGGAACATCTAACGATACAGGAGGCTTATTTTTTGTAGATGGTATATTTTACATAAACGATCTTGTTGCAAGAAACAACAACGGAACTACAGAAATATATGCAGCTGTAGCAAGTGCCGTATATGGTGAATCTGGCACGCCGTTAAATATCTTAGGTTTTGACGAAAGAGGTTTGTACAAATCAGATGATGACGGTGTTACCTGGTCACGTTTTCCAATTCAATATATGGATGGAAGCTACATGAATCCAAATGACATTGAAATCGACTTGGATAATAATATTTGGTTGGCAACAACAAGTGACTACTTCGGAAATCCAGGAGGATCAATTTTTTCTTCCACCGATGGGAACACATTTAATCTCGTATTCGCTTTGCCAAATACACAACGTACAGAATTAGAACCATCGTCCATAACGCCAGGTACATTTTGGGTTGCGGCTGATGTAGGAAGCGGATCGCAAGCAAACTTATACCAAACAACAGATAACTTTACTTCTATTACACTTTTAGTAGAGCCAAATGATGCAGATACCGGAATTCCAGCATCTGACTATACAAGACAACAAGCATTTTACAACTTACCTATCGAAGTAGACGAAAACGACAACCTGTATGTAGGTGGTATCGATTTATTCAAATTTGATGCTTTTAATAATGATTGGGATCAAATTTCCAAATGGCAAACCGGCGGCGGACAACAGAATATTACCGCTTCTTTTGTACACGCAGATCAACACGCAATCGTTTTTCGTCCAAATGATAACACGCAAGCAATCATAGGAAATGATGGAGGTGTTTATTACAGTGCCGATTTTGTAAACGCAGCAGGAAATGCAAATGCGATTCAACCTAGAAACCTAAACTACAATGTAACACAGTTTTACTATGGTGCCATTGGCGCTTTAGATACTGCTGATGGAGATGACTTTGCAGGAGGAACACAAGACAACGGAAGTTTAATTGCCTTAGATGCTACTGCTGGTGTAAACAGTTTAACCGAATTTTTAGGAGGAGATGGCGCATTTACCGATATCGATGACGAAGACGGATACATGATTGCATCCTTTCCATTTTTAAGTCATGCCTTTATTCCTTATCCAGGATTAAACTTTTCAGGAGCCTATTTTATTGCTAATGATGGAAATAGTGGTGATTTTATCAATACAGCCGAATTAGACAAAAACACAAATACTTTATACGCAAATACAACACTTGGTAATACGCCACGTATAGGGCAATTTACAAACATAACCAACGGACCTGTAAACATTGTCAGAGCCGATTTAACAAATGCATTACTGAACAGTCAGCCTTCAGCTTTTAAAGCGTCTACTGACGGACAAACATTGTATGCAGGACTTCGTAATGGACGTCTATTAAAAATTGAAGCAGCATTGACTACCATAAGAATTTGGTCAAACGTACAAGATCCAGGATTTGTGGGAAGTATTTCTGATATCGAATTCGGAGAAACAGAAGACGATTTATATGTTACATTTCATAACTACGGAGTAAACAATGTTTGGTATTCGCCAGATGCAGGACTAACTTGGGAACAAAAAGATGGAAACTTACCAGATTTACCTGTAATAACCATACTAAGCAATCCATTAGTGCCAGATGGAGCAGAGGTAATCATAGGAACAGATTTAGGAGTTTGGAGATCATCAAACTTCAATACGGCAAGTCCAACATGGATACGTTCTGACAACGGAATGCGTTCTGTGCCAGTATTAGATTTAGATTTAAGAGCAGCAGACAACAAAGTACTTGCTACAACCTACGGAAGAGGTTTCTTTACAGGTCAATTCTTACCAGGAATACTAAGTACAGAAGAATTTAGTGCAGCAAATAGCTTTTCTATCTATCCAACAATTTCAAACGGAAATATGACGCTTAAAGCAAAAAATAGCGGAAAAACAACAATCACTGCTTACACAATTGCAGGACAACAAGTAAGCGTAACGGAACTAAATTTAAGTAGAAATACAGCGTCAAACTTGAATCTTTCTGAATTATCCTCAGGAATTTATATTCTAAAAATTCAACAAAATGATGCTATAAAAACACAAAAAATAGTTATTCAATAACAAACAACATTGCTAAAAACAAAAGAGGCTGTCTAAAAAGACATAATTTCGTCAAACCGAACTTGATTCGGTTTCGCATAACAGTTGAAAATCAGCTTTATGAGATTCTGGATCAAGTCCAGAATGACGACTTTTAAAACTTTCCAGACTGCCTCTTTTTTTATATTGTATCGTGAAATTTTTACCAAAAGATAGTACTTTAGCACGAAAGAATTTTAGCATTCTCACTATCTAAACTATGGACAAAATAAACAAGAGAAGGGTATTTATAGTTTTACTATTTCTAGCTATTATTGGCTACATGCTTAGTAGTAAAAAGAAAAAAGAAGCATCGCAAAAAGAAGTTCCTGCCAAAATAGATGAAAAAAAACAACTGAATTCATCAGAAAATAAACTGCACTATAACTTTAAATAGTTGTTTTGATCTGACAAAAATAAAAAAGCGAATCTTACTACAAGATTCGCTTTTTCGGTTCAATTAAGTACAATGATGAAAAATTGATAATTTACAATCAGCCATCATAAATGTGTTTCCTCCTCCTTTAATTCGATCGAGAGATGTCTTTCCCTGAATCTCAGAAATAGATTTCTTGTTTAACTTCAATGAAGTGAAATTTTGTTTTTTATAATAAAATGGTTTAATGTTATATGCCTAAGTGCAATAAGTTATAAATTGTTACCCTTAATTTAGAAAGCTTTATTGCTTAATGTAGTAATGAAACTATGAGTTTCTTTAAAGCGTCTTCCGAAATTCCGCATTCATCATGCAATTCCGCAACTGTTCCATGTTCCACAAACACATCAGGAATTCCACGAAGATGAAGTGTATTTATGTAGTTGTTTTTTGTTGAAAATTCAGCAATAGCACTTCCAAATCCACCTTTAATCACACCATTTTCAAGTGTAACAATACTTTCATATTGGTTAAAAATTGTATGCAATAATGTTTCGTCTAGCGGTTTCACAAACTGCATATCATACAATCCAATTTCATTGCTCAAATCCATTTCATCAATCAACGTTTTTGCCATATTTCCAATATGTCCAACACTCAAAACGGCAATTTTAGTGCCTGCTTTCAAACAACGTCCTTTTCCAATAGCAATTGGTTCAAAAGGCTGTTTCCAATCTACAACCGATCCGCGACCTCTTGGATAGCGAATTGCAATCGGATGTTCCAAACCAAGTTGTGCTGTGTACAGTATATTTCTGAGCGCAATCTCATCAAAAGGAGCAAAAATGATGAGGTTTGGTATGCAACGCAAATACGCCAAATCAAACACACCGTGATGTGTAGCGCCATCTTCACCAACCAAACCAGCTCTATCCAAACAAAAAATTACAGGTAAATTCTGCAACGCCACATCATGAATCACCTGATCGTACGCGCGTTGCAAAAACGTAGAATACACATTACAAAACGGAATCAGACCTTGTGTAGCCATTCCAGCAGCTAGTGTAACTGCGTGTTGTTCGGCAATACCGACATCAAACGCTCTATCGGGAATCGCTTCCATCATAAACTTCAGCGAACTTCCTGTAGGCATGGCAGGCGTAATTCCGACAATCTTTTCGTTTTCTTGTGCCAGTTCTACAATCGTATATCCAAAAACATCTTGAAACTTTGGTGGTAAATGTGCAGTATCTTTTGGTTTCAATTCGCCAGTATGCTTATCAAACTTCCCTGGCGCATGATATTTCACTTGATCTTCTTCTGCTTTGCGAAGTCCTTTTCCTTTCGTAGTAATCACATGCAAAAACTTTGGACCTTGCACGGTTTTCAAACGTTCCAATTCGGCTACAACGGCAAAAATATCGTGTCCGTCAATCGGTCCAGAATAATTAAAATTTAAGGCTTCAAAAATATTATCTTGTTTCTGGGTTCCTTTCTTTACATTCGTCAAATATAGCTTCAATGCGCCGACACTTGGGTCAATTCCGATGGCGTTATCATTCAGAATAATCAACACATTTGTATCGGTTACACCAGCGTGATTCATGGCTTCAAATGCCATTCCGCTTGCAATAGAAGCATCACCAACCACGGCAATATGTTGTTTCGTAAAATCTTGTTGTAACTTGGATGCAATTGCCATTCCTAACGCTGCGGAAATTGCTGTAGACGAATGTCCAACACCAAACGTATCATATTCACTTTCAGTACGTTTTGGGAAGCCAGAAATTCCGTTTTTTCGTCTGTTCGTATGAAAAACGTCTTTGCGTTCCGTTAAAATCTTATGTCCGTATGCTTGATGTCCCACATCCCAAACAAGCAGATCATTTGGTGTATCAAACACATAATGCAGCGCAATTGTCAAGTCGACCACGCCCAAACTAGCGCCTAAATGACCTTCTTTCACAGACACAATATCAATAATAAACTCACGCAATTCTTTTGCGACTTGTGGCAAAGCTGCTTTTGGAAGCTTCCGTAAATCGATTGGTGAATTTATATGTGAAAGTAAATTTTTCATGCGCGAATTAAGAATGGTAAAATTACGATTTTTGAACTTGGTTCACTAAAAACTTAGTAATTTTGCATTATAATTCTTTACACATGCAACTCGAAAACATTTACGACGACAACTACTTTATGAAAAAAGCGCTACAAGAAGCCGAAATGGCGTTTGAAAAAGGCGAAGTTCCTGTCGGTGCTGTCATTGTAATTGACAATCGAGTGATTGCGCGTGGACATAACTTAACAGAAACCTTAAACGACGTGACGGCGCATGCCGAAATGCAAGCCATTACTGCAGCAGCGAATTTTTTAGGTGGAAAATATTTGAAAAGGTGCACACTGTATGTCACTTTAGAGCCTTGCCAAATGTGTGCAGGTGCGTTGTATTGGAGTCAAATATCAAACATTGTCTATGGCGCGCGCGATGAAGAACGCGGTTGCATTCAGCTAAACACAAAACTACATCCAAAAACGGTGATGAAAGGCGGAATTATGGCAGCAGAAGCTTCAACTTTAATGAAACAATTTTTTATTCAAAAGAGAAATTTAAATTAAATTTTTTTTGGCATAGAACATTGAGCGGAGCCGAAATGTAAATCCATAAAAAAACGCGCAATTTATATTGCGCGCATAGCTTGTAATGGTGGGTTTTTGAACAACTTATTCAATAATTTGTACTTGTGTTGCAACCATTCCTTTGCGACCTTCTTCCTCTTCATAGGAAACGTTATCGCCTTCGGCTAATACTAAGCCATTTAAATTGGAAACATGAACAAAAATGTCTTTCCCTGTGTCGTCGTTGGTAATAAAGCCAAAACCTTTGTCTTCATTGTAAAATTTAACTGTACCAGTCATTTGTGATAAAAAATAAAATTAATAATAACTAAGTTACTATTTTTCAAGCAAAACCACACAAATGAAAAGTACTTTTTATATTATTTTTTTCGAGAAAATTCATTCATTTCTTTCATATTTTCGTTAGAAAGTATAAAATCTTCCTTCTTTTTATTTTTATAGCGATGGTAAATAAAGAGCGGCATCCAAATAAATGAAAACGTTAAAACGCAAATACCAATTACTTTCTGATCGAAATTTTCTTCGGCAAATTCATAATTGTAAGCGAAAATTCCAACGCCCAATAAGGCAACAATTAAGATGATAAGAATGTATTTCATTTGTTTATTTTTTAGTCAATTTTGATCGAATTTAAAATGGCTTCAACTTTCTTCATTAATTGGATAAAGTCTTGAGTCTTCTTTGATGGATCCATCCAAAATGCGGTTGCTTTGGTTAAAACAATTTTTTCATCATGTTCCATAGCAATCATAAAAATCTCTAAAGGAATATGTGAAGCTTCCGCTTTACAAAAATAACGCATTGCTTTTTTTTCACCATACATTACTTCCTTTTTGAGTTTAAATTCAAAGTTTTTGAAAGATTTGCTTTTCAATATATCAGCTTCAAATCCTTTAGTGAATTCTGATAGTGTTACGTTATTTTTTGTGATTTGTAATTCGATTGTAACAGCAAACCCTGAAGATTTGTACTCTTGTTCCTTAATATAAATAAGATGATTTGGAGTTTCTTTTTCTTCCCAATGATTTGGAAATTCTATAGAAAAACCATCTCTTTCAACTTTTTTTAATTCTTGTGAATGTAGTATTGAAGTTGAAAATAAAATTAGAAAAATGCTTATAGCGAATTTCATATAAAATTTTTAGTTACCGCGTAAAAGTAATCAACTTTCTCCTATACGCCGTTAATAATTTAGATTTTGAGACGAATCCGTAATATTTTTCATCTTTCAAAACGGGCAAATTCCATGCACTACTATCTTGAAATTTTTTCATTACGGTTTTCATATTATCCGTTTCATAAATAATATAATCGGGCGCGTTGTGCATAATGTCATCCACGTGAAGTGAAGTGTACAAAGAAGTATCAAACATAAACTCGCGGATATCATCCAACAAAATAATGCCCACCAAATTTCCTTCATCATCAACGACAGGAAATAAATTTCGATTCGATTTCGCTACTGCTTCATGCAACATTTTTCCTAAGGTCATTTGTGGCTGAATGATGCTAAAGTTTTTCTCAATAACGCTGTCTAAAGCCATTAAAGTCAATACGGTTTCGTCTTTGTTATGTGTTAACAAATCACCTGTAGCAGACAATTCGCGGGTATAAATAGTATAATTTAATAGGTTTTTTGTGATGAGAAACGAAATCGCGCAGGTAAGCATCAACGGAACAAACAAATCATAACCGCCCGTAATTTCGGCAATCAAGAAAATAGCAGTTAATGGTGCATGTAACACACCTGCAATTAATCCTGCCATACCAACTAAAGTGAAATTAGCTTCCGAAACGGTAAATCCAAACTGATTGATCACTTTTGCAACCACATTTCCCAACGCACTTCCCATGACCATTGTCGGAATAAAAATTCCGCCCGAACCGCCAGCCGCAAAAGT
>NZ_JBGCDL010000384.1:0-3040 GCF_045105435.1 Kordia sp. | reverse complement strand
GCTCCTGCTCCTTTGAGTTGCAATGCCCATTGTTGACCGTTGGCGCGAATTTCTCCTAAATTGATCGCTCTTCCATCACCTAATTGTCCTGCCCAATGTCCAAATTGATGTCCGCCATAACACATAGCATAAGGATTTGTTTTTGGATAGACTGTTTTTCCTGTAAAGGTGTGAAGAAATGTTTCCGACTGTGTATCACGTTCCAAATCGAGCATTTCTGCAACTTCATCTGCGACGTGAATCATTGAAGGATTTGATGGAATTCTGGGCGTAACAAATGAATAACAAGCATCAAATACTTTACGTGGCGTATTATTTATATTGGGATCGGCTGGTAATTCTTTGTTGAATGTATCTTTTATATTGAGTTTCATAGTGTAGCAATTCTTTTGTGAACGATCGACATATCTAATTGTTGAACGAACTTTTTCATATTGTAAAGATACTAAGATTGTTCTGAATCATTATAAAGCGTTTCATACATAATGAGTTTGTTTTAATGTACCCACTGCGTAAAAGAAAAAGTTGCAATGGTATCTTTTTTACTGTTTACTAGAAAGTGTTCGTACATACCTGACCAACCTGTAAAAATATCTCCAACTCTTACTTCTGTAATGTCTTCATTTCCTGTGTCTTTGATCTCAAAGTTAATGTTTCGTAACAAAATTGAAATTAATTGATCGGTAGCAAATTCAGTTGTTTTAGTATTTTTTGATTGCTTCAAGTTTAGCATGGAATCTTTAATTTTCGAATAATAAAACTTGCAAGCTACATCGTCCATATTTGCAAGTTCGTTTATGATTTTTTTGGTGTCCGAATAGCAAAAGTAAAAAGAGAATCTGCCTGCGTCAATTCGTATTTTTTCGTCACAGTTTAAAGTGGATGTTTTTAGTTTTATGCCGCGTCTGTACGGATTCATTCCATAGAATTTTTTTTCACCATCAGAAGGAACTAAAAAAGTAGTGTCGTTTCTAGTTTTATATGCTATTTGATATTTTTCTCCATACTCAATTTCAATTAATTTTAATATGGGCGATTCAATAGTATTTGAGTCTTTATATTTTAAATTGATGTCATTTGCCTTTACGAGAAATTCTGTATGTTTAGAACATCCCAAAAGGGAAAGAAAGAGGAAAAGTACTCCTATTTTTAAGTTTATATATTTTTTCAAGATAAGATATCTTACTTTTTTGTTTTTATTAATTTGTTGTTTTTCAGTATGTACGCGCCTTTTACTGTCATTGTTTTGTCGCTATCTCCTATCGATTTAAAATATTGATATTGGTAGCGTATTGTTTTTGTTTTTTGATCAAAATACACGTCCATCGGTGCAAAATCACTTATTCCTTGATGTTGCGTAAAGATCAAATTTCCATGATCGTCAATGACATGAGTTTCCACTTTTTCCTCAAGTTCTAACGGAAAATAGGTGATTTTATATTCACCAATCGCGACAAGCGTAATACTGATATTGTCATAATAATGATTCCCATTACCTGAACTATATTCTTTAAAAACTAGATAGTTGTCAGCTCCTACAGGATATATGGCTTTTACATTGGAAGTGTATAATTCTCTAAGTGTGTGCGTTAGTTTGTTTTTACTTTCTAAGTAATTGATATCGTGTAAAAATATGTCGTCTCCATTTTCATCAATTGGCGGTACAATTTCAAACGTTTTTTTTGATAGATTCGTCATTCTTTCATAATATGGATTTCCCACGCCTATTTCATATTGTTCAAACGGAAATTTTGGGATACAAACCTTGAAGTGACCCAGCGCTGGCACTTTTTGATTACTGACAAAATTTGCTTCATTATTCCAACGGAGTATGCTGTATGTTTTACCAGTGAGTTCAATATCTTTTATGTACATGTTTTCCGTGCCAATATGTACTTTGGTTGTATCACTGTTATGCACAAACAACAACACAGATTCCGTAGTAATAGTACTTTGCGAAAATTTGAACATTTTTGTGGTGCTATCGTATTCTAGTTTATTATCCTTATAAGCGCCAAAAGGATGCGTTGCTATGTATAATTCTTTTTCAGAATAGGTTTCTTCTGTGAGTGTTTTTCCTGTTTCATCTAGTATATTGAACCAAACAGCATAACTCCAACTTGCTTGTGAATAGCCTTGTAGCGTGATGAAAAATATAAGTAAGCGTATGCAATTTTTTTTAATCATTTTTCATTATTTTTTTTAGAATTTATTGTTTTTAATTACTGAAACAATACATATCGCGGTGGCACAAGTCCGTTTAATCGCATGTACACTAGCATTTGTCCTCTGTGATGTGTTATGTGATCTGATAGTATTAATAAAATTTGTCTTTTTGTTCGGTTCAATCCAAAATAATCGAGTGTGTCACTGAGTTTTTTTACATCAAATTCGGTAATAAGTTCAATAGCTTTATCAAAAGTTTTATTGACCAAAGCAATCATTTCTTTTTTGGATTTGTTGGCGACTTTAAATTCGGTGTCAGTTTGCCAAACTCGGGCTTTTCGTGCGCCTAATAAAGATTGACTGTGCCAATCCATTGCGTATGCAATATGCAATAAATTTTGTGCAAACGTCAACGATTCTGGTGATGCTTTGTAATTGTATTTGTCTTCGGGCATGGTTTCAGCGACAAGAATTAAATATTTTCTTGAGTTTTCTAATCGTTCCAAATATTCCTTTATAAAATCGTCCTGTTGTGCAACTAAAGGTGTGGCAACTGAAGTAAAAAATAGTATAGAAGTGAGAATTAGCAACTGTTTCATAGGTGTTTTTTAGATGTCAATGTCTGTTTTGAATTGCTTCAAGTTAAAACTACAATAATCTTATGCAACGTCAAAGAAACATCTTATTCGATTCATCTTTGTTTTTAAATAAACCAATTGTGATTGAGTGTCCTTTCCCAAGACATTGGCGTAAAATTTCAGAAAAATGTAATTGGAATTTAACTTCCCTATTGAATGTCTAACGAATTCAGTAGTTTTGTGCCCTAATTATTTTTTAATGGCAATAGTTTCCTCATTAGGCTTAATTTTTATTA
>NZ_JBGCDL010000383.1:0-33828 GCF_045105435.1 Kordia sp. | reverse complement strand
AAAGGAATTGAAGCTACGATAAAACTTTCAGAATCACCAAATTCTAAAGTAATTGTAATTGGTTCAGGAGAAAGCGGAATGCCTTTAATACTTGGGAATCAATAAAAAAAGAGCATACAAATAACATATAAAACAAAAGGGAAACTGGCTTATAGTTTCCCTTTTTTAATTTGTAAACTATATGTAATTTTAGGTGCTAGAGGGAAGCTAATAGTTCAGGTAGCTATCCTGGGTTTATTTGTATAATATTCAATTATTATTGAATGATTTAATATTTTTGACTTTTTTTCACCAACAGCAAAAAGAAGTTTAAGAGTTTATAGGTTTAACAGTTTACGTTTTGATTTAAAAATGAGTGTAAACAACTTAACTGACAACGGAGCGCAGCGACCAACAGATAACCATTGATACAAAGCTTAATATGTAAAACTCAAAATATACTATAAAAAAGAATTTTTAAGACACTATCCTAAAAAGTCTACTTCTCCGAACTCAATCGCTTACTAAAATCAGTATTGCCACCTTTTTTCAAAACATTAGCTTGTCCTTTCCAATCGTCGCGTTCAATACGACCTGGGAAAAAAGAAATCAACTCCGTAACGGCTTGCATATCTTCCTGTGTAAACTTACTAATTTGATCAAAAGTATAAATTCCGATAGTGTTCAACTTCTCTTCAATAAAAGGACCAACACCTTTAATGCGTTTCAAATCGTCTTTATCAGAAGCATCTGCAACACCAAAACTATCAAAATTTAAAGGTGAACTTTCAATATCTAATTCTTCATTCGAATCTGAATCTGAATCTACTGCTTTACCAGAACGTTCACGGGTTTTAACAGCACGAACTCCTTTAGAAGGTGCATAACTCGTATTTACAAAGTCTTCTTTGTTTTTCTTTTTCTGCTTAGCTAGTAATTTCTCATATTTTTGTTTCGAACTTCGTTTCGCAAAAATCCATCCAATCAAAAAACAACCAAAAGCCAGTAAGAATACTACAAAATATTCCCAACCAGAAACAGGTGTAAGATTTGTTAAAAATAAAAATGACATATAATCAATTAGTTGTGTTAGTTAATCTTGTGTTATATTAATCTCAATGCGTCTATTCAATCGTTGTCCTTCTTTGTCATTTGGCGCAATTGGTTCCGTTTCACCTTTAGAAGAAATCGTTAATTTATTAGCGTCAATTCCTTGCGAAATAAAATATTGCATCACACTCTTAGCGCGTTCTTTTCCAAACCACAAATTCGCTGCCGCATCACCATTACTATCGGTATGACCAATAATTTCAACAGTTTTTGAAGGATATTTTGCCAAATAACTTTTCAGTTCAATAGTATAAGTATTTAATGTATTATCGGGTGTAAATGTTTTTGAACCAAAAGCAGCATACAAAATCTTAGAAGCAATACTTTCATCAAGCATTTTAATGCGTTCGGCAGACATTTTTTGATACTCGTACGCAAATCCTTTATCATAATCATTTGCGGAAGAAAACTGAAAATCTTCTTGCTTAGTTTGCAAAACCACACGATCTGTATTAATTCCGAAATCAGCCAATCGCTCTTTCAAAATTTCGTTTCGCGAAAGCGCAACAGTACCACTTTCATCTTTACTAAAAAATGAAGTAACTATCAATTCTTCCTTTTGATGTGTATTCAAATAATCAAAAAATTCTTGTAAAGGATTTGAAACTGAATCAATCAATGAAACATTATTAGCATTCTTTGAAATAGAAAAAGGTAAAAAAGTAAGTGTTTTTTTGACAGGAACTTCCTTAATAATTGTAACGGTATCAACAGCTACAGAAGCATTAGGGTCTTCGCAAAGATTCTTTACATTGCATTCGTAATAACGAAATCCAAAGTAAAACCATGTACAAAAAAGCACAAAGGCAGTTACAAAATATCTCATAGGTGGGCTGACTATTAATGTTCTAAAATTAGGAATTCATTTTTGTATATCACAATCATAAGTCAAAAAAAATGCTTACAATCACATATATTCGATAAAATGCAGGAAAATAATTTTAAAAAACACTAGGAAGCAATCAAAAATATTAATTACATTTGCAAGAGTAAAAAAATAAACATGCCTTATACACAATTACATCACCATCATTCTCATACTTGCCATCAAGCGAGCTGATAATGTATTGAAGTAATTTCAAAATATATTAAAAACCCGTTTGAATACATCAAGCGGGTTTTTTTATGCCCAATTTTTGTATTCAAGCACAAAAAATTAACAATGAAAAAGTTAAAAATTGCCATTCAAAAATCGGGTCGACTCAACGAAGATTCGCTCAAAATCTTAAAAGACTGCGGAATTTCCATCGATAACGGAAAAGCACAACTCAAAGCATCAGCTCGTAACTTTCCACTCGAAGTCTTCTATCTCAGAAATGGCGATATTCCACAATACTTGCGCGACGGCGTTGTAGACATAGCCATCATTGGAGAAAATGTACTTGTCGAAAAAGGCGCAAATATTACCATCGCCGAAAAACTCGGATTCTCCAAATGTAAAGTCTCTCTAGCCATTCCAAAAGAAAAAACATACAACTCTGTAAAAGATTTTGAAGGTAAGCGCATTGCAACTTCGTATCCAGAAACAGTAAAAGCATATCTCAAAGAAAAAGGCGTCAATGCAGACTTACACATCATTAGCGGTTCTGTTGAAATTGCACCAAACATCGGACTTGCCGATGCTATTTGCGATATCGTTTCCAGCGGAAGTACACTCTTCAAAAACAATCTAAAAGAAGTAGAAGTCATGCTAATTAGTGAAGCGGTATTGGCAGTTTCACCAAAAATTCAACCCGAAGAACAGCAAATACTTCAAAAATTACAATTCAGAATTCAATCAGTATTAACTGCCCGATCATCCAAATACATTCTACTCAACGCGCCAAACGACAAAATAGACGCCATCAGTAAAATATTACCCGTATTAAAAAGTCCAACCATACTTCCATTGGCACAAGAAGGCTGGAGTTCACTACATTCAGTTATCAAAAAAGAAGACTTTTGGGAAGTCATTGACGAACTCAAACAAAATGGCGCAGAAGGAATTTTAGTATGTCCAATCGAAAAAATGGTACTCTAATGAAGAAAATTTTCAATCCAAAACCAGCAACTTGGTCAGCAATCTTAAAGCGTCCAACGCAAACTGTTGACGACATTGAAGCTACGGTTTCGCAAATCTTTTCGGAAGTTCAAAAAAACGGCGATCAGGCAATCAAAAAATACACATCGTTCTTTGACAATGTGGTGTTAGATAATTTTGTTGTCAGTCAAGCTGAAATAGACACTGCTTCAAAAAACGTTTCAGACAAACTCAAAGCGGCCATTGCTCTCGCAAAGGCAAATATTACTTCATTTCACGCGGCACAAAAAACCGCTCCTGTAACGATAGAAACGACTCAGGGCGTACACTGTTGGCAAGAAAAAAGAGCCATCCAAAAAGTTGGTTTGTATATTCCTGGTGGAACAGCGCCTTTATTCTCAACCATCTTAATGTTGGCAGTTCCTGCTAAAATTGCAGGTTGCAACGAAATCATTCTGTGCACGCCACCAAACAAACAAGGAAATGTAAATCCTGCCATATTATACACGGCACAACTTTGCGGAATTACCAAAATATACAAAGTAGGAGGCATTCAAGCCATTGCAGGAATGACATTCGGTACGGAAACCATCTCCAAAGTATACAAAGTATTTGGACCAGGAAATCAATTTGTAACGGTTGCAAAACAATTAGCTACCAAATACGGAGTTGCCATTGACATGCCAGCCGGACCAAGCGAATTATTGGTAGTTGCTGACGAATCGGCAAATGCAGACTTTGTAGCTTCCGACTTGCTAAGTCAGGCAGAACACGGAACTGACAGTCAAGTACTAATGGTGACAACATCTGAGAACTTTCTCACGGAAGTGGAAAAAGCAGTAGCATCACAACTAAAACAATTGCCACGAAAAGAAATTGCACAAAAAGCCATAGACAATTCAAAGCTAATTTATGTCGAAAACGATCAAATCGCATTGGAATTAATCAACGAATACGGACCAGAACACTTTAT
This sequence comes from Kordia sp., assembly GCF_045105435.1. Classification (GTDB taxonomy): domain Bacteria; phylum Bacteroidota; class Bacteroidia; order Flavobacteriales; family Flavobacteriaceae; genus Kordia. The sequence goes on along the minus strand of NZ_JBGCDL010000383.1, from coordinate 29,746 downwards.
CATCTGTGTAAAAGATGAAGATTTCTACACGAATGGAATTCAAAATGCAGGTTCAGTTTTTGTGGGGAATTACACGCCAGAAAGTGCGGGCGATTATGCTTCAGGAACCAATCACACCTTACCAACAAACGGCTATGCAAAAGCCTATTCGGGCGTAAACTTAGCGAGTTTTCAAAAAAGCATGACATTTCAAAAAATAACAGAAACGGGAATCCAAAACATTGGAAACGCAATTGAACTCATGGCAGAAGCAGAAGGCTTACAAGCACACAAAAATGCTGTTAGTTTACGCTTAAAAAGTTTAAAATAATCGTATTTGTCACATTGAGCGCAGTCGAAATGCGTTTGAAACAATAAATTAATAATGAACACATTCAACCTAAACAATCTCATCAGAGAAAACATAAAAATACTCAAACCATATTCCTCTGCAAGAGACGAATACAAAGCTTCTGGCAGTGAAATGGTATTCTTAGACGCCAACGAAAACCCGTATGAAAACGGCGTAAATCGCTATCCAGATCCAAAACAAAAAGATGTAAAAATGGCTTTGTCAGAAGTAAAAAAGTGTAATCCAAACAATATGGTTTTGGGAAATGGAAGTGATGAAATTCTCGATTTAATTTTCAGAGCATTCTGCGAGCCAAAACAAGACAACATCATCACATTGCCACCAACGTACGGAATGTACAAGGTTTTGGCTGGTGTAAATGATGTTGCCGTAAAAGAAGTAGTATTGTCAGAATCATTTCAACCAAAAGCGGATCAAATTTTAAATGCAGCAGATGAAAACAGTAAAATCTTATTTCTTTGCTCACCAAATAATCCAACAGGAAACAGTTTTGAAACAGAAACGGTAGAAAAACTACTCAAAGAATTTAATGGAATCATAGTGATTGACGAAGCATACATAGACTTCTCAAGCCAGGAAAGTTGGTTGAATCGGCTTGAGGAATTTCCTAACCTTATCATTACACAAACGCTGTCAAAAGCGTATGGAATGGCAGGCATCAGACTTGGAATTTGTTATGCTTCGTTCACTATTGTTGAAGTTTTAAATCGCATCAAACCGCCGTACAATGTCAATTTACTAACGCAATCGCGTGCTTTGGAGCGCATTCAAGATCAAGAAACGGTACAAAAGGAAATTACTGAAATTCAAGAAAACAAAGGGCAATTAACAAAGGATTTGGGAAATGTGACTTTTATCACAAAAATATATCCATCAGATGCCAATTTTATTTTAGTTAAGGTTGATAATGCCGATCTTCGCTACCAGCAATTAATTGATCAAGGAATTGTAATCAGAAACCGAACAACGCAGCCTTTATGTGAAAACTGTTTGCGGCTTACGGTGGGAACGACTATTGAAAATCAAAGACTGATTTCAGAATTGTTAGCAATTTCAAAATCTTAATAACAAAATTATGTGATGCTGAATCAAGTTCAGCATGACGAAAATAACTAAAAACGTCACACTGAATTTGATTCAGTGTCACACAAGAAATTAAAAAATCATGCGTAAAGTACTATTCATAGATCGTGACGGAACGATCATCAAAGAACCAGCCGACGAGCAAATAGATAGTTTTGAAAAACTAGAATTTTATCCGAAAGCCCTGTCAGCACTAAGAAAAATTGCCAACGAACTCGATTTTGAATTGGTAATGATTACAAATCAAGATGGTTTGGGAACGGAAGTATATCCGGAAAATACATTTTGGCCTGTACACAATTTTATCCTTCATACACTAAAAGGAGAAGACATTGTTTTTGATAAAATTGTTATTGACAGAACTTTTGCCAAAGACAATGCGCCAACTCGTAAACCCAATACAGGTTTGTTAACGGAGTATTTTTCTGATGATTATGATTTAGCGAATTCGTTCGTAATTGGCGATCGTTTGACGGATATCGAATTGGCAAAAAACTTAGGTTCAAAAGGAATTTACATCAATGATAAAACGTTTTTAGGAACTGATGAAATCACGGTAAAACGTTCTGATTTAGATCAATACATTGGTTTAGAATCGAACGATTGGGATGAAATTTACGCATATTTAAAAGCGAAAGAACGCAAAGCTTCCTTAACTCGAAATACCAACGAAACGAAGATTCAAATCGATTTGAATTTAGATGGAACTGGAAAATCGAATATAGAAACAGGAATTGCATTCTTTGATCACATGTTAGATCAAATTGCACGTCACGGACAATTGGATTTGGATATTATTGTCAAAGGCGATTTGGAAGTTGACGAACATCACACCATTGAAGATACAGCAATTGCTTTGGGTGAAGTGTTTGCAGAAGCTTTAGGAAACAAATTGGGCATAGAACGTTACGGTTTCTGTTTACCAATGGACGATTGCTTAGCGCAAGTAGCGATTGACTTTGGAGGAAGAAATTGGTTGGTTTGGGAAGCCGACTTTAAACGTGAAATGATTGGTAAAATGCCAACAGAAATGTTTTATCACTTTTTCAAATCGTTTACTGATGGCGCAAAAGCAAATCTAAACATTAAAGCAGAAGGCACAAACGAACATCACAAAATTGAAGCAATCTTTAAATCGTTTGCAAAAGCAATCAAAGCAGCTGTAAAACGAGATGTCGAAAAAATGATTTTACCATCAACAAAAGGAATGCTTTAGGGAATTATAAATGTTGAATTATAAATTTTAAATGTAAATGGAGTATTTCGATAGCATTCATCTAAAAATTCACCAAGTGTCACTTCGAGTGATTTTCGACAGAAAATTGTATCGAGAAGTACTTTGAAATATAAAAGATACTTTTTAAGACCCAATACTAAATAAATGAAAACAGTTATCATAAATTACGGCGCAGGAAACATACAAAGCATTAAATTTGCGTTGCAACGATTAGGTGTGGAAGCAATTTTAAGCAATGATATTTCTGTAATTAAAAACGCAGACAAAGTCATATTCCCAGGTGTAGGCGAGGCGAGTAGCGCGATGAAAAAGCTAAAAGAAAGTCAGCTTGATGCAATCATACCGACCTTAACACAACCCGTTTTAGGAATTTGCTTAGGAATGCAACTCATGTGTAATTCATCAGAAGAAGGAAACACAAAAGGATTGGGCATTTTTGATACGGAAGTCGTTCGTTTTTCCTCAACTGTAAAAGTGCCACAAATTGGCTGGAATACGGTTCAAAATTTAAAAAGTCCATTATTTGAAGGAATCCGCGAAAGCGAATATATGTATCTGGTTCACAGTTATTACGCTAAAAAATCAAGTGAAATCATTGCTGAAAGTGAATATGACATACAATATGCTTCTGCATTGCAAAAAGATAATTTTTACGGAGTGCAATTTCATCCAGAAAAAAGTAGCAAAGCAGGAAGTCAACTACTGCAAAATTTTCTAAATCTGTAAATTATAGATGTTAGAATTGTACATCAATCTCGTACAGTGTAAAAGAATTAAAACGTTTCAAATAGAAAAATGAGACTTTTAACGATTAGATCAATAAATAATGAAATTAGAATGTTGAATTGCAAATTGAAAGATTTACTTTTTAAAAAAGTAATATTTCGACAAGTACGCTGTAGAGAAACAACAAAGCGCACTGATAAACGAATCAACAAAATAGAAATCAATACAAAATAAAATGAGAATCATTCCAGCTATAGATATCATCGACGGAAAGTGTGTCCGACTTTCGAAAGGTGATTATGATACGAAGAAGATATACAATGAGAGTCCGTTGGAAGTCGCAAAACAGTTTGAAGATGCAGGCATTCAATATGTTCACATGGTAGATTTGGACGGCGCAAAAGCAAAACATATTGTGAATTATAAAGTGTTAGAACTTGTTGCTTCTAAAACGAATTTAAAAATTGATTTTGGAGGCGGATTAAAATCAAACTCCGATTTACATGTTGCATTTGAAAGTGGCGCCAAACAAATTACTGGCGGAAGTATTGCTGTAAAAGACAAAGAACTTTTTACACAATGGATTCAAAAATATGGTAGAGAACGTATCATTTTAGGTGCCGATGCAATGAATGAAAAAGTGGCAATTAGCGGTTGGCAAGAAGAAAGTAGTGAAGAATTGATTCCGTTCATTCAAGAATACTTAAAAAAGAACATTCAATATGTAATCTGTACAGATATCGCCAAAGACGGAATGTTAGAAGGTCCATCGTTCGAATTATATAAAAGAATTATTGCCGATAGTGATTCGAGATTAAAATTAATCGCTTCAGGCGGAATATCTACTTTTGACGAATTGCCAAAACTCAAAGAACTCGGTTGTGAAGGTGTCATTATTGGCAAAGCGATTTATGAAAATAAAATATCGCTCAAACAGTTAGAAAAATTAGTATAAAAAAGAAACAGATTGCTTCACTTCATTCGCAATGACGTAAAAAATATAAAAATGCTCACAAAAAGAATCATTCCGTGTTTAGATATCAAAAACGGACGTACGGTAAAAGGTGTCAACTTTGTCAATCTTCGTGATGCTGGCGATCCTGTAGAACTGGCAAAAATATATGCGAATGAAGGCGCAGATGAATTAGTTTTTTTAGACATTTCGGCAACGGAAGAACGCAGAAAAACATTGCAAAAACTGGTTTTGGATGTCGCTTCACAAGTAGATATACCATTTACGGTTGGTGGCGGAATTTCTTCTACAGAAGATGTAGATCGCTTATTACAAGCAGGCGCAGATAAAGTTTCTATCAATTCGGCAGCAGTCAAACGACCAGAATTAATCAATGAATTGGCTTCCAAATTTGGCAATCAATGTATTGTGGTTGCTATTGATGCGAAACAAATTGATGGCGAATGGATTGTACATTTGGTTGGAGGAAAAGTTCCTACGGAAATGAATCTATTCGATTGGGCAAAAGAAGTGGAACAACGTGGCGCAGGTGAAATTCTGTTCACATCAATGGACAATGACGGCACCAAAGATGGTTTTGCAAACAAAGCACTTTCAAAACTCTCAAAAACAGTAAACATTCCAATTATAGCTTCTGGAGGCGCAGGAAATATGCAGCATTTTACAGACACTTTCGTGGATGGAAACGCAGATGCAGCGTTGGCAGCAAGTGTGTTTCATTTCAAAGAAATTGGAATTCCAGCACTCAAACAAGATTTAAAAAATAACGGAATAAATGTCAGAATTTAAACTTTGAAAGTTATTAGGTTTTTGGGTGTTAGGAAGTTTCTTAAAAACCTACAAATACACGGATTAACAAATCAACAAAAAACAAAGTTTATAAGTTTACGTTTTGATTTAGAAAGTATTGTAAACAACTTAACAGACAACAGACAACAGACAACAGACAACAGACAACAGACAAAAAACAGATGAATATAAATTTCAATAAAAATAATGACGGACTTGTTCCTGTAATCATTCAAGATAACGATACCAAAAACGTATTAATGCTTGGATTTATGAACGAAGAAGCATACGCAAGAACGATTGCCCTCGAAAAAGTAACTTTTTATAGTCGAACAAAACAACGTTTATGGACAAAAGGAGAAGAAAGTGGAAATTTCCTGAACTTAGTTAGCATTCAAAATGATTGTGATAAAGATACATTACTCATCAAAGTAAATCCTGTTGGACCAACGTGTCACAAAGGTTCAGGTACATGCTGGAACGAAGAAAACACCATGTCTTTTGGATTTCTAAGTGAATTAGAAGACACAATTCAAAATCGCAAAGAAAACAAAGAAGATGAAAAAAGTTATGTGGCTTCACTCTTCCGAAAAGGAATCAATAAAATTGCACAAAAAGTAGGGGAAGAAGCTGTAGAAGTCGTTATTGAAGCCAAAGATGATAATGATGATTTATTCTTAGATGAAAGTGCCGATTTACTATTTCATTATCTAATTCTGCTTCAAGCAAAAGGCTACAAACTCAATGATATTGTGAATGTATTGAAAAGTAGAGAGAAGTAAATAAACAACTAATGAAGTTTAAAAGTTTATAAGTTTAGCTTCCGAAACAAAATATCGAAAAACAAATCAACGAATTGACAAAAGACAAATGAACAAAAAACAACCAACAAAGAAAAATTCCCTATTATTGCAGTGTCCATAGCAAAAAAACATGTTCGATCAACTATTTTACAAAACAATTCTAAGTTACAAGTCGCAAGACAAAAAGCGTAAACACCGAAAACTAATGTCTTTGGCAACAAATTACATTACGGTGCTTCAGCTCAGTATTCTTATCGTTTTGTGTATTGTTTTGTTCAAGGCAACCAATAGCAACTTTTTGCGTTACTATTCAATCTATCTGCAACTCTTTTATATTGCCTTATCGGGAATCGTATTGTATATTTTTAATGCGCTGTATTACAACGGAAAACGCATGTTGCAAATCAAAAACAAAGCCATTAAGGAAAATACAAAAGGAACTGATGTTTGGAAACTTTGGAGCATTCCGATCGTGATTTTAGTACTAAGTTTCATTCTATTAAATGCAGCCTAAATTGGTGTAACATTTAGAGATTTACAATGCATTACTTCGAGTCATTTTTGAAGAAAATTGTATCGAGAAGTATGATGAAATACTAAATTTAAATCCTAAAAATATAGGTTTCAAGAAAAAACAAACAAGCAAAGCGTCCAAATAAACAAATCAATAAAGAATAATAAACAACTTGAAAAGAAAACGCTATTACTATCTCATCACGCTACAATACTTAGGATTTCGCTATCATGGATGGCAAAAACAGCCCGATGTGAATACCGTACAGCGCATGACAGAACGAACATTAGCGTATGTATTTGGGCATAAAAACTTTAAACTATTAGCTTCCGGTCGTACAGATGCAAAAGTATCTGCCAATGAAATTGCGATTGAATTATTTTTGGATAATGAAACGCTCGATATTCCTGAGTTTTTACCGCTTTTCAATCAAAACTTACCACAAGATATTCGCGCATTGGCGATTACGGAAACCAATGAAAAATTCAATATCATTCAGCATCCGAAAGTAAAAGAATACATTTACTTATTTGCCTTTGGTGAAAAATACCATCCGTTTGCAGCGCCGTATATGACAAATGTTCTAGGTGATTTGGATGTCGAATTGATGAAAAAAGGAGCAAAGCTCTTTGAAGGAAATCACTATCTAAAAACCTATTGCTACAAACCTACAGAACACACGGTTTTAGAAGGCAAAATAGAACTTTGTGAAATCATAGAAAACGACTTATACACCGCAAACTTCTTCCCAAAACAAAGCTATGTATTGCGTGTACAAGGTGCAGGATTCAAACGGCATCAAATCCGCATGATGATGGGAACTTTAATTCTATTAGGAAAACACGAACTTAATTTAGACTTCATCAAGCGTTCCTTATTACCAGATTCTACACTAGAAGTAAATTACATTGCGCCAGCTTCAGGGTTAATGCTTAATAAAATGACATTTAAGGACTTATAATCTATTCCTATCACTTCTACTTAATAGGTTTCGCCTAAATTAAATCACTTCAAAAGACAACCTTTAATTCATAAACCAACGGTATCGTTGCTTGTGTATGCATATTTTCTATGCTAATTTCATGCTATTATTAATTCAAAAAAATAAAAGCATGTTAGAAAAATTCAAAACACAAATTATTGAAAACCCACAAACTATTCAAGGTGGTGCAGCAGACTCAGAAGACTTTATTATTACTGATGATCTTGATGGAGCTTAAATCAATTACAAACTTAAAATCTACAAATATGTTAGAAAAATTTAAAACACAGATTATTGAAAATCCACATGCTATTAAAGGTGGTGCAGCAGATTCAGGCGATTTTGTAATTGTCGATGATATTGATGGAGCTTAAAAATAAAGAATGATAAAAAGAGGTTTTAAAAGCCTCTTTTTTATTTCAAAATTACAAAATAGTATTATTTTCAATCTAACAATCTAACAATCTAACAATCTAACAATCTAACAATCTAACAATCTAAAAAGTCTAATCACGTCGTCTATTTCGAGAACGAGAATTTCGCTTCTTATTTCTAGAATTTGAATTCGAATTCGAATTTGAAGAATTATTCGTATTTCTATTTTTTTGGCTTCCGCCAGAACCGCCTCTTTGTGAAGCATTCGATTTCTTTCTCGATCGTTGTGGACGTTCCTGTTTTGGTGGCGGCGTATAATTTGGATCGGCTTCAAAACCTTCAATTTCTTCTCTAATTAACTTTTCGCCTAGCAACTTCTCAATTCCTCTCACATATTCGTATTCTTCCGCAGAAACTAACGAAATTGCTTCACCACTGGCGCCAGCTCGACCTGTACGTCCAATTCTGTGTACATAATCTTCAGGAACATTAGGCAATTCAAAATTAATTACGTGTGGCAATAACGGAATATCCAAACCACGAGCTGCAATATCTGTAGCAACTAAAATTCGAATAGTTCCTTTCTTAAAACCATCCAATGCTTTTGTACGAGCATTCTGTGTTTTATTTCCGTGAATCGCAGCCGAACTAATATTACTAGAAATTAGTTTTTTACTCAATCGGTTAGCACCATGTTTTGTTCGTGTAAAGACCAAAACTTGACTCCAATTTCCATCAGAAATCAATTTAATCAACAATGTTGTCTTTTGCGGTTTATCAACATTATATACTTTCTGAATTACTTTCTCAGCAGTTGTATTTTCAGGAGTCGCTTCAACCGAAACAGGATTATGTAAAATGCTCTGTGCTAACTTTTTAATGTCTTTTGAAAACGTCGCTGAAAACAATAAATTCTGTCTTCTCTTCGGAACAAGCGCAATCACACGTTTAATATCGCGCAAAAATCCCATGTCCAACATTCTATCGGCTTCATCTAACACTAACATTTCTACTTTCGCTAATGACAATGCTCCTTGACTTTGCAAATCGAGTAATCTTCCAGGTGTTGCGACCAAAATATCAACTCCATTTCGTAAAGTTGCAATCTGTGGTTTTGCGTTTACACCACCAAAAATTACGGTAGAACGAATATCTAAAAACGTACTATATTCCTTCACATTTGCATACACTTGCGCGGCCAATTCTCGCGTAGGCGTTAAAATCAATGCTCTAATTGGGCGTCTGCGTAATGGTGGCTCTTGCGATAACAATTGCAACATTGGCAAGGTAAAACCTGCTGTTTTTCCAGTTCCTGTCTGTGCAGATGCCAAAACATCTTTGCGTTCTAAAACTAATGGAATTGCTTTTGCTTGAATGGGAGAAGGCTCAGTATAGCCCTTTTTGCTGATAGCACGCAATAATGCATCAGATAATCCTAATGATTTGAATGACATAAAAATTGTTTGTGAAATGACAATCTTTATGGTAAAACCTCATTTCTGTGTTATGAGGTCAAATGTACAACCATTTTTATCATTTCACTCCAAAATCACGTACAATTACTTGTTGATTATCTTATAAATTCAATCTAAATTAGATATTTTTAGAAATCAAGCAATAAACCAAAATAGATAATCAACACAAAAACCATGAATACAAACGAAATTAAAAGCGTTGCAATTTATCCTCCAATCGGAATTGCGCGTATTGGAAACTCTGAAGAATACCTTTTTGCGCCAGACATTCCTGGAGTTGAAATTACGCCAGAAGGCGGTTATAAAGACAGTCACGGACGTGTAAAAAAGCAAGTGGCACGTTTTAGAATTTACGCTTTGGGCGAAAATGACAAAGTTTTAGGCGAAATCACAGAAACAGAAAGTAGCAATATTCATTGGCGAATTCAAGTCGCAAATGTAAAATCGGCTTGGTATATGTTTAACAATGCTTTAGACATACCAGACGCAGGAATTCCTTCAAAATATAGAAACGCAAGTGTATCTGATAGAAGTCAATTAGCAATCACGCCAAATTCCGTAAATATTAGTGGCGCAAATGAAACTGGTGACAAATACAATTTTGATGATGGCGAATTCTTCGGTAAAAAAGTAAAACTTGGTCATGTAGAAACGGATGCACAAGGAAGATTGCTCTTTTTTGGTGGCGATGGCGATTCGGCTTCAAAAGATAACAAACCAGCTATAACCTTTGCAAACAATGAAGGTTGGCATGATGATACTTGCGATGGTGTTGTACGTGCTACCGTAATTATTAACGGAAAAGAATTTGATGCAGAACCTGCAAATGTTGCCGTTACGCCTCCAAATTTTGGCCCTGGATTGTACGGAGTTGTAACCATGAATGATGTGGTACAAGACTTATTTATTCGTGAAATGAACTATCCAGATTCTGCGGCAAATGGTGTTGTTTTTTACGAACATATTTATCCGATGTTTGAACGCATGACAGATACACAATGGGTAAATCAAGGATTTTTTATGTTATTTGGAAAAAATTCTCCATCTGACTTTACAGATCCTGCACTAAAACAAAAATTAGAAACTCCTTCAAAAGAACACAAAGCTTTACGCGAACGAATCTTTGCATGGTTTAGAGATCCAGACTCACAAGAATATACGCCAGCAAAAGTACCACCTTTTTATGGTGATGGTTTTGGCGAATATGAAAATATTGCCATTGTCGATTTACCAATTACGCGAACTCAATACGCACGTTTGCAAAAATGGGCAAATGGCGACTTTACTACGGGAACACCAAAACAATACATTCCTTTCGATGAATTATCACCTGCAGAACAAGTAAATGCACTAAATCAAGCGCCAATGGAAGAATGTTTGGGCGGACCATTTCATCCAGGAATTGAACTTACTTGGCCAATGCGCGTGAAACAAATGTGGAAAAAACCATACCGATTAAACGTTGTAAAAGAAGGAGAAGCTACCGATTTAGATTTTGGTCCTTTATTATCGCCATCGATCGTATTAGGGAAAGTAAGACTTACAGATGCGAATGGCATAGATAAAGATGGACCTTTGGCAAAAAGTGGTCCTGGTTCATTAACACGCTGGTTAGGAGTTCCGTGGCAAACGGATGAAGCAAGTTGTTTATCTGGTTACGATCTTACATTATACTTGCCATTACCATCGTTTTGGGCAGCTCGCGTACCAAATCAAGTGTTAAGTGAAGACAGTTACAAACGTAGTATAGAAACGCCAAATTTAAACATAGCGCAACGTTTAAAACATTTTGATTACCGTCAAGATTGGCTGCGCGATTTAGGTTCTGAGTATCAAACTAAAATCAATCACATGATTTCAGAATGGCACGAATTGGGAATTATCGCGAAAACGGAAAGTGAAGTCGAAAATGCGCAAGGTTTTTTACCAACTGTTGTTTGGAAAGAAACGGGACGTAAATTTGGGGAACACGATCCTACGTATGATCAAGTTGTTGCCGCAGAAACCATTACAGGTGATGAAAAAGCAAAATTAATGAAAGCCGCTGCACCAATTATTACTTTAGACGATGGCGCTCGTGTTGCAAAAGCCGCTTCACATTCGCAAAAAAGTACACGTAAAAGAAGAAGAGTTTCTCGTGGAGAACGATAAAAATACATATCAAGTAGTTATTGTCGGTGGCGGTCCTGCGGGAATTGCCACCGCAATTACATTGCATGCCAGAGGAATTCGTTGTTGTGTGGTGGAAGCACAGGAAACACCTGTTCGGAAATCGGGAGAAGCCATTCCGCCAAATGCAAAACCTTTGTTGAAACAATTAGGAATTTTGTCATTGATTGAAGACGAAAAGCATCAAATTTATTACGGAAATAAAAGCTGTTGGGGAAGCCATCAATTAGACCAAAAAGAATTTTTAGCAGATCGTTTGGGACATGGTTTTTTATTGGACAGATTGCATTTTGAAACACAATTGCAAGCATTATATCAAAACACAAAAAGTATATTTTACAATGGTTTCAAGCTGAAAAAAGTAGTTTCAGACGAAATTAAAACAATTGTAACTATTGAAAATTCTTCCAAAACTAAAACACTTACCTGCGATTTTATAATTGATGCAACAGGACGAAAAGCTTCTGTTTGCAGACATTTGAACGTTCAAAAAGAAAATTTAGATTCTCAATTTGCGTTGACATTCAATCTAAAACTTTCAGAAAAAATTCCGAATGAAATCATCGTAGAAGCTACTGAAAATGGTTGGTGGTATGTGGCTCCGTATTGTAAAAATGAAGTCACAATGATGTTTTTTACACTTAAAGAAATTCTTCCAACAAAAGAACATATAAATACATTTCTTCAAGATGAATTTTACAAAACCATTCATCTGTCAAAAATAATTACACAGTTAAAAATAGATACTGTTAAAATGATGCCTGCGGGCACAAGCTGTTTGCAAATTCCGTATGGGGAAAACTGGTTAGCAGTTGGTGATGCGGCATATTCGTACGATCCAATTTCTTCGTATGGAATTACATCTGCATTGGCTTCAGGTTTTTATGGCGGTCATGCTGTGGCAGATTTTTTACACGGAAAGCCAGAAGCGTTGCCAACCTATAGATATGTAGTTGAGAATGCATTTAGAGCGTATATGGAAAAACTTGTGATACATTATCAATTAGAGAAACGATGGGAGCAGAGTGATTATTGGACATATAGATTGTCGGCTTTTTCTCCAAATATTACTTCATAAGCAATAGATTACTCGGTATTTATACATCACGACTTCTAAAGTTTTTACAAAGCAGTTGAAGTTACTAGTTTTAGCACATTAACTAAAACTGTATACAAATGAAAAAACAAAAATTAGACAAGCTTTTCCTTAAAAAACAAGTAATCTCAAAATTTGATTACAATAAAGTTGTTGGAGGATTGGCAAGAAGTCTTAGTACATGCGATCAAAAAGCACAAAATCTGGCAAATGAAGTTGTATTTATTAAAAAATGTTGTTATGAAATTCCGACAAATGGATGATTTATAATGGAGTGCTAATTTTTATATAAGCATTCCTAAAAAAAATAACTTTAGTAATTAAAAGCGAACATTTTACTTGTTCGCTTTTATTTTTTATACTCAACAACAATTTTGTATTTTCGTTCAAAACCAACGAACGATGAACGAAACGATCCCAAGAGAAACTTTTTCTTTTTTAAATAGACTACAAAAAAATAATAACCGTGAATGGTTTACAGAAAATAAAAAAGAATTTAAGGAGATTGAAAGAGAAGTAAAACAGTTTTTTAATCAATTAGGCGAGTATTTAAACAAGTACGATCAAATTGATAAGGTAAAAGTATTCCGTATTTACAGAGATGTTCGTTTTTCAAAAAATAAGATACCGTATAAAACTCATTTTGGCGGAAGTTTTCATAGAGTAAAACCTAGATTGCGCGGTGGTTATTACTTGCATTTGGAACCAAACGACAATTCTTTTATTGCGACTGGTTTTTGGGATCCGAATAAGGATGATTTACTCCGAATTCGCAAAGAATTTGAAATGGATGCGACTGAAATTAGGGAAATTATCACTAAAAAATCATTTAAAAATGTTTGGGGAGAAATTGAAGGTGATGAAGTTAAAACGGCGCCAAAAGGATTTAGCAGAGATCATGAATCAATTGATTTAATTAAAAAGAAACAATTTATTTTTACGAAAAAATTTACAGATAAAGAAGTGACAGCTGCCGGTTTTATGGAGCAAGCATCGAATGATTTTAAAGTAATTCGCCCATTTTTTAATTATATGAGCGAAGTGCTAACTACCGATTTAAATGGTGTTTCTTTGATTGAAGAGTAAAAAAATTTATTTGTTTTGCAATTTATAATCAGCTAAATGCTTATTATAATCAGACTTTCCTGTTTCGTACTTCGTTGTCATTTCAGTATTTACCATAATAAAAACGCTATTCTTAGCTGATTTAAAAATTTCAGACGTATCGTGTACATCATTTGGAGAAAAGTAATCGACAAACGAATTCAGTTCGTCAACTTCTTGCAATAGATCATTTTTATGAAAATACACTTTTGTTTTAAGGAAAGAATCTTCTAAATAATGAACTTGCACACCCGAAATACTTGGCGAATTCAAGTTAACAGTTTCTTCTTTAAAAATAGTATCTGTGTAAAAAGTGATGGCTTGCACATTCTCAGGGTTATAGGTAGTTTCAAACATATCTGCTAACGCGCGTTTAAAATGCACTAATGAATCTGCTTTAATATATAAATGATATGAATCTTTATCTGTGGCGCCTGGACTTGAACCCAACCAATATTCTATGGAAAATTTATTATTTTTAAGTGTAATATTTCGGTAACCATCCGCAGCAACTTGATCTCGACCAAAGATATCACAAGAACTAAAAATCGTGCTAAAAATGACAATAAATGCAATAGTGAATCGCTTCATAACGTATCTTCTAATAAATAAGTTGCAAAGATATTAAAATGAACTATAAATTGACGATCAATTTAAAAACTTACGAAGGTTTTTAAATTACAGCGCTTAAGGTCATCTCTTTTTCAAAAAGTAAAATTTTGTCTTTCAGTCGTTCTACTACAATATTCATCATACGTTTGTTGAGCGGCGACGAATTTAAAATGTATTCATCATATTCTTGTAGCGTAAATTGCCCGATAATCATACCTTTTAATGAATTGCGAAATTTCATATCTTTTTGAATCGCATTTTCAATATATAGCAAACGTTTTTCTAAAGATAAGTTGTGAAAAACATTTTTTCGTTTGGCAATATAATTTCGGAATGCAGCAATCAGTAAAGGACTTTGAAGCTTGATAACAGGACGAAGTGTGGAATTTTGAAAGCGCTCGTCTTTTGACATATTTTCAGAAATAGATTTCGGTGAAATCTGTGGACGCGCTTTAACTAAATCATTTTCTCGATCGTTCATAACACTAAAGTTTTACTAAAATTAAAAATAATAGATGTCAATCCTTAACAGGTTATGAACAACTTGTTAACTATCTTATTAACAGTGTAAAAACCGATTTTCAATTCAAATAAACTGTAGGAATTCCGTATTTTTATGCTTTCTAAAAAATAGTGTTATGAAATTTGGAAGAGTATCCAATCCTGAACAAATAGATTTTACATTACCTGACAATCACCCAGAAACAGAAGTTGTTTTACAAAAATATAAAAGTGACTCAATACCATCTATTTATGTAGGTTGCGCCAAGTGGAATCGACAAGATTTAAAAGGATTTTATCCACGCGGAACAAAAGATGAATTGCAATATTATTCCTCACAATTTAATGCTATTGAACTGAATGCAACGTTTTACAGAATGTTTCCTGCGGAACAGTTTGAAAAATGGCGCGATAAAACTCCAGGTGGATTTAAATTCTTTCCAAAAATAACGCAAGAAATTAGTCATTGGAAACGCTTGCAAGCTACGGAAGCATTGGTCGATTTGTACGTGTATAACGCTTCACATTTAAAAGATAAACTCGGAACAATCTTTTTGCAAATGCATTCTAATTTTTCACCAAAAGATTTTGACAGAGTTGTTCAATTTGCTGAATTTTGGCCGAAAGAAGTTCCTTTAACAATGGAATTTAGACATACTGATTGGTATAATGACCCGAAAATCTCGAATGAACTTTATCATTTATTAGAAGAAAATAACATTGCAAACACCTTAGTAGATTCTGCCGGAAGGCGCGATATTATGCACATGCGCATGACAAATAACGAAGCTTTTATTCGGTATGTTGGCGCCAATCATGAAAGTGATTATGCACGTTTGGACGATTGGGTTGCACGTTTGGAACAATGGATTTCATTTGGATTGAAAAATATTCACTTTTTCATTCACCAAAATCTAGAATTAGAATCTCCTTTATTGTCTGCCTATTTCATTAAAAAACTCAATGCACGTTTGGGGACAACTTTGACTGTTCCGAAAACAATTACCACGCCACCAAAACCACAAACTTTGTTTTAAATCTATTAGGTTATGGGCGAATACTAAATAAACAGCTTTCTAATAAACAAATTATTTAATAGTAAGCTTAACAGTTTTAACTTTGATAATAATAAGAAGCAAAACACATTAACAAACAAAAAACATGAGATTTCACACAAGAAAATGGGTCAAGCCCGAAGATTTGAATCCTAATGGCACTTTATTTGGCGGGCGATTACTCGCTTGGATTGATGAAGAAGCGGCTTTATATGCCATTATTCAGCTTGAAAACCCAAAAGTAGTCACTAAATATATGTCCGAAATTGACTTTAAAAGTTCTGCTAAAAAAGGAGATATTGTTGAGATAGGAATTGATGTTGTTGCATTTGGAAAATCATCTATTAGACTTAAATGTGAAGTACGTAACAAAATGACGCAAGAAACCATTTTAACTGTAGATAATATTGTAATGGTAAATCTTGGTACAGACGGAAATTCATTACCACATGGAAAAAATAAAGTAGAGTTTGTAAGCGATCGTTTGAATTCAAAAGATTCAAAAAACATAAATTAAAATAATCTCAAAGAGATGATGTAGAATTATTCTCTTTTTTTATTTGTCTTTTTCTAAGAAAACTTAGTTTATTAATTCTTTATTTTGTGAGAAAATGTTAAAAAATTAAGAAAAATGTATTTATTTAAAATATAATTTCCTACAAAAAATAAAAGTAGTAGGTTTGTAATTCAGCAATACTATAAAAAACCTTAACAAGTTTTTATGAGCCCAATTCTCAATTGGGCTCTTTTTTTTTGTATATTTAGTATGGAAAGACATTAACATAATTTGCTGTTTAGTTAATATTTTTCGCATACTGGTTGATTCGGCTTAAATATATTAACCAGATAACGTCCTTAATTTCTAATATTAAGGACGTTTTTTTATGCTAAGATTTTACCAAGCCTATCAAAACATACTTCGACGATAATAATTTGCATTTCACCGAAAGCTTTCGTTTTCTGAACTTTACAAAAGCATTTTTAGTAAGAATATAATTACATTTGTAGTATTCTTGTAATTTTTCAAGAAAGAAATTCCCCCTAAACCCGAAAGAGAGCCTAGTGCTCTCTTTCACTTTTTATAGCTTTTTGACTTTTCTTAAAAAGAAATTAACAAATTGGTTGTTAAAAAAAATAGTTTTGATTTTGATTTAGAATACTTAAATATGCACTGCAAAAGTATTCCCTTATATGAAAATTGTTCAAACGATTCCTGTATACAATCGTAAAAGTAAACGTGTAACGAGCCTTAAAGTTGATGATTTTAAGCTGATTACGAATGAAAACGAAGAGTTTTTTGATGTACAAAGTGATTTTGTCATTATAAAGGATCGTTTTTTTAGAGTTCCGCATTTGGTAAAACCTTGGACATTTTGGATTGAAAACGGTAAACCGCAATCAGAACCTTCAGAAAATATCAATTATACAAAAGTACTTTTCACGGTAGAAGCGCCTGATAAAAATGAATTTGATTATAAAAATGATTTCAGAGCCATGAATCCGCTTGCAGGTTATTTTCAAAGTTTCAAAACAGGTTTCCTTGAATTGATGAGCCAAGTTTCGGAAGAAAAACTCTCTAATTTTGAAGTCACATTTTACACATTGGTGCCTTATCAAACATCACTACATTATTTATTGGGAAAAACGGGAAGCAATCAAACACGTTTAAATTTTTGGTTTTACGGTTGGATTAATTTAAAGTATCGAAACGACTTTATGAACTTCCTTAAACAGTACAAGTTTGATTATTATGTAAATGGAAGTACACGTGCTTTTAAAGGAATTATTTCGCAAGAATTATCGCGTGTAATTGATGTTGAATACCAAGTGCATCATCCAAATAGTGGGTTTTGGAAACGAAAAAACATCAATTTAGGAATCAAAAAAATAGTGCATTTAGAACTTGCTGAAATTGAATGGAGTTAAGAATTTTAAATTGGAATGATAATTGTGTGTTAAGATATTAATGAGTAATTAAAAAAATGCGTACTATTGTAAGACGTATTTGTAATTGATCAAGAAATCAGCACTTTGTCCGTGAATCATTTAAAATTAAAATTTCGTGTAACTTTCATCTGTATCTTATTAGGTATGCTAACTATGCATGCGCAAAAGGATAGCACGAAAACAAAAATTACGGATGTCGATATTACAAAAGGTCGTATAAAATTACCTTTCCCAAAAGCAACAGAACCTTTAAAGCCTCAAAAGAAAGCGCCAAATTTTATGGAGTTTAAAACGCCTAGTTTGCTGGTAAACAAGCGTTCTAGTTTAATTCAATTGCCAAAATCTAAAAGTGCATCTCTCAAAGAAGAAAAAGAAATTGACTTTATTGGAAACGAACAGTTTGCAACGCGAAACAAAGAGTTTGAGCGAAAATTAAACAACAGAGACAAACAAATTCAACCTGAATACAAAGTAGAGCAGTACTTGGGCGACTTTAAGAGTAATGGAAAGTTTGTAAAAATTGTATGTAGAGATCACGAATTTGTTGATGGCGACAGAGTTCGCGTATATTTGAACGATGTTGTAGTGATAGAAAATATCCGATTGGAAGCTGTTTATAAAAAAATTGACATTCCGCTTAAAAAAGGATTTAATAAAATAGACTTTCAAGCGTTAAATCAAGGTTCTTCAGGACCAAATACAGCAGAATTCCGCGTGTACAATGACAAAGGTGAACTTATTTCTGCAAACGAGTGGAACCTAACTACAGGTATCAAAGCCACTATGATTATTGTTAAAGAAGAAGATTAATTTTCACATAACTCAATTTAGACTTATTACAATTAAGAAGCTTCTTGTACATTTTTAAGCATCTATTTTACAAGTTTTTTGTATCTTTTGACTAAGAAAATTGGCAATATGATACTTTCTAAACGATTTGAGAACGCTATTAAAAAATTGTATGAAGCTTTTCATAACAACATGATTAACCCGGAATGTTGTAAACAATGCGCTGTTGGAAATATTTTAGACAATACCGATAGTTGGAAACATCTTTCAGACGATCACGGCTCACTAACACTCAATTATGTGGGCAAAGTACGTCAAAGTTTCGGGCGTAAGTTTGGTGGATATACACCTTTAGAATTATTAAATATAGAAGCCGTTTTCTTGAAAGCTTGCGGATATCAACTTCCATATCATCACAAAAATGATAAACCTGCCAATCCGAGAGATAAAGAACTCCTTTTTAACGGACTTTCTGCTGTAATAGCTTATTTGTGCGAGCTTGAAGGCATTTCAAACATTATGGATTACTCTAAGTTGTTTTCGTATGAGAACGATCAACCTAAGTATGAATTGGAAGTTTTAGATCTCGTTGTATAGGCTAAACTTAAAAAGTTATAAACTCATTTTTAAAGTTCACTTTCTAATTTGGAATTTAAGTTAGTGGTAATTGTCTTTTTGAATAAATCTATATCATAAGGTTTTAAAATAATGTCATTCATACCACATTCGAAGATTTGATTTTTTTGTTCTTCTATATCCACGGCAGTAAGTGCAATTATTGGAATAGTGGTATTAAACTGCCTAATGTCTTTACTAGCTTCAATACCATTTTTTACAGGCATATTAATATCCATTAATATTAAATCAAATGTAGCCTTTTTAACTGCGCTCACAGCTTTTTCTCCATTTTCTGCAATAGTACAAACAACTCCTTCACTTTCTAGAATACGCTTTGTAACAGTTTGGTTGATACGATTATCTTCTACAATCAGTACTCTTTTGAATTCTAATTGTTTAAAATCTAAAATAGGAGGTGGATTTAGTTCTAAAGGCTCGTTAGAAATTTGCATATTCATAGTAAAAGTAAACGTACTACCTTTTCCAAGTTCGCTTTCTACCGTAATAGTTCCGTTGGCTTGCTCTATAAGTTTTTTAACAATTGGTAAACCTAGACCAGTGCCTTGATAATTGGAAGACGACGAATCTATTTGCGCAAATTCATTAAAAACGTGATTTAATTTAGTTTTTTCAATACCAGGACCAGTATCCTTAATTTTAAATTTCAGCTTTGCAACAGTATCTGTGCTTTCTAATAGTTCTATAACAATATCAATCTTTCCTTTCTCTGTAAACTTACAGGCGTTGCCTATTAGATTCATAAGTATTTGAGACAACTGTACTGAGTTACATTTTAATAACAAAGGAACCTCTTTATGGAACTTTATACTAATTTCGTTTTGGTGTTGTAGTGTTATGTACTCGAATGAAGAGACTATTCTAGACATTAGAGTTTTTAGATTAAACGTACTATCTTCCTCTATAAAGCTTTTATTTTCAATCTTATTAATATGTAGTAAATCATTAACAAGAGTGAGCAAATAATTAGCTGAAAACTTCAATGATTTTAAATCTTTTTCATGCTTTTTTAAATCCTCATTTTCAAGTAAAATAGAACTTAAACCAATGACGCCGTATAATGGCGTTCGTAATTCGTGGCTTACTGTAGCAAAGAATTTAGTCTTCGTCTTTGCAAACTCTTCACTTTCTTTTTTAGCTATTAAATACTGTTTATTTTTAATTTTTAAATCTGCTACTAGTGCTTTTCTTCTTTTGCTAGAAACGTATGTTATTACTAATATTAAAACTAAAAAAGCAACGGTAGCTATGGAGAGTACGAAAAAAATATTTTTTCGCTCTGCTTGTTGCACTAAAAGTACTTTTTCTAACTCATTAGTTTTAATCTGATTTTTATAGCGCTCTACACTTAATTTCGCATTTACAGCATCAATAATATTTTTAGCGTCACTTTCTTCTTTTCCTTCTTCATAGACTTTAAGAATTTTATTAATATTATAAAATTCTTTATAATCTTTTTTCATTTCTAAAGCGTCTCTGTAGCCAGTGTAGCCTTCTACTAAAGCTTCAGTAAATTCAGTATTCTTACAAAGAGCAATTGTTTTTTTAAAGTTTTTTATCGCTTCATCAGGTTTATTAAGCAATAAAAATTTTAGTCCAATATTATGAAAATGACTTGCTTGATAGTGAGGTGGATTTCCTAATAAATTCAAATAGTATGTTGTCTTTTCTATGTGATAATTACTACGATCAGGTTTTTCTTTTTCATTAAAAGCGCGTGCTAAGTTATGATGCAATACAAATAAGCGTGTTGTGTCTTTTAATCGTTCTGCAAATTTGATACTTTCCAGATATATTTCTATCGTTTTATTTCTATAGCTATCCATGTGGTAATAGACATTTGCCAAATTACCTTTTGACCTTAAAATAAGAGAACTATCATTTGTTTTTTCTGCATACTTTAAAGACTCTAAAAATATTTTCTTTGCTTTTATTGTATCTTTAAATTTTATTAAAGTATTCCCTACAACTGATCTAGTTTCGTGAATATGATTCACATTTGAACTCTTTTTTGCTAAGGCCAAACCTTTGTCAGCATAAATTAAAATTGGCGCATAATTTGCTTTGTAAAATTCATCACCCATTAATCTTATCATGACGTCTACATGTTTAGTAATCTCAGCTTTTGTAGAGTCTTTAGATATTTTTGGTAATACGTCTAAAATAGAATTAAGATTATTTGAATTAGAATTAGAATCCAAATCTTGTGTTTGACCTTGCAAAGGTAAACTGAAGCAGTATATGATTAGAATTAATATTTTCGTTGATAATTTCATGTTAGTTTAGTGATTTGGGGATTACAATATACGTGTTTTCTTATAAATAATGACCTTCCAAGACCATCAGAAATCCTTTAAAAACTTATGATTAAGTAAATTTTTAATTAGAAAAACTAACATGTTCTTATAAAATGTGCATAAAGACGAACCGAAAGCTAATTTTATTATCAAATTCCAAGAACGAGGCAATCTAACAGGCGAAGCCGATGCTCATATTCTAAAAAAGCACTTGCATTAAGTTTGTTGAAGTGAAGTACATTTAACAATCTAAAATTAAAAAAAACAAAAATAGCACTTGTTTTTTACAAAATGTAAAGTATATTTGTCATTATATCAAATAAAATTGTCAATTATAAAACAAACATGTCATGGCAAAAGAAACATTTTGCGAAGCAGAAGAAAGAAGATTTGAGAAATTTAAGAACTTTGGATTACCACATTCATTCAAAAAAATAGGAATCGTATTGGTAGCAGTGTCTATTGTTTTCCTAATTTCACGAAAGCTATTTGACTTAGAAATTTCAGAAACCATCAAATTTATATTAAAACGTGTTATATTGGTAGGATTGTTATTCGTAGCAATAGCAAAAGAAAAAGTAGAAGACGAAATGATTCGCATCATACGTGGACAAGCGTTTTCAATGGCATTTATAGCAGGAGTTGTGTATACGCTGCTGCAACCTGCAATTAATTACATGGTATCATTAATTGTAGAAAAAGATAAAGAACCGCTAACTGATCTTGGCGATTTTCAAGTATTATGGTTTCTGTTAACGATGTACTTATTATTTTTCTATATGATTAAAAAAAGACTGTAATGAAGAATCGTATCAAGATAGAACGCGCTATTTTAGACCTTACACAAGACGATTTAGCCAAAAAAATAGGAGTTTCTAGGCAAACGATCAATTCAATAGAAAAAGGACGTTATGTGCCTTCTACAGTGTTGTCATTGAAATTGAGCGAACTTTTTAAAAAACCAGTAAATGAATTCTTTTTTCTGGAAGAAACGGATTAACTTTTAAAAGCATTTACAATAAAGTGTAGCAATATTAAAAGTATATTTATACCCTAAAAACCAAGAAAATAAGATGGAATCAATCATTTTTATAGGAATTCAAGCAGCTGGAAAAACCACTTTCTATAAAAACCACTTTTTTGACACACATATCAGAATTAGCTTAGATCAATTAAACACAAAAAACAAGCAGAATCAATTTTTACAGACTTGTTTTGACACGCAATCTAAATTTGTCATTGACAATACGAATCCAGAAGTACAAACAAGAAAGGAATTCATAGAAAAAGCCAAGCAGCACAAGTATAAAGTAATTGGTTATTATTTCAGTTCGGAAATTAAAAAAGCAATCGAGAGAAATAATAGGCGAGTAGGTAAAAAAAGAATTCCTGAAATTGGAATTAAAGGAACATTCAATAAACTTGTACTGCCAAAATTTGAGGAAGGATTTGATGAACTCTATTTTGTGAAAATCGTTGATGATACATTTGAAATAACACCATGGAAAGATGAAATTTAGCGACTTAGATAGTAAATTACGTGTATACGAAACGGCACACGATTTTTGCGTACTTCCTAATGTTTATATGGTTGCACGAATTGATGGAAGAAGTTTTACACGCTTAACAAAAGAAAAACAAAATTTTGAAAGACCATTTGACATTAAGTTTAGAGATTTAATGATCGAAACTGTAAAACACCTTATGAATTGTGGATTTGAAGTCATATACGGATATACAGAAAGTGACGAAATCTCACTGCTTTTTGATATTAATACAACGGTTTTTTCAAGAAAAACGAGAAAATACAATTCTATATTAGCAGGAGAAGCAAGTGCTAAATTTTCACTTTTATTAGGTGATATAGGTGCGTTTGACTGTCGAATTTCGCAACTTCCAAGAAAAGAAGATGTCATCGATTATTTTAGATGGCGAAATGAAGATGCGCACAGAAACTCTTTAAATGCACATTGTTATTGGATGTTAAGGAATAAAAACTATACAGCAAAAGAAGCGACAAAGCAAATTGAAGGAAAATCGGTTGCTTTTAAAAATGAAATGTTATTTAAAGAAGGAATGAATTTCAATGATTTCCCAAAATGGCAAAAAAGAGGTGTCGGTTTTTATTGGAGTGAAGTTGAAAAAGTAGGTTTCAATCCTACAACAAACCAAAAAGAAATAGCCATTAGAAACGAACTAAAAGTAGATATGGAATTGCCAATGGGAAATGAATACAACGAAATGATACGTTCGTTACTACAAAACGGAAGAGTATTTAGTAAAAATAACAAAGATTAAATCTCAAAAATTAAACTTTTGTAACACTATGAATATTAACGGTTTTCGCTTTTCCTTTCAGCAATAAATCATCTATATTTTTAGTAACATACTTATTGGAAATATCAATATCGTTTAATAATGATTCCGAAATCAATACATTGGCTTTGTAAGTGTTGCATTGCGATTGAATTCGCGCTGTCGTGTTAATAACATCACCATGATACGCAATTTCTTTTTTAATACTCCCAACCTCAGTAACCATCAAGGTTCCGCCATGAATTCCTGCTTTAAATTTCGGAAGTAAACCGTATTTTTCTTGGTAATATTCACTTCTACTTCCAATGCGTACATTAAATGCAAAGTACAATTCTAAAGCATTACTTCGCTTAATTCCACGTTTATAAGACCAACTCAATACCGCTTCATCACCAACATATTGATAAATTTCGGCATCGTACTTTCGTATAATTACATTCAAATCATAAAAACAATCTTGAATAAGCTGACTGTACTTATAATGCCCTAAATTTTCGGCAATTGTAGTGGAAGATTTCAAATCAAGAAACATAAAAATTCGTTTCTCTTCTTGCGGTTTTCGATACTTTCCAAGCAACATTTTAATAAACACACCAGGACCAAATTTTTCATTTGCAATTCTTATAAAAGAAAACACCAAAGAAGCAATGACAAAGTAAATCATAATAGACCAAAAAGTCTTATTGGTACGCCACCAACCGCGTTCTTCCGTAAGTGAAACATCCAACATATAACCAGTATATTCCACAACATAACTCACTAAAAGGATTAATGTAATAAGGTACAAAAACGTTTTTGTGAAAATAATAATACCTAACGAAAGTCGTTTTGCTAAATACCGATCAAACAAAAACTCAACAGCTGCATAAAAAATACCGAATGGAATAGAAGATAAGCCTACATACAGCAACAAATCTTGTATAGGAAGTTCGTATTTAGGAAGAATACTGACGCCTTTTTCTTCAAAAATTCCGAAATAGCGAATGATAATCATAAAACAAAACGCAAAAATCCAAAATAGAACAGATCGGAAAGTAAATAATAAGTATTGTTGTAAAGTTCTCATGGTTTGCAAAATACTAAAAGTTCATCATAAATATTAAATTTTGATTCCGTAATTTAGGGACAAATTTAAAAACCGATTCATGAAAAATATATGTAAAATAGCATTACTATCCGTATTTATTATTGCGTGTAATAGCAAAAATAAAGATGCTAAAAAAGTGCCAAAAGAAGAAAAGAAAACGATAATATTAACACCTAAACTAGCACATGAAGTAAATGGTTTAACACATTGTGAATCTGTTGTCTATAATAAAAACGAAAACGTATTGTACGCTTCCTTAATTGGAGATGATAAAAATGGTGATGGAAGTATTGCTAAAATTTCTTTAGATGGAAAAATAATAAATAAAAGCTTTGTAAAAGGACTAAATGACCCAAAAGGAATTGCAATAACTAACGATAAATTATATGTAACTGATGTCACAGTTTTAGTGGAAGCAGACTTAAAAACGGGAAAAGTCATAAAAAAACACACAACAGAAGGTACCATGTTTTTAAATGATGTTGCCGTTGCTTCAGATGGAAATATATACGTATCCGATACAAGAAATTCTTCAATATACATGCTACAAACAGACGGAACATTTTCGCAATGGTTACAATCGGAAGATTTAGAACATCCAAACGGGCTTTTACAAGTACAAAACGATATGTATGTTGCCGCTTGGGGAAATTTGTTGGGTCCAAATGGCGCTAAAAAACAAAGTGGAAACCTCTTAAAAGTAAACATGACTTCTAAGGAAATTATGAAAGTGTCAAAAGATACACTCGGAAATCTTGATGGTGTGCAAGTATATGATAAAGACAACTTGGTAATTTCTGCTTGGCGAACTGGTAAAATAATGAAAGTCAATGGAGAAGGACTTGTAGAAGATCTTTTAACAGTAGGACAAAGTGTAGGAGATATTTTATACATTCCTGAGCAAAAACTCTTGGCATTGCCTATGAACTTTCAAAGTCAGTTATTAATTTACAAATTTGAAGAAGTAGAAGAATAGGTAATTAATTCATTTCTAAATAAAAAATCGAGAACAGTTTAAGTATGTTTAAACTGTTCTCGATTTTTTACATATTCTAGTCATTAACAAGCTGCGTACACAGATTCTGGACATGCAAAATAACACTCATGTGGATTCACACTTGACGTACATGCGCCCGAAACTCCGCCTTTTGCATTTTCTGAATTGAAACTTGAAATAACTGATTTTTTTAAACGTAACGATTTGATTTCTTTTTTTCTCATGATTTCTTTTTTTATATTCCACATAAAAATACAAAATTACCCACCAAAAAACATAAGGGAATACCTTACTTTACTTAGGTTACTGTTGATTTTGTCGTTTCTGATTGAATGTTACATTTTTCAATCAGAAAATGTTTCAATTAATACAAATAGCTGTACTTTTGCAGCATGTCAAAAAATATTAAAAATCAGCGCGATATCTTAGCAAAATTGGGGATTTCAAACCTCAATGACATGCAAGAAGAAGCGAAATTATCTATAAGTTCGCATCCAAATACCATTCTGTTATCTCCAACTGGAACAGGTAAAACTTTGGCTTTTTTAATCCCAATTTTAGCCGAATTAGATGCTTCAAAAGAAGAAGTGCAAGTCATTATTTTAGCGCCTTCGCGCGAATTGGCAATTCAAATTTCGCAAGTAACGCGCGAAATGGGAACAGGTTTCAAAGTCAATGAAGTATATGGTGGACGTAATTTTTCTAAAGATAAAGTCGATTTAAAACATCGTCCTGCCATTTTAGTAGGAACACCAGGAAGAGTTGCCGATCATTTGCGTAGAGAAACGTTTAGTACAAATTATGTAAAAACCTTGGTATTGGATGAATTTGACAAATCTTTAGAAGTTGGTTTCGAAGATGAAATGAAAGACATTATTTCGTTGTTGCCAAAAATTGAAAAACGCGTGTTGACATCTGCAACGAAAGACATGGAAATTCCGCAATTTGTCGGAATGATCAATCCGTTAACGATCAATTATTTAGGGGAAGCAATTGCTAAATTAGACGTAAAACGGATACTTTCGCCCACAAAAGACAAACTTGATACTTTATTAAATACGATTTCGCTCATGGCGAATCAACCTGGAATTATCTTTTGTAATTTCAAAAATACCATTCAGTACGTAAGTGACTTTCTCAACAATAACGGCATTCCACATGGTTGTTTTTACGGAGGAATGGAACAAAAAGATCGTGAACGTGCTTTGATAAAATTTCGAAACGGAACACATCAACTTATTATTGCAACCGATTTGGCTGCGCGTGGAATTGATGTCCCAGAGATTAAATTCATCATTCATTATCAATTGCCATTAAAAAGTCAAGAATTCACACATCGTAACGGTCGTACGGCTCGTATGCATGCAGAAGGAACGGCTTTTGTATTGCAATGGGAAAACGAAACTGTACCCGATTTTATATCGGAAGTGGAAGTAGTAGAAGAAATTCCAGCAACCAAAAGGCCAAAAGCATCTGGCTGGAAAACTTTATTTATTTCTGGTGGAAGAAAAGACAAAATTTCCAAAGGTGACATTGCTGGTTTATTCATCAAACAAGGAAACTTAAGCAAAGACGAATTGGGCATGATTGAGCTTAAAAGCGATTGTGCATTTGTGGCTGTAAAAGCGTCCAAAGTAAAAGAAGTCATTGAAGCTACAAATAATACTCGTTTAAAAAAGAAAAAAGTAAGAGTTTCGCGTATCTAATTCAATAAATACACGAATTGCAATCGTATTATGGACCATCTAAATACTTTAGAATTAACTAGAAAAACACTTAAAAACATATCCGTTACCGATATCCTATTTGCAGAAATGGCAGAAGTTGGCGCAATGGGAAACGAAGGCGGAATTCTAATACATCTTTTGATTGACAAAGAGATTATTATTTATGAAACCAATATATTTAAATCTAAAAAAGTATTCACCAAAGCCAAACAATTACTGCTTAAACATCAAGATGATTTAAAATATGATGATTTAAAAAAAACAGAAATTCTTTTCGATTATCATTATGGCGGCGTAGGCAATCACGTTTTTATAAATAAAAAAATTGCCTTAAAAACAAAGGAAGATCATTTTACTTTCAATCTCAATAAAACGGATTACAAAATATATTGTTCGTTTTCAGGAGTCTTTAACAGCGTACTGCATTCAATTTACAATTCAAAAAACAATTAATTTAGTTCTGCAAACAAAGAACTTTCTTAGTGCTTTTTTAAGACTTTACCTCTAAAAATGTTCACTTCATTGACAGTTTATGAACCGTCAATTGCATTCCTTTTCAATGCTACATTTTCTTCATTCATTTGGATCATTATTAACTACAAAACATAATTAGAAATGAAGAAAGTAAATCTTAATTCGTTAAAATTGAACAAAAAATTAATCTCTCATCTCAACAAAAAAGAAATAAAAGGAGGATTAAATACCGCTGGATGTTATACTGAGCAAATATGTCCATTGCCTCCAATTGAAACTTCTTTACCTCCGATTGAAAATCCAGATCCAGAACCAATCTTTTCTATTGTTGAAGCATGCTAATACAGACTGTCTTAAATTTATGAATACATAAACGAACTTCGGTTCAGTCATGATTGGAGTTTTTCTAACCATGACTGACTTCGGTTCGTTTTTTGTGTTTCATTTGATGATTATTTTAGAAAATTAGTACCTTACAAAAAATCATTTGACATGAAACGTATCTTTCAATTTTTATGCATGCTAACCGTAAGCTTAGTTTGTATTTCTGCTTCATCCATACCATTACAACAAGATGATTGTACTTATGAAGGGAAAAAACTCTATGGAAAAATTCGTTTTGTAGAAAGAGCGAGCAATGCAGATGTAAAAATTAAAATAGTCAATAGTTTCCCAGATATTAAAGTAAAACTAGTAGAAAGCTTTGCGGATGATTGCGGCGAATGGCAAGTCGTAGAATACGGCGAAGATTTAAAAGTATATGTCGCTGAGAATTTTGCAGATATGAAAGTTAAGTTTGTAACTAGCTTTCCTGGAATGGATTAAATAATCTAAAACGTTTAGAATCATTCCGAAACAGCTTCTTGTTTGGCTATTTTCTTTTTAAAATAACGATTGATCAGCGGTTGAAATATAAAAATCAACACAAAAGTAAATCGGGATGGTATTGGAATAACAAATGCCAAAAAGCCTGATAAAACCCAAACCAAGGTACTATTTAGCGCACGTGCTTTTTCCCATTGACCTGTAAGCGGTGTAATTTCGGGTTCTTTTTTTGCGATGTATCGAATCATCAAAAAATTAAAAAAACCAATGGCAGACAGATTGAAACAATAAAAAGCGAATGGTGAAACTGCATTAAAACCTCTCACATACAATCCTGTAGAAAAGGGCAGTAGTACTATAAAAAGGAGTAAAAAAATATTAAGCCAGAGCAATGTATAACTTACTTCTTTCACATATCGCATAATTCGCATGTGTGCAATCCAATACAAAGCGGTCACTAAAAAACTAACAACAAGACCAATAAAACTAGGAATTCGATTGCCTAAAATAGTGCTCAGATGTTGCTGTCTTACTTCTTCAGAATTGGGGATAGCAACTTCTAACACTAACAAAGTCATCGCAATAGAAAAGACAGCATCGCTAAAACTAACTACACGCGATTTTTCAAAGGAAATAGGGTTCATACAATACAGTTTTTTCAAATTATAGTATTATTTAGTACACAAAAAGAAACATTTCTACAACATCAAAAATCTTTTCTACTATATTTGTAAGACAAATGAAAAACTTCAGTTTCATACTCGGATTTCTAATTTTATCCTTAGCGCTAAAACCATGTGCTGAT
>NZ_JBGCDL010000382.1:0-7662 GCF_045105435.1 Kordia sp. | reverse complement strand
TTTTTGCTTGCTGCTACTGGTTTGCCCGTGGTTTTCTATTTCTTTATTGTCTTTTTACCATACTTACCTTTGTCGTTTGTCGCATTGGTTTTTGCTGGCGCAGGATTCTTGCTATTGACACCAATTGTATTGATGATTTTACAATACAAAATTATGTCGAGACAGTTTGCAAGCATCGCACAAAAATATACCCGAAAAAGAGTACTGATTTTGAGTTTTGTCTGTGTTTCTTTGGTTCCGATTGCTTTTTTAGGCTTTTGCATCGATCATAAAAACTACCTCAACGAAATTATTGCAGAAACCGATCAGTTTGACGCTTCCGACAGAAATTACAAAGATCATGATGTTGAAAAACTACGGTATATTTTTAAAAAAATGCAAAAAGATAACCAAAGACTTTCTGTGAAACATGTTCAAAAAAGATTGCCCTTACTTTCTGTTTTTTACGATTGGTATGTGTTTGATAATTTGCAGATTTCCGAACAAAAAAAAGCAGAAATTGAACGTTTATTTTTTGGAAAAGAATTTTTTGCTTGGAATAATTACAATCCGCCAATACAAACAAATACAACACTAACGTATACTAGCAACACCGAATATATTGCCAAAGATGATTTTTATAAAACGCAAATCGATTTAAAAATCACCAATATTGGCAATGTTGCTGTAGGTGAATTTCAAAGTCAATTTACCTTACCAAAAGACGTATTTATTACCGATTATTATTTGGACATTGAAGGCAGAAGAACCCACGGAATTTTAGCTGAAAAGAAAGCCGCCAATTGGGTCTATAATCGCGTTACAGCAAGACGTATTGATCCTGGAATTTTACAATATGTATATGGAAATGTGCTTTCTTTAAAGATTTTTCCTTTCGGGAAAGATCAAACACGCACTTCTGGTTTTACATTGTACCACCGAACTCCTGTACATTTTTCTATCAACGATACGCCAATTGCTATTGAGGTACATCCATTGGCACAAGATATTATGGAATTGGGCACGAATTCGTTTTACATTCCAACGAAAGTGAAAAAAGAACTTCCAAAAGCATCATTGCCTGTAACGTATTATTTTTTGGTAGATAATACTACTAAAGGCGCTTCATTTAGAAAGCAATTTAAAGAAGATTTTGAGATGTTTTCAACAGAAATTCAAGAAGAAATAAACGTGCTATATGTTGATGCAGATGTAAATTGGGGAACGCCGACAACACCGAAAGAGAGTTCGTTTAATTACCGAAAAGCCATCAAGCAAATTCAATATTTGCATCGCGATCAGAAGCGTATTCCGTATGTAATTGTGTATGCGCCTTATAAAAATAGATTAACAGGAAAATACCTATCGCAAGAGATTGACAAAGCGTTTCCGTTTGATAATTTGGTAGAATGTTCGCATTGGAATAAGAAATTGCCCAAAACGATTGAATTGCTCACATTTTCAAGAAATGAGCAATCGTATTTTATTAGAAATAACGATGAACCTTCGTTGTTGAATTTGGATACAACGGATGATTTGGCAATTCATTTTGCTGGAAACCCATATTTGAAAGCGCTTCAATTACGATTGTTCCACGATGTAAATGATTTAAATCCGAAACGAAAAAAAGCCTATTGGTTGCACGCGTTGCGCGAAAGTTTTACGCAGCATGTATTGACACACAGTACCACTTTTATTTCACTAGAAACAAAGGCGCAAGAGGAAACTTTGTTACAATTTCAAGAAGATATTATGAATGAAGACTATACTGAAAAAACGGGTTCGGAAACACGTCGTATGAGTGAACCGTATTTTTGGTTGTTGTTACTTGTTGTTATTTTTATGATTGGAAAACAGAAACTACAAGATACAAAAGAAGCTGTCTGAAAAGTCATAATTTCGTCAAACCGAACTTGATTCGGTTTCTCATAACAGTTAAAAATCAACTTAATGAGATGCTGGATCAAGTCCAGAATGACGGCTTTTTAAATTTTTCAGACAGCCTTTTTGTCTATTTATTATTTTAAGGTTTTTAACAACCTGAATCTACTACTAGATCAATTGAAGCTGTTATAAAACAACCTGTTCCCGTATTTTCTACTCGAACAAAAATTGTTTCTTGGCTTCCACTCGCATTTGTGTATGTTGTTGGAATGGCATTTATATTATTATCTGCATCTTGAACTGTTGCATGAAAAGTAATCGTTAATCCCGTTTGTCCTTGTGCTATTTGCGGTTGCAACTGTGCAAGATCAAACGTAGCAAAACCATCAGCATTACCATCGCACTCGGTTAGCGTAATTGGATCAAATCCGTTAGGTATTGCATTAACATTACATTGCAGTGTAGAAACTTGGAAAGCGCCTGTTGCAGGGTTTTCAATTCTTACAAAAATTATGACACTGTCAAATACTTGATACGGAGAAACTAATGCTCCAATGTTGGCATCAGCATCTGCTTGTGTTAAGTGATAGCTTATCACAACATTAGGATCAGAATTGGAGTAATACGGATTCATAGCTGTAAGATCTATTGAGGCGCCATTAACAGGATCGGCACATACATCTAAGCTTCCTGTGGTTGGGTAACTTGACGTATCATCATTAATAATTGTAACCAAACCTTCTGAAAGTTGGTTGACAATATTGTCTGAAAATGCAGTTCCTCTTACTATAAACACTTCATCTGTTTCAGAATCGGCATCGTCAATTATAGGAATTGTAACACTACCAGATACTTGTCCCGCCGGAATTGTCAATGTTTGTACTGTTGTTGTATAATCCATTGGATTTGTGGCAGTTTCATCAAATGTTGAAATACTTATTACTGTGTCAGCTGCAGATGGAATATCGAGCGTAACAGGTACAGTGGCGACTCCATTATCTTCTGTGACATTGATAGATGCTACTGTAAAAGTTACACCTTGATCATCATCTAAAATAATTACTGCGGCTCCAACATTTTGTCCTGGTGGATTTAATAAGTTTCCTGATACGATACTTGCCGACACTGAAAATTCTTCTGTTTGTTCCACATTTGCATCATCAATAATTGGCACTGAAAAGTCTACTGATAATTGTCCTGCCGGAATTGTTAATGTTTGAACCGTTGTTGTATAATCTAACGATTGTGAAGCAGTTCCGTTGAAAGTAGATATACTTATTACGGTATCTGTATCACTTGGCACATCTAACGTAACAGGAATTACTGCTGTACCATCACCTTCATTAACCGTTACATCGTTTATACTTAAGGTAGCTACTGGCTGTGTGAATGGATCATTAGGATCGTTTGGATTACTTGTTCCACTTGGCATTAAAGCTGTACTTGGATTGTCTATTCCTGTGATTTCTTCGCAATCTGTAAGTCCATCACCATCACTATCTACATAACTCCAATATAGATATACTTCTCCAATTGCAGTTTGGCTTGATGTGTTGTTTGTAGCAACTACATAGATGAGTTGTGTATTACTGTTTAAGTCAGCAATAGAAACTCCGAAAGGTGAACTTAACGGACTTGATTCTGCCAATGCATCTGCTTCTGTACGGTAGAACGCGTAGGTATGTAAATCGTTTCCGTTGGAAGCGATCACTGCATCTAAATCGAATTGTACAGGATCGCAACCTGTTCCTAGAGCGTCTGTTGAAAATACCATTACATCTTCGGCATCTAAGTAATCTGGTGTTCCATCGCCATCACTATCATCATTCGTTGGATCGTTGTCTCCATCATAATCTTCATCTGCGGTGTTAATTCCGTCACCATCATCATCTGCATCTTGGTAATTTGGAATTCCATCATCATCTGTATCATCATTGGAAAGGTCGTTATCACCATTTACATCTTCAAACGTATCAAATACGCCATCTTCATCCGTATCTTCAAATCCTGTACAAGAACTTAAAGCGCCTATATCAATAGTTGCAGATCCATCTAAGGTTCCTGTAATGATTTCGGTAATTTGGTTATTGATGACATCAACACCTTTTAATGAGTATTCTAACGTATCACAATAAGAAATTGTGTAGCTGATAGTTCCGTCTGTTACAGGAATAATTTCAGAATTTCCGTTGATGAATAATTGAATATATCCATCCGTTACATTATCGCCATCACAATTTACAAAAGTACCTTCTATCGTAGATGTGTTTTGGTTGCCTGTTACCGTTACAGTGACAGTAGTATCTGTTGCATACGGTCCAACTGTAGTTGTAAATGGCTCTCCTGGACATAATGGATTTGGTACAGTTACTGTTAATTCTTCATCAGCTGGCACAAAACCACATTCTACTCCTAAATAGTCTGTATATCCGTAAGTTCCTGTAGCATTTAATAATGAAGAGTATATATCTAATTCTGTGTATGTTAATGGTCTTCCTCCTTCGTCTACTAATTCGATACAAAGGTAAATTGATGGATAAGGAAAGTCATAATTCCAAAAAGAAAAGTGACTTACTTCTCCAACATACATATTTCCTTGTAAGGTTGCTAGTCCTTCTTCTACCCAATATCCTGCTTCTTCATCAAAATGCCATAAAGGAATTGTTGCTGGCGGATTTACAGAGTTTGCTGGTACAGGCATTGAAATCTGTGATGTGCTTCCTTCCGAAAGTTGCAATATATCTCCTGAACTACTCATAAGTTCAACAGCAATCATTCCGTAGGTTTCTAAAGCTACAGCATCACCTGCTCCATCTTGTGCTAATAACATTCCTGGCATCATTGCCTGCATGTTTTCGTCTTCCGGACTTAAATGTTTTAGTACAACATCTACTTGTCCGCTATATGGTGTTCCATCTTGGCGTGTGTAGTTTCCGCTAAAAGATACTTCTGTTCCATTGCTAAGGTTTACCATGGCAGTTTCGCCAGAAGTAATTGTAGCAATGACATCTTCTTCTAGTAACATGATTTCTACACGATTTACCTCGGTAGTTGAAGGCGCTAAAGATCTTGAACCTTTGAGATAGCCTGTTTTTTCGGCACTTATGTATGCGAATTTTTCAAATACTTCGGAGCTTGAAGCTGAAAACATACCAAATAAATCGGTAGTTGTTACAGTAGTTCCAATTCGGATGGTAACTCCTTGAATTGGGTTGTTTTCTTCATCAATGATACGCCCAAGAAAGCGCGCATTTACTGAGGTTCCAAAATTTTCTTCAAAGTTAATTGGTGTTACGGGTTGCTCTTCTTCTGCGACTTGTTGTGGGATAACATTGTCATCGTTTTCACAGGAAAATGTGCACAACAACAGTGTACAGCATAGCAATACGAGTGTTTTTTTCATCGGTTTTGATTAGTTTGTTTACTAAGATAACAATTTAGTAACAAATATTCCTACCTTTGGGAAACACATTTCCTTATTTCAGAAGCTCATTGTAGCTTTTCAAAAATATTTTTTACAGAACTTTGAAATAAAAAGCTTATTTGCCTTCTATATAGTCTTGAAGATACGAATAGCGTTCCGTCAGTTTGCCATTTTCTGTCATTTTAGCTCTTGCCAACACGCCATCTTTGTCTCCATTATAAAAAGCAGGAATTACATGTGTTAAAAACATGTCTCCAAAACCTTCACTTGCGTCTTTTGGTAATTCGCATGGTAAATTATCTACAGCCATCACAGTGATTGCATTTTCAGCATTGAAAGCGACTTCAGTTTCTGTTTGTGGATCGTAGCCATAAAACGGGTCTGCTATTGTTGAAGGGCGAATGGTACTTGCCACAGGACCATCAATATCGCAAGAAATATCGGCTACTAGATTGATTTTAAATGCTGGATGTTTGGCATCTTCTCGTGTAAATAAGAAAGGTGCTCCATCACCATAAAAATGTCCAGCAATGAAGAAATCTGTTTCTTTTGCATACGGCATAAAGTTGCTTTCATAACCGCTTGGATCGTTGTAAAATTTATACTTATCGCCTACTTTACCATCTACACGTTTACTGTATTCCATTACATCGACCATGCAATATACGGGTTCTGTAAATTTTGAGGTTAGGTACAACGCATCACTAACTTCTTTGATGCCTAAATGATCTAGAATTTCTTTTGCTCCATAGGCTACTTTTCCTGTTCCAGAAAGTAAAATTTTAATGTTTGGAATGGTGATTTTGTCCAATTCTTTTTTAACAGCATCTAAGTCTGCTAGTGTTTCTACTTTTGGCAGATGGAACAATTCATCGCGCAAGCCCAAAGCACGAAAACCGTTATACGCACCAACTAAACCTGCGTAACGCCCGAAACCGATCAAACGTCCGCCATTGTCTTTTGTGATGACTTCATGATCGTACATTTCAATGTTTTTAGCCAACATTATTTGTAATAATTTACGATTATACGGTTGCTTTTTGATAGTGTGCGAAAAGAAAAAATATTTTTTGTTTGGAATTAAATGATCGAGCGGTACTTCTTTTACACCGATCATTACATCACAATCAGACACATCATCAGTGACTTCAAATCCTTTTCCCGCGTATGCTTTATCAGTAAACACGCGAATATCAGAGCTTTCTACTTTAAAAGTTGCTTCTGAAAACTGGGCATTAGCTTCTGCAAGTTTCTCTGGAGAGAATACTACACGTCTGTCTGGCGGATTTTTACGTTCTTTGATGATGGCGAATTTCATAGCTTTTTTCTGTTAAATTATCAGCAATTATATATACTGACAGGATTTAGTTTGGTATATTTTTTGTTCTAAAGTAATAGTATTTGGAACAAAAACACAAAATTATTAAAATTTGTACTATTTTTGCTATCCTTTTTACAATTTAAAAGTAAAAGTTCTTAAACATATTGGGGTCGACTGGTTTTGACAGCGAGTCGAATTGGAGTGTAAGCACGTCGAGCGCTGGGATATAGCTCGTAAATATCATATTTCAAACTTTTTAAATGGCGAAAATAACTACGCTTTAGCTGCCTAATCTGAATTATAGTAGGATAAGCCCAGTTTCCGTTAGACGGAAAAGCTGAATGTCTCGTGATAGCCCTTGTTGCCGGCGATCATACTTGAGGCACCATAAAAGACAACATCGAAACTGCGTAACTTCGCCGTAGTTTTTACAACTAAGAAGATAAGCTTATAGTAGGCGGTTTTTGGTCAGCTATTTGTCGAAAATTAAACAAGAACTAAGCGTGTAGAAAGCATTTTAATTGCTTGTTTGGACGAGAGTTCGATTCTCTCCGACTCCACTAAAGCCCTTTTAATCATTTGATTTTAAGGGTTTTATTTTTTGAGTTGACATTATCGTTGACAGAAGTAGTATTTTTATCTTTGTTTTTCAGTTTCACTTAATCTTTGAATAGTTCATTTATTACTATTCTAAATTTTCAATCAAGTAGTCTAAAGATTTGATTTGATAATCTTCTTTTTGATAGTCATTCGTTTCGGTGAATGTTACCAATTGTTCATAAAGGTTGTTTGTGAGAATGAAAAAGTATATCCCGTTTTTGATGTTCTTTTCAGTTTCAAAATCATGTTTGTACTTTTCCAGTTCCGACTTTTTTTGCTTCAATTCTTTTAATAAAGCTCTGTTTACTTCTTTTTGATTTGTCATAAATATAAGTTTAACTGTTATTTGATAGTGTCAAATATAAGCCTAAATACAATTAAATACAAGTTAATATATGATTCGAATGTTGGTAATAAAAGTTTAACTACTATTTGCTACATTTGCTTAGAAAAT
>NZ_JBGCDL010000381.1:0-14462 GCF_045105435.1 Kordia sp. | reverse complement strand
TGCTCGATTTGACATATGTATTAAAATTTTGAAAATCAATTAGATATAGGCGGTTTCATATCGAACTCACGTTAAATAAGAATTCAATTGGTGCTAATTATTTGGCATTAAAAAAGCTTCCAGTTTCCTGAAAGCTTCTTTTGTAAATTATTTTAACTCATCTATTGATCTTGATCACTTGGTGGACAGTCTTCCGTTTCACACATAGGACAAACCGTATTAAATAAAGATTCTCCTTCATCCATTGGTACTCTAAGTCCTCCGTTAATTTCAAATTTTGAGATAGAAATTTTGTTTAAGGCTAAGTTTTTTAATTTTTGCTTTTTCATTTTTTTGTGTTTTTTAAGTTATTTAATAAAATTACGAAAGATTACATTTTTCAAACTACGGGAATACCTTACTTTATGATTTCTATCTTTTAATAAATGAATGCAATTACTTGCGAACAGGTTCAGGAAATAATTCTTTAAACGTATTTAAAACTTCATAAGCATTTTCGCAAATTCCTTGTGTTGGTACATGGTTTGAAGCTTCCTCATAACGACAACAGATCACTTCTTGATATACTTCTTGAAACGTACATTTTCCAACAAAAAATTTATAATAAATATACAATGCAGTAATGGTCACTGAGCGACTTCCGCCATCATGACAATGAATGAGCAAATTTCCCTGTTGATAGAAATTAGTCATCGGATCTCCTGGATTTGTAGTAGTTTCTTCCATTTGCTCTGTAAGTGATGGGAAATTTAACAACTGATCTGCCATATAAATAGCAGAAACCAATGTCATCATATTATTTTCATTTCCATCAACAAGCCCAACTTTACTAAGCAACGATGGAAAACACCAAACGGCAAGTTCGAAATCAAGTATTTTTTTAATAGATGGATCAGTAGGATTATACGCATTTTGTAAATCAGCAGGATCATTTACATCATAAGCCACATTTAAAACGCCCGCAATATTATTAGGAGATATTAGATTTTGTTGCAAGCCATAACCAATTCCAACATAAATATATTGTTCCTTAAGTCCAGAAGGTACAGCTGCTGCTGGTATTTGAAAAATAGGTGTCATTATGTTTGACTCTGGAAGATTTGTAGGTCGTACCCAAGGTTTTTTAACAGCGCAAAAACCAGGTAAGTCTGGAGAGTTTTTTTGTTTGATATCATATAATTCTTCACAAAATGTTTTTGACATGACAGTATGGTTTTAGTTGATTTTTTAAGTTTATGCTTTACGAATCGGTTCTGGAAATAAAGCCGAAAACGTATTTAAAACTTCATAAGCATTTTCGCAAATTCCTTGTGTTGGGTGATGATTTGGGCAATGATTCCAGCGTAAAGCGATAATGTCTTTATAAACATTCACGAAAGGAATATCAGTATTTACAAAATATTTATAGTATAAATACAAAGCGGTAATTGTAACAGAACGACTTCCTCCATCATGACAATGAATAACAAGGTTTCCTTGCGCATAAAAATTGGTCATTCCATCTGTTTTTTGTTGTGTTGTGGACGGAAAGTTCAATAATTGTTCGGCTTCTAATACGGCCGCAACCAAAGTCATCATATCATTTTCTTTGCCATCTACCAAACCAACTTTACTTAGCTGATTGATGTAATAATTTTCATTTGACGCTTTTTCAAAAGGCAAAGCAGCTCTTTTGTCTACTTTTGCATCTGAGAATGGAATTTGCAAATTTTTTGCATCATTCACATCATACGCAACATTTAAAACAGCAGCAATTTGGTTGTTAATAATTGCTTGTTCTGAAAGTAAAAAGCTAGCGCCAACAAATATATACTGTTCGGTTAGCCCAGTTGGGATATTGGCTTTTGGGACTTCAAAAATACAAGTCATTGCCTTATTTGGAAAGTGCCCAGCAGGAATCGGTGGTTTTGTGCCAAAAAGTTCTCTTGGGTCAATTTCTTGTAACTCTTGACAAAATGTTTTTGTGACAGGATCTACAATCACATCATCAGTATCTCCATACATTAATAATTGCGGAATTTGCGTTAAAGTATACGTTTTATCGCCGTTATAGATAAGTTTCCAAACCAAATCAAAACAACTGCCTGGCCATTTGCTCGTAGGAACATCTTTGGTTCCAAAAGCGTTTGCAATAGCTTCAATATCGGTATGTTGCCAAGCCATAGCAATCGTTGAATCTGTATATTTATCATCACTAAAAATATGAGTAATCATCTCTTTATACTGATACTTTAAATAAGAATCATGTACTTTTTTATCCAAACGTTCTGCCAAAGGTGTGATGGTTTCTCGCGGACGTTCACTGTGACTTTTATGTCCAACACCAGCTGCAAAAATATGGTCAATTTTACCAAAAGTTGCAGGCATGTAGTAAGCGAGTGCTGCGGCGCGTTCATAACCTTTAGTTGATAAATTTTCATTGGAAGCTTCTGCAGGTTTTTCTGCATGTCTTAGAATCAAGATTTCTTTTGGATATCCCATGGAATTAATTTTTTTTAAAAGTAATAAAATATCGGAAAGTATACACAGCGTAGTTTTACGTAATTTTTGTCTAAATATTTCTTACCACAATAAATCAGTTCCTGTTTCAGAATCCCAAAACGCACCACTTTCAAATTCGCTAGTTAAAAAGTCAAACATATTATCAGCAGATTCTTTCGGTGTCAATCTAGCATTTTCAAGATTACTTTCTATAATCGTAGTTTGTACCCAACCTGGATGAATAGTAGCTACTCTAATATTGTTTTTGAGTCTGTTTGATAGAATTTTTGTGTACATATTTAATGCACTTTTCGACATTCGGTACGCAATAGAATCTGTTGATTCACAAACAGCTAACGAACCCATTTTTGAAGATACATTTAAAATAATTCCGTTTTCGTTGACCAACTCAATCAACGGTTCTGTAAAAAACACAAGGCCAGTTACATTTACATCAAATGTTTGATTGAATGATTCTTTTTCGGGAGTTTGCATGCCCAGATCAGGACCAATTCCAGCATTATTAATCAAAAGATCAATACGTTTAAAATTGCTAAAAATTTCTTCGTGCGCGCTTTTAATACTTTCCGTATTTGAGATGTCTAGTTGTAATGCATAAAAATTTTCATCTTCAACACCTTCAATATTTCCGCTTCTACTTGTTCCAATAACAAAGAAGTTTTCTTGTAGTAACTTTTTAGTCAGTGCAAATCCGATTCCTTTACTAGCGCCTGTAATAAGTGCAACTTTTTTCATTTTCAAGTGTAGTTTTTAGTAAAAATTCAGTTGCTTTAAAACTACAATATTCTTATTCAAAGTAAAAATCATCAACAACTTTTCTCCATGTGCTTAAAAGCTATTAATTTTAATACATTCAAAAAGACAATTCAACAAATCAAAACAGTAATCTGTATGTTTACTCTTGATTGTGACTATTTTTTTTCTACATTTAAAAAGTGAATTAAATTTAACCGATGAAAAAAATACTACTACCATTATTTCTACTGCTATTTTATACGAGTTTCGGACAAAATACAACGAC
This sequence comes from Kordia sp., assembly GCF_045105435.1. Lineage (GTDB taxonomy): Bacteria > Bacteroidota > Bacteroidia > Flavobacteriales > Flavobacteriaceae > Kordia. Next base: position 10,939 of record NZ_JBGCDL010000381.1, on the reverse strand, counting down.
TTCAAAAGACGCTTCACAAGATAGAAACGCTTTTAATGATTACTATCCAATTGCTGTAAAACCATTTTTGGGTTATTTATCTAGTATGAATTCGCTAGAAACTATTCTTTTCGACGCAAAACCAGTCGTATATTACAGTATTTTAAATACGATTCGTAAAAACATGTACGAACATGAAAACAAAGCAGGAAATGCCTTGTATGTAACATTTCAGCCACACATTCGTATGTATGCGGAAAATTCGAAACCTGTAAAAACGCCTTCGTATCGCTTTCTATTTGGTTGGCAACAGATGCTAAAAACAAGTAGCAATAACTTTTTTACGTGGGCAATTGAAACGGGACATTACTCTAACGGACAATCGGGTTGTGCTTTTTTATCAGGCGAAGACGACGAAACCATGCCTTGTACAGACTTTCATGCGACAATTACTGATGAAACTAATTTATCAGATATACTCAATAGAAATAATGGAAACTTTTCAACCAATACAACCAAAATTTCTGTAAATTTTCGCTTCAACGAACTTAATAAACGTGACGAACCTTTCAAAATTCATTCCTTTACAGCTTCTTGGGAATTGTATCACAATCGATTTTTCGGAGTGTTTGATTTTGGAGGTTATTCAGATTTTGACATCAATATTTATGGTAGAAATCGTTTTGGATTGGAATATGAATACGAACATCAATGGAAACCAAAATTACGCTACGCCATTGAGCAGAAATTTGAAATGATACAAGGTGCGCATCCATCTGTAGAAGCGTTACGAAGCGAAACGACCTTTACAATCTATCCTTTTAATCGCGATATCGGACTTTTTGCAACCTACGTTTATGGACATGACAATTACAATTACCGTTTTGTGGATTCTGGACATCAAATTGGATTTGGCGTCAGTTGGGATTGGTTTCAACCGTTTCAAATAAGCAGAAAACAAACTACAGATCTTTGATTGTTTAGTTATGAGCTATTAGTATTGAGTATTGAGTATTGAGTATTGAGAAGTTTCAAATGTAACCTTAATTATAAAAGTTTATCTTCTCAAAACAAAAACACAAATCGACGAATCAACAAAAAAAAGAAGTTCAAGACTTTATAAGTTTACCTGTTTATGTTTTGAATCACAAAGTAAAAAACATTTCTTCTAACCCAAAACCCAAAACCCAAAACCCAAAACCCAAAACCCAAAACCCAAAACCCAAAACCCAAAACCCAAAACCCAAAACCCAAAACCCAAAACCCAACAACTAACAACAAAAAGTGCATAACTTTCAAAAAGAACTATTGTAATAGCGACTTGAGTGTTTTATTTTTGAAGCAATTATGCAGCAAGACATTCATCACTATATAAATCAGTTAAATGACGCGCAACGAGCGCCAACACTTCACAAAGATGGAGCGTTAATGGTCATCGCTGGTGCAGGTTCAGGAAAAACACGTGTACTTACGTACCGAATTGCCTATTTAATGAGTCAAGGAATTGACGCGTTCAATATTTTATCACTCACATTTACCAACAAAGCCGCGCGCGAAATGAAAAAGCGTATTTCGGATATTGTGGGTGGAAGCGAAGCCAAAAACCTTTGGATGGGAACATTCCATTCTATTTTTGCAAAAATTTTACGCTTTGAAGCAGATAAATTAGGCTATCCAAGCAATTTTACCATATATGACACACAAGATTCTGAACGTTTAATTCGCTCCATTATCAAGGAAATGCAGCTTGATAAAGACATTTACAAATACAAACAAGTACGTTCGCGAATTTCCTCTTTCAAAAACAATTTAATCACGGTTCGTGCGTATTTTAACAATGCCGATTTGGTAGAAGCTGATGCCATGGCAAAACGTCCGCGAATGGGCGAAATCTATAAAGAATACGTAGATCGTTGTTTTAAAGCTGGCGCGATGGATTTTGACGATTTACTACTGAGAACCAACGAATTACTAAATCGTTTTCCAGATGTCTTAGCCAAATATCAAAATCGTTTCCGCTATATTTTGGTGGATGAGTACCAAGATACAAACCATTCGCAATATCTGATTGTAAAAGCATTGGCAGATCGTTTTCAGAATATTTGTGTCGTAGGTGATGATTCGCAAAGTATTTATGCGTTTCGTGGTGCAAACATCAACAACATTCTAAACTTCCAAAAAGATTATGACAATGTTGAAATGTACCGTTTGGAACAAAATTACCGTTCTACCAAAAACATTGTAGAAGCTGCCAATTCTGTCATAGAACACAACAAAACACGTTTAGATAAAGTAGTTTGGACCGCAAATGATTCTGGCCCTAAAATAAAAGTAAACCGCAGTGTTACCGATGGAGAAGAAGGACGTTTTGTAGCAGGTTCTATTTTTGAAACTAAAATGCGTGAGCAATTGCCAAACGGTGATTTTGCCATCTTATATCGCACCAATGCACAATCGAGAGCAATGGAAGACGCGTTGCGTAAGCGCGATATTCCATATCGAATTTATGGTGGTTTATCATTCTATCAACGAAAAGAAATCAAAGACGTATTGGCGTATTTACGCTTAATTGTCAATCCGAAAGATGAAGAAAGTTTAAAGCGTGTTATCAACTATCCGGCACGTGGAATAGGGCAGACTACGATTGATAAATTGGTTGTTGCCGCCAAACATTACGGACGCTCTATGTTTGAAGTGATGGAAAATATCTCCAAAATCGATCTCAAAATAAACAAAGGAACCAAAACAAAATTGGAAAACTTTACCACGATGGTTAAAAGTTTTCAGGTTATGAGTGAAAATGTAAATGCATTTGAATTGACAGCACATGTAACCAAAACGACTGGTTTAGTTCAAGAATTAAAAAAGGACGGAACACCCGAAGGAATTGCACGTATTGAAAATATTGAAGAGTTACTAAACGGTATAAAAGATTTTGTTGAAGGTCAAATTGAAGTCGCAGATGCAACAGGAGCGTTGGCAGAATTCCTAGAAGATGTAGCGCTTGCAACCGATATGGACAATGACAAAGGTGATGACGATCGTGTTGCTTTAATGACGATTCACTTGGCAAAAGGACTCGAATTTCCGCATGTGTATATTGTAGGAATGGAAGAAGATTTATTTCCATCAGGAATGAGTATGAGCACGCGAAGTGAACTCGAAGAAGAACGCCGTTTGTTCTACGTTGCTTTAACCAGAGCGGAGCAACAAGCCTATTTAACCTATACACAAAGTCGTTACCGTTGGGGAAAATTGGTCGATGCAGAACCAAGTCGTTTTATTGAAGAAATTGACGACAAATATTTAGATTACATCACGCCAATTGAAAGTTACCGATTCAAACCATTGATAGACAATGATATTTTTGGAGAAGTAGACAAAAGTAAATTACGTTTACAAAAACCAAAATCTGGTCGTCCGCCTGTTGTAGGAAGTCCGACAGCAGAACAAGTTCGAAAACTTCGAAAATTAAGACCAGAACAAACACAAAGTACGCCGCCAAGTGGAAGTTTATTAGACGAAAGTTTAGTACCAGGAACCTTGGTAGAACACACGCGTTTTGGTCGTGGAGAAATTCTACGATTAGAAGGCGTTGGTGGCGACAAAAAAGCAGAAATCAAATTTAAAGTCGGCGGAATTAAAAAGCTATTGCTGCGTTTTGCTAAGCTAAAAGTGGTGCGATAATATTCAGAAGCGGCTGTCTTAAAAGTTAAATTTTCGTCAAATCAAACTTGATTTGATTTCTCATAATCATTGGAAATCATTGGAATGAGATTCTGGAATAAATTCAGAATGGTGATTTTAATACTTTTAAGACAGCCTCTTTTTAAGTTTGCAATAAAGTATACCAAAGTTTACTCTATTACATTTCTTTTAGGCATCAATCCGCCTACAATGGTACTTGAATTTTTGATTTCAAACTTTTTTAAATTTTCTAACATAATGTGTGATTTTAAAGTTAATAATCAGCAAGTTAGGATAAGATTCCCGAAAAAAACAGGAAACCATCTGACGATTCCGTGAATTATTGGAAACTTAAAAGAGCAAGGAATATATAAAGTTGAAAGAGGTTTGGTAAGTTTAGTATTTAGTTATTTTCAACATTCTAGTGTTTCTACTGTAATTTTCTCTTCGGAAAAATCGCTTATAGCTATAAATGTATTGAGTTGCGTTGCCATCCAACTCCAACGAAATTGTTTGTCATACCCAATAACTGTCGGCTTTTTTAAAATAGAATCTTCTGATAAGAATATTTGTTTTGCTTGGTGCGCTTTTTTATAGTTTCTAAGTTCATTTTAAAATTTATTTTGCGGTTACTTTTTCAATAATTCGTCTAAAAATTCAACCATTTCTTCAAATTCCTTTTTCGTAAAACCCATGGACGTATAAACTATTTTACCGTTTTTAATAATATAATTTCTTGGAATGTATTTTGTTGCAAAATGATTGTAAATTGCTTTAGAAACATCAGGATGCATTGGAAATGTCGTTTTAAAATCTTTCTGAAACTTTTGTACCTTCGCTAAATCATCACCGCGTGCAAAACCAAACATTGCAAAGTTTTCGTTGTCTTTATATTGCAGCCAAACATCTTTTTCTAAATAGGGCATTTCTAGTTTACAAGGTCCGCACCAATTGGCAAAAAAGTTGATAAATACAACTTTATCTTTATAATCGGACATTTTTATTTTCTTGCCGTTTTCTACCGTAAATATAAGGTCTGAAACGTCTTGTCCTTTCTTAGCAACATCGCCATCTTGCGCATATCCGACAAGGAAAAAAAGACTCAACGCGAGCGTCGTAATAAGTTGTAATCGCATGCTAAAGTTTGTTTTAATGTAGGAACAAGATATAGAAATATATTGACAAAACTACAATGCGATTTAAGAATCCAAGAATCCTTCCAATCGGTCAAAAGCACTTCCCCAACCATTGTAAATTCCCATTGCTTCTTGCTGACGACAGTATTCTTCCGTTTCGTGGATCACGTGGAATGTAAAGTTAGTTTTATCGCCATTTGCTTTAAAAAGTACTTGAATTTCCACATTTTCCGTCATAGGTTTAAAATTGGCAGTGAATACTATTTTTTCTTGCGGAATGATTTCTGTGTAAACGCCTTCCGAAATAAATTCATTTCCATCTGGCATTGGCATGCTAAACTTCCATGTTCCACCGACAGTAAAATTATGCTCCACAATATCTAATTTCATTCCATTTGGAGCCCACCAAGAAGCAATATGTTCGGGTTGTGTCCAAGCTTCCCAAACGAGCGCTAAAGCTGCGTTAAACGTTCTTTCAATAGTAATGGTGCGGTTTTCTAAATTATTCATGTTTGTTGTTTTTAGATTGTAATTGGTGTAGATAGTTTTCAAAATTATCAAGCTTATTCTCCCATAATTGCTTGTATTGATCAATCCATAAAAATGCAGGAATCAATTCTTTCGGCTGAATCATACAAAAACGTTGTCTTCCTTGTTGTTCAATCGTAATGATATCGCATTCTTTTAAAATTTTTAAATGCTTTGAAATGGCGGGACGACTTACATCAAACTTTTCGGCAAGCGAATTGATTGTCATCGTTTCTTTTGCGAGTAAGTCAATAATATCTCTACGTACAGGATCGGCAATTGCCTGAAAAACATCTCTTCTCATAATTTATGTAACTAATCGGTTACAAATATATGTGTAGCTATTTGGTTACGCAATTTTTTAAGTATAATTTTTAGTAGAGTAGTAGTAGAAGTCTATGATTCGTCATTGCTAGATTAGGTTGAAGCAATCTGTTTTTTATGAAAATACGGAGTTTAATTAGAAACAGACTACCACGTCGCAAACTCCTCGTAGTGACGTTTCATCAAATCAACTCAAATAAAAACTCTTCCGAAATCGTGTCGGCGTGATGCCTTTAATTTCCTTAAACTTCCTATTAAAATTTGATACATTAAAAAATCCACAAGTATAGGCAATATCAGCAATTGATAATTGCGAGGAATTACTTAAAAATTTGCATGCATTCTCAATTCTGACTTCTGTCAAAAACTTAAAAAACGTTTTATTAGTTCGTTGCTTAAAATACTTGCAAAACGCATTTGGCGTCATGTTGGCAATCATTGCAATATCTTCCAGCACAATTTTCTGATCATAATTATTCATTACAAATTCAAAAACGGCACTCATCCGTTTTCCTTCGTCATCAGTATAATTTTTAGTGTTGACGAATGATGAAATTGTTTCATATTGCGATTGTGCCAACATAGAAAGAATCTCAAAAAAAGAGGCAAACTGTCGTATCGTATGTTGTTGTAAAATGTTTTTAAACAATAAACTAAGATAGGTCTGATTTTCCAAAAACTTTACGCCAAAGTTTGCATCTTTCAACAATTGTGCTGCTTTTTGAAGTTTGGGTAAGTCAAAAAAATGTGAACCAAAACTATCACTCGTAAAAAAGAAAGAAATCATATACGATTCTTCTCCACGTTCCATATCACTCTTCAACACATGCGGCACATTGCTTCCAAATAACAACACATCATTTGATTGAAAATCGCGAATAGTATCACCGACAATAAAAGTTCCTTTTCCAGAAATAATACAGGAAAGCTGAATTTCTTCATGCTGATGCAATTGGTCATAAAAAATGTGTCCACGATTTTCCTGAACGATCAAAATATCGTTTTCTGTCTTGGGTATTTTAAAAGGTAAAACTTTCATTGTACAAATGTTAATTACGCTGAAATTAATCTAAATTAATACTAAAAAACAAATTTTAAGATAAAATAGTATCAAAACTGGATAATATCTACTATTTAAAAACTCAAGAATAAAAGTACTTTTACACGACCAAAAAAATTTTTAACCATATAAATTAAAGAAATGAAAATTAACTGGAAAGGTGTAATGCCAGCAGTAACAACCAAATTTACAGAGAAAGACAATCTCGACTTAAACATGTTTGCTGTCAACATTCATGCTCAATTGGAAGCTGGCGTACACGGAATTATTTTAGGAGGTACTTTAGGGGAAGCAAGTACTTTATCACACAAAGAAAAACGAACATTAGTTACAGAAACGGTGAAAATTGTAAAAGGAAAAGTTCCTGTAATTATCAACATTGCAGAACCATCAACCCAAGCCGCCATACATGTGGCGTTACATGCTAAGGAAGATGGCGCAAGCGGTTTAATGATGTTGCCACCAATGCGCTACAAAGCGGATGAAAGAGAAACGATTCAATTTTTTAAATCAGTAGCAAATAGTACCGATTTACCAATTATGATTTACAACAATCCTGTCGATTATGGAATTGAAGTTACCCTAGATATGTTTGCCGAATTGTTAAAAGAATGTCCAAACATTCAAGCCGTAAAAGAATCAACACGCGATATTTCAAACATTACACGCATCAAAAACCATTTTGGTGATCGCATGGCAATTTTAAGCGGTGTAGATACTTTAGCTTTAGAAAGTATGTTAATGGGCGCAGAAGGTTGGGTTGCAGGTTTAGTTTGTGCATTTCCAAAAGAAACTGTCGCTATTTATGCCTTAGCTAAAGCTGGAAAAATAAAAGAAGCGCTAGAAATTTACAGATGGTTTTTACCATTACTGGAATTGGATATCAACACAAAATTGGTGCAAAACATAAAACTAGCCGAAGTTGCCACAGGAATCGGAACAGAATATGTACGCGAACCAAGATTGCCATTAGCAGGAAAAGAAAGAGAAAAAGTACTAAGAATTATCAAAAAAGGAATCAAAACGCGTCCTACATTACCAGATTATAAAAGATATTTATAATACGTTAATATTGAACTATTAGTATACAGGTCAGAGATGTTTATTTTTTGACCTGTATGTATTTAATATTTCTCTAACTTTATACAATAGAATCTTCGTTTCAGAGTATCAATTGTGAACGATAAATTAACTACCGAAAACATGATTACAGGAAAAAACTATATTGGAAACTCGCTTTCCGCGGATGGAACTATTACGTATAGGACTTTCAATCCGAAAACAAATACCACCAACGAAAACATATATTCGGAAGCAACTTCTAAAGAAATTCAAGAAGCTGTAAACCTTGCATCTGAAGCTTTTAAGGAATTCAGAACAATTTCTGGCGTAAAAAAAGCAGCGTTTTTAAATGCAATTGCAGACGAAATTTTAGCTTTAGATGATGAACTAGTCAAGGTATATATGTCAGAAACTGGTTTGCCAGAAGGAAGAGCCAAAGGCGAACGCGGCAGAACAATTGGACAATTACGAACTTTTGCCAAACTCATAGAAGAAGGTTCTTGGGTAGAAGCACGGATTGATCCTGCACAACCTGAAAGAATACCAAATCCGAGAGTCGATTTACGCAAAATGTTAGTCCCAATTGGACCAATCGTCGTTTTTGGCGCAAGCAACTTTCCGTTAGCCTATTCTACGGCTGGCGGCGATACCGCTTCTGCATTGGCTTCGGGCTGCCCTGTTATTGTAAAATCGCATCCAATGCACGCAGGAACAGGCGAATTAGTAGCTTCGGCAATCGCGAAAGCAGCACAAAAAACGGGCATGCCAAACGGTGTGTTTTCAAATCTGAATAGTAGCGGAATTGAAGTCGGACAAGAATTAGTTTCACATCCAAAAGTTAAAGGAGTCGGATTTACAGGAAGTATTCGCGGCGGACGTGCATTGTTAGATTTAGCGGCAAAACGAAAAGAACCCATTCCAGTATTTGCGGAAATGGGAAGTATAAACCCTGTCATTTTATTGCCAAAAGCATTGGAAAACAAAGGAGAATCTTGGGCAAAAACGTATGCAAAATCTATTACATTGGGAACAGGTCAGTTTTGTACAAATCCAGGGTTAATTCTGGGAATACAAAGCGAAAGTTTGACCAATTTTATAAATATTCTATCAGAAGAAATCGTTCAGATAAAACCACAATGTATGTTGCATCCAAATATTCACGCCGCATACACAAATAACAAATTGCAAGCACAAGATCAAGAAAATGTGACTACGGTTGCAGCAATTACGGAAACGGTTACCGAAAACTATGCACAACAAGCAGTTGCAACGGTTGAAGGGAAAACGTTTTTAGAAAATTCGACCTTACATGAAGAAGTTTTTGGACCATTTTCTTTGGTGGTTCAATGTGAAAATGAAGCAGAATTAGAAGCCATTATATCAAATTTAGAAGGACAATTGACAGGAACGATACTTTCTGAGGAAAATGAAGTTTCTGATTATGATAATATTATAAAAGCCTTGTCAGATCGAGTGGGAAGAATCATTTTTAACGGTGTTCCCACTGGTGTGGAAGTTGTGCCTGCTATGTTACATGGCGGACCGTATCCTGCATCGACAGACAGTCGTTTTACGGCGGTTGGTAGAGATGCTATCAAACGTTGGGTGCGACCGTTTAGCTTTCAAGATTTTCCAAATGAATTGTTACCAGATGAATTAAAAAACGAAAATCCGTTGCAAATTCTTCGTTTGGTAGACGATCAAGAAACAAAAGCAGCTTTGTGAAAATTATTTTTGCTAAATGCTAAATGCTAAATGCTAAATGCTAAATGCTAAATGCTATTATGAAAAAGACCTTTTTTTGTATTGATGCACATACCTGCGGGAATCCTGTGCGCGTTGTTGCTGGTGGCGGACCAAATTTAGTTGGTGCCAATATGAGTGAAAAACGACAGCATTTTCTTAAAGAATACGATTGGATTCGGAAAGGACTCATGTTTGAACCGCGCGGACACGACATGATGAGTGGAAGTATTCTATTTCCGCCAAGCAATCCTGAGAATGATTTTGGTATTCTGTTTATAGAAACTTCTGGCTGTTTGCCCATGTGTGGACACGGAACTATTGGAACGATTACCATTGCCATAGAAGAAGGTTTGATTACACCAAAAACACAAGGAAAAATTAGGATGGAAGCGCCAGCAGGTCTGGTTGAAATCGAATACCAACAAACGGGAAAAAAAGTAGATTGGGTTCGGTTAACGAATGTAAAAAGCTATTTAGCAGCAGAAAACTTGGCAATAGATTGTCCCGAATTGGGAGAACTTACCTTTGATGTCGCTTATGGCGGAAATTACTATGCAATTGTAGATCCGCAAGAAAATTTCAGCGGAATTCACAACTTTACCGCGAGTAAAATTATTCAATATTCGCAAGTGGTTCGTGAACGAATTAATTCAAAATATCCAAATTTATTTGTGCATCCAGAAAATGATACTATTCGTGATGTTTCGCACTTACTTTGGACAGGAAATCCATTAGATGAAACGTCTTCAGGAAGAAATGCTGTTTTCTATGGAGATAAAGCGATTGACAGAAGTCCTTGTGGAACAGGAACTTCTGCGCGATTGGCACAATTGCACGCAAAAGGAAAATTGAAACTAGGTGAAGAGTTTATCCATGAAAGTTATATTGGTTCAAAATTTATTGGTCGTATAACCGAAGAAACGGCTTTAGCAGGTAAACCAGCCATTGTACCAAGCATTCAAGGTTGGGCAAAAGTGTATGGTTATAATACGATTATTATTGATGAAGAAGACGATCCGTATGCGCATGGTTTTCAGGTGATATGAATGTAGTTTTAAGATATTAGTATTGAGCATGTTTGAAACGTCATTGCGAGGAAGAATGACGAAGTAATCTGTTAGTTAAGATACAGATTGCCACGAGTTTTTTGAAACTCTCGCAAAGACGTAATGAGTTAGAATTGAGATATTAGTATTGAGTTTTGAGATTTTTAAAACGTCAGTTCGAGTACCAAATCTATGATTTGGTGTATCGAGAACAGCTAGGGAAATCAAAGTACTTCTCGATACAAAATTTCTGCGAAATTTCACTCGAAGTGACGGTTTTGTTAGTATAAGCTTGTGCTATTTGAAGTGTCATTGCGAGGAAGAATGACGAAGTAATCTGTTAGTTAAGATACAGATTGCCACGAGTTTTT
>NZ_JBGCDL010000380.1:0-3312 GCF_045105435.1 Kordia sp. | reverse complement strand
TTGAATTTGGTCGACGACTAAAAGTTTGGTTTCTAAGGTTGCTTTTTGGTAGCTTTTTTTTCGCCAGTGTTCATTTTGTTGTTTCATAAGTGACTATCATTAAGTGATTAATTTTTAGTCAACCTATTTCAGGAAAGTTCATGCGTCAAATTACTTACAACGTTGTTGTATAAGGAAAGTTGCGGTTTTGTCAGCGAGGAATTTCCGAAGGAAATTCAGAAGTTGATAAAAAAGCAACTACCTTTATTTAAGCACTAATTTAGCAATTTTTTTTATACGGTGTTGCCAAACGTATTTTATTCATAAAAGTCACTTATTCAAATATTACAGCGTGAACTTTTCTAATTAGGTACTTTTCGTTTTCTCTTTTTTCAAGAAAATAATATGTATTCCCTAGTCCGTCAAAACCTCCTTTTTCACTAATTTTCAGAAATTCCTTTCGGTCTTTTATTATTTTTAAATCGTTAAGCTCATTTTTATCAATTAATTTATCATATTCTTTTATAAAACTGAATACAACTGAAGGTTTTTCATAGACGTAATAATCATACTTTGGATCTTCTTCCGAAATCGTAATTACTCCATCTGATTTTGATTGTTTTAAATTCGGTGTATTATTCTTTTTTGTTCTAACTTTTTTATCATAAAATAGACTGTATCCATTGAAAGTTTTCGGCTTATTTGAAATTTGTGTATTTATAAGTGAATCATTCTTATTTATTAAAAAGTAAATTTCATTTTGAGCAATAGTCAAGTTACAGAATAGAGTAAAAATAAAAAGACAAAATATTTTATGATTTCCGATTTTCATATATGTTTGGCAACGTTCTATGTATGGTGCGTATCCCGCAGGGTATGCACTATACATTTTGTTAGCGAGCGTCTTTATTAAACCATTTTCGAGCAAAAGGATATAAAATATTACTTAATGAACCTGTTAGTACTAAAAGAGCACCGGCTGTCAAAATAATCCAAGAATACTTAGGAGATGGATCTTGAGTATATAAATTGACTGAAAACCCAATCATTATTGAACCGCAGAAATTGATAATAGTAGCAATAATGGCCGTGAAAGGAGATGTTTTTAAATATTCAATTGTTGATTTGTAATCTTGAATCTCAATATCTTTCTGTTGACTTTGTGCAATAACAAGAAGATGATTGTTGATTAATTGCTTAATAGCAATTTCATTATCCTTTAAGTCTGAGGCATTTATTTGAGATAATGAACCACCTTCATATATGGATGATTCATTCAAGTTCGAGGCGTCTACTTTATTTTCCATGTTAATCCTCTATTTTGTGTAAAAATGAATAATGGAAAATTGGTCCGGTACTTTCTGAAAGAGAATAAGAACTGAAATTCACAAATAGTTTTCTATTGTTTACGGTTCCGATTGGCAAAGGAGCCGTATTTCTAGTTCCAAGTGTATTATTAAAATTTATTAGTTCAATTTTTAAGGTTTTATCGTCTATTCCCGTTTTATTGATTTTAGACTCTGGGGAGTTTGTGTCTGTTATAAATTCAAAAATGAAAAATAACGTACTGAGTTCAAATTCTATTGGTTCATTATGGTTTCCCACAATACTACCTGAGGCGATAACTTCGTATTCCCCTGTTTTTATTTTTATTTCCATATTTATTTTTTATGCTCGCCAACGTTCCGTGTATAATTTGTACGGTCTAGAAATCTACAAGATTTCGGGCCGCATAATAAATATAGTAAAAACAGGGAGATTTTCCAATGGAAAATCGACTAGTATAGATTATACATATTGTTAGCGAACGTGTTGTTGCGCTTTCCTTAGCCCAAGCAGCAAACCATTGCTAGACTTCCCAAACCCTTTTTAAAATGGTTTCTTTTTTAAATCTCTCCAGCCCTAAAAGACAAACCCTATTGGTTTATGGTTTTACCCCAGCTTATGCAAAAAGAAAACAAGTCGGCTTACACGTAAGTAAAATCAGTCCACTTAAAAAAACATAGGCAAGCTATAATTTTAATAAGAGGCCTTAAGACTTAGAAAGCAACGACCTTAAAGAAACCATTTTAAAAAGTGCTAATTTACCCAAACCAAACTCTAATGGTTTTAAACTATTCAGGCTAATTGCAAGCAGTTAGGTTTTTTAACAATATGTTCGCTAACGTTTGTGTATATGGTTTGTTGCGTGCAAATTAATTTTTTCCATTCGTTTAAGCACGAGCCGAATTTTTTAATTTTCTTATTACCTTTTCTTTTCAATAAGCTAAATTAAAAAATTTGGCGGACTTACAAATATACCTTAACTTCGATTAATCAACTAACTAGCTATGAGCTATATACGGTGTTGTGCGTAGGCTTTTCCGTTCTGCTATTCATTCCGTCGCATATTTTTCAGTTGGTATATTGAATAAAGTCCGATTACAAATTCAGCAATTATTCCGAAGATATAACCTCCTGTCGGAATTCCATCTGTTATCATACTTAACGCTCTTCCAGTTGCGAGAGATAACATAAATAAAATATTCAGTTGAGTTGCTACTTTCCAATATTTAGTTTTCCAGATTCCTAAAATCCATACGAGTGAAATTCCGATATAAAGGCACATTATTGCTTTCAACATATTGGAAAGGTCAATCGTTTCAACTTGAATGTCTAAATGTTCAGGTAAAACTGTTGGTGAACCATAAATTATACCTGTTGGAAATACAATTAATAGAGAAACGAGAAGATGTAAATTCTTTAAAATCCAATTTATTTTATTCTTAATATTTTTTTCAGACTTCACGTTTTCATATGTCTTTCTTAATTAGTTCTTTTTCGCACGGATTTTTTTCAGCTTACGCACAACGTCTCGGCTATGAGTAGTTGCGTGGTTTAGCACTTAACTTTGCAAGTATACACCTAACTGAAAATCCGCAAGAATTTTCAGAAGTAGGCGAAAATAAGCAATTACTTATAGCCATTGTTGTACAACGTTTTATTTAAATAGTTTTGTATATTCTCTAAACAAGTAAAGTTTCCCTCTTTTTGCTCCAGTTATTTCTTTTAGTATTTCGAGTTTTTCTAACTCATCTATTAGTTTATAAACCGAAGGTGAGGAGAGCTTTGTTAGTTCTTTTACTTTTTGAGCATCTAAAATTGGTCTTTGAAATAAATGATTTAAAATTAGTTGAGCGTTATGTGACCGACTTCCTAATGTTTGAATTTTAGCTTCAACTTCTTTTTGTAATTTTAAAATGCTGTCAAATGTGCTTATACTACTTTTAGCTGTTTCAATAACTCCTACTAAGAAGAATTTAAGCCATTGAGTTAAATCATCTTTTTCTCTAA
>NZ_JBGCDL010000379.1:0-3831 GCF_045105435.1 Kordia sp. | reverse complement strand
CGTTGGAATGCGATCACTTAACTGAAAATTGTTGAATAATTTTTCTTGATAGATTTTCTTGCCTTGCATTATTCAAGATACGAAATTTATCAATATCTTAGACTTGTGCAATAGGCACAACGTGTATAATTCATTGCTAGTTAAAGCCTACTTACGAAAGTCCTCGCAGACTTTCTATCTGTGATTTATTTGCTAACTTTAGTGCTTAAAACCCGCAACTAATCATACACAATAACGTTAGTGGCAAGCTGAAAACTGATGCAAGAAAAAAAGAAAATAGCGGAAACTCCTCTGGTCCACACTTACACTATCACTTGCAAAATACACCAAACTATTTGGACGGAATTGGACTTCCGGCACAGTTTAAAAACTACTATGAAGATGATGATTTAATAGAAAACGGAGAACCTGTGCAAGGACAACTTGTACGAAAAAGTTAAAAATCATCTCATAACAAAAAGTAGGAAACCTCGTAACGAAATCAATGCTAAATCGTCTTCAATAAAAAAGGTTTAAAATGATGGAACTAAAAAAACTACAAAAAATCGGTGGCGTATGTGCCATTATTGAAGCGCTCATTTATATCACAACTTTTATTGTTTACGGCGCAATAATCATCTATCCTGAAGAAAATACGAGCGCGGTTGATGAATTAACGATACTATCAGACAATTACCTGGCTTTATCCATCATAAACCTTGTGAGCTATGTATTATTCGGAATTGTATTAGCTGTATTAGTATTAGCGATTTATCAACGACTTAAAAATCATGCGCCAAACTTTTCAAAACTGGCGTTTACTTTTGGAATTATTTGGGTCGGATTGGTCATAGCAAGCGGAATGATAGCCAATATAGGTTTGAATTCAGTCCTAAAGATAGGAGAAACAGCGCCCGAAAATGCAATCGTAATTTGGTCTAGCGTCAGCATTATTGTAGAAGGACTTGGTGGCGGAAACGAGATTGTAGGCGGAATTTGGGTGTTGCTAATCAGTTGCATCGCTTTAAAAGGGCAATTCTTTTCAAAACCAATAAACTACATCGGAATTGTAGTTGGAGTTGCGGGAATTTTAACAGTATATCCACTAGAAATATTTACAGAAATCTTCGGAATAAGTCAGATACTTTGGTTCTTATGGATTGGTATATTTATGATTCGTAAACCTGCTACACCGCGAGAAGTGTAATTAACATAAGCACTAAATATTTTTTAAATCAATGAAAATCGTATATTGAAACAGTTCAAAATATAGCAGTGACAAAATACGAAGCATTTATGAAAAAAACACCATTTATCATTCTAGGAATATTCATATTCTTCTCTTGCGAAAATATTGGTGTAGACCATTATTTGGAAGGAAAAAAACAGTTTGATAATGGTGAATTTGATAATGCTATTAAATTGTTTACCAGAGAAATAAATGTCAATGGTGGCACAGACTTGGCGTATTATTACAGAGGTAGATCATCACAAAAAAAGAGAGAATTCCAAAATGCAATTGAAGATTATATCAAAGCAATTGAAATGAATAATGAACTATCTGAGGCTCATGTCAATAGAGCTGTGTCGCACATTAGGCTAAAAGAATATGATATAGCTCTCAAAGGATTAGATAAAATGTTAAGCCATTTCAAAATTGGACAAGATTCTATAACTACTAAAAACATAGTAATTGCACTGAATAATAGAGGTTTATTGAAACAACATCATCTAAAAGATTCTGTGGCGGCATTAGCTGATTACAACAAGTCAGTCCGTATAGGTAAAGATTTCCCAAATTATTTACCATATAGGAATAGAGGAAAATTATATTTCAGGCAGAAAAACTATGAAAAAGCACTAAAAGACTTTAATAGCGCAATTCTTCTCAATAATAATGATTCTGAAATCTATTATGGAAGAGGTCAAGCTAAATACCATTTAGGTGATATACAGAACGCTCTACTAGATACAAACGTAGCTATTGAACTTGATAAAACTAATTGGAGTTATTACAATCAGCGTGGCATTATCTTAAATGACATGGAAAAGCATGAAGAAGCAATCTCCGACTTTACCAAAGCAATTGAGATTTCCGATCATGCGTATGCATATAATAACAGAGGTTTTTCATATTACAAGCTGGGGAATTTAAAGCAAGCTTTAGTAGATTGTGAAAAATCATTAGAATTAAATGACGAAAATGGTTTAGCCTATTATTATTTGGGATTGATAGCTTATAAATTAGGCAAATCAGAAAGAGCATGTGTTCACTTTACCAAAGCATTAAATTTAGGTGAAGTAAAAGCCGAAATGGCGCTTAGGGTTAAATGTAGGTGAAAAAACAACAACTTCTACTCAATCTTCCAACTCTCCAATCTTTTCCGTATTTTTACAGTAAAAGAAAAATCTAGTAAAAACTTCACATTTCAACTAGAAACCCGAAAAAGAAAGGATAATTAATGACGAGTATGAATTTTAACTACGGAAAAGGCTTTACATTCAGTAAGCACATTCCAAAAGAAATATCGCATTTTGAACGTGTATTTGATATTTTTAAAGACGTCCTAACACATACTTCAGGCGATATTGAAGAAGCGTTTGATTGGCTTGATACACTCGATAGAGAATACAATATCTTTACAGACGAATACACATTGCAAGATTTTGAGGACGATCTGAAAAAACGCGGATATATCAAAGAAGAAATCGATCTCGAAGAAGGAAATGCAGGCAACGAACCCGGAAAAGGGAAAAGCGTATTGACCGCAAAAATGGAATCTGCATTGCGTGCGTATGCGTTAGATCAAATATTTGGGAAGCTAAAACGAAGCGGTTTAGGAAACCATAACACGTCAAAACTTGGAAAAGGCGACGAGCGCGATGGCGAAAGCAGAGCGTTTCAGTTTGGAGACGATTTGGCAATGATCAACATGACGGAAAGCATCAAAAATGCACAAGTCAACAATGGAATTGGAGATTTACGACTTACCGAAAATGATCTCATCGTTGAAGAAACCAAACACAAATCGCAAATGAGTACGGTCTTAATGATTGATATCAGTCATTCCATGATTCTGTACGGAGAAGATCGCATTACACCAGCAAAAAAAGTGGCAATGGCTTTGGTGGAGTTAATTCACAGAAAATATCCAAAAGATTCCATTGATGTCATTGTATTTGGAAACGAAGCGTGGCCAATCAAAATAAAAGATTTACCATACCTAAAAGTCGGTCCGTATCACACAAATACGGTGGCTGGACTTGAATTGGCAATGGATATTCTCCGCCGAAAGCGAAATACCAACAAGCAAATTTTTATGATTACGGACGGAAAACCAAGCTGTTTGACCTTGCCTAATGGCGAATTTTACAAAAACAGTTTCGGTTTGGACGAACAAATTGTTTCAAAATGTCTAAACAAAGCAGCACAAGCACGAAAATTAAAAATTCCGATCACGACATTTATGATTGCCAAAGATCCGCATTTACGAAGATTTGTAGAAGTGTTTACAGCCCAAAATAGGGGAAAAGCCTTCTTAACAGGATTGTCTGGCTTGGGACAAATGATTTTTGAAGATTACGAAAAAAATAGAAAAAGAAGAATACAATAATATGAATTTAGTTTGTATTTGAATTCCCAAAGGAAGAATAGTAAGATAGTTGTCAAATCGAGCGCAGTCGAGATTGTTTGAAACCTTAGCTTTCTTTAGCTTCTCGACTGCGCTCGAAGTGACAAACGTTAATCATAAAAAAATATAAATATCATTTAATAATGACTCAAATTATTAATTGAAAAAGAACAAAATAAACAGATGCAAAAAGAAATCACTTTCAAAGAATTAAAAGATT
>NZ_JBGCDL010000378.1:0-5218 GCF_045105435.1 Kordia sp. | reverse complement strand
ACCATCTTATTCAAATCTGTTTGTTGCTCAATCGTATATTCTAAAAACTGATAATTGTACGGATAACGAATTTCTTCTTTGTAGATTGTTGTCGTACCACCTTCAGCAAATTCAGTCGTTTTTTCTTTGATTCTATTTTTGTAATTGTACTGCGATTTTGTAGTAGTCACAGTTTCTGAAACAACATCATTTTCATCGTAGAAAAATTCCTTTCTAATGGTTTCACTAGGTAGTAAAATTCCTTTTATATAATCGAAAGTTACGGCACGAACATCCGTACTTACTCCAGCTACAGGATCTACATTTCCAGAATAACAAGTTCCTACACTTGGTTCTTGACTTAAATTTACATCACAGATTGCAGAAGGATTTTCTACGGTTCCTGACATGTAGGTACTATACGAATTATAGAACTGATCCCAAGGACAATCTACATTTTGAAGTTCATACATGACATGCGAAGTCTCTGCTATACTTGAAACATTCGTATAATCATATACTTCCTCAATAAGTATTTTTTGAGATTCATTAAAAACTTGTTTTTTCTTTACCACACCACGCTGATAATCTTTGTTTTCAACAGGTAAAAACGGATAGTCTGTATTGGTATCTGTTAGAATTTCGATATCTCTAGGTGAAATAAAAGTATAGAGTTCTCCTCCTGAATTTTCCTTTTTTACATATACTGTTTTGTAACCCACATAATTTCCTTTGGTAGTTGGTGTGAGTACTTCATTGATGTCGCGTATCACTTGATATTCTACTAATTCAGGCTCACGTATAAAGGTATTAGCCAAATGAGCACAACTGAACTCAGTAATAAACGGATGCATTTTCCCTTTGATATAGGTTCTTCTGTTTAGATTAGATTCATACGAACCACTTGAAATGTAATTATCAATAATATTTCCATCGTTGGATGTCTCAGTAAAATCTTCTATAAGATGATTATCTCTATAATTATAGGTTGTTTTTTGTCTCTCAGCTCCGTTATCGCTAAATACTACGTCTTTAATTCGAAGTCCGCCACCTTTCATGACTTTAGTAACTAGGTTGTATTCGGTATATTTTAAATCAATAGTAAGTTCAACTTTTGTGTCTAAAAAACTAGGACACGGAGTGAGTTCTACCGCTGGAGTTCTAAGTTCAACAAAATACCATCCTGCTCCTACTACAGGGAAATCCAATCCGTTTCCAACAGTAAATGTATACGCAAAATTGCTTGCTGTGTATTCAAAATCTGAAGTCTCAGCTCCAAAATAGTTTCCATTGGAAGGCGGTGTCACCGTTACTCCTGGTTTGGGAACCACTTTTGATAATGAAAGCGTATGTTTGCTAAGGTCTGCACAACTTCCTGTAGTTAAGCCACTTTTAAAAAGTTGTAATTTTTGACTTCTGTCAATATAGAGTAATAATTTATTGACAGGAATTTCTTCATCAAGTTGAGTGGAAATAGTTCCAGCACGATTATATATCTGCCTATTTTCAGGAATCTTTGTATAATCATAGTTTTGCGTTCCTTGATAGCTAAAGTCGTTACTTTGAAAATTAAATTCTTTTTTTCCTCCTAGTGGATACGTAATAGACGCTAAAGTTCCTGTGGTAATCTTTGAAGGATTTACCGAACGTGCATTGATAATTAAACTGTTATTATTAATTGGATCGTTATAATCACCGTTGTAATAACCCCAAGCATCTTTAAGATCACTTCCAAAACCTGGAAGTTCATTTAAGTTTTCATAATCAAGCGCGTATTGTAAGGTTTCTGAACCAAATACTTCTGTAACTCCTGTTAAGAATAAACGATTGGTAGTCGATGTGGTATAACTAAAATTGATACGTTTGTGTACATCTCCGTTTGGTTCAAAGATTTTTATATGATTTAGTTTTGTACCTGAATTCCCTGTGTTAATCGTATGTCCGCCAAATTCTGGATGTCCAAGTGATAAATGATAGCTGATTTTAGTTCCATCACGCATCGTTACTTCATCGACATATTTTTGTGTACTAAAGATTTGCTGTGACGACGAAACTAATTTTGGAAGTAACATTCCTTTGTTAATATCGGATACATCACTGTCACCAAACGCTGGACTTCCTAAAAGTTGATTTCTTGTTGTTGAAGTAGGTGTATTGTAATTTTCTTGAACATCTTGATAGGTAAAACTACAAAGTACAATATCATTAGCCATTCGCACATCTTTTAAATACCATGCGTTTACAGCTCCATTTCCAACGGTAGTTGAAGCTGATGAACTGTTTCCAAACTGGCTCGTAGTTACCGTATTATTGTAAATAATATTTGAACTCGTTTCTTCAAAAGTATAAATATATCCGTTCGTATCTGTTACTTCAAATTTGGTAATTTCAAATTCTGTATTATGATATATTTTAATGATATCATTTGTATCACTTCCAATAATTACGGGTGTTAATTGTCCATTTATATTCTTAACGATAAAACGTCCACTTTTCCCAAAGAAATTGTATTGATATAAATCATATTGAGAATCGTACTGGTCTATTCCGTTGGCAGTTTTCCATAAAAATTCTTCTTGATCGGCAAGTGATAAACCACCAAAGTTTTTGTAATTGTTGAAAAATACACCTCTTCCAAGAGCTTGCGAATTGTTCTCATCTGGAATACCGCGAACAGTTCTTGAAATAACTCCTCCTGTAGCCATCGAAAAACCTGTTCCAAGCCAACCAGAACGTTCATCAATACGAACGCTTTGTGTGTTGTACTGAATTCCGATTGGATAGCTTAACATGTCTGAAATAGCAACTTGTCCGAGCGGAATTCCAATACTAGGTTGCCCTGAATAAAGGTCTACAGAGACTTCTTCAAATCGCATTAAATTTGCCACCGTTGGCGCTGGTGGAATTATTGTTGGTAAAGAAATATCATCTTTTCCATTTGGGGAGCTTTGTTGTGCTTGCATAAAGCCAAGGCTTAGCAATAAACACATACATGCAATAACGTGTTTCATAAAATTCTGATTTTTGTTTATTTACTAGTTTTTGTTTTTAGATACTTTTTTATACCGCCATTTGAAAGGGCGTGTTCAATTCTCCGCTGCTAACCATTTTTGAGATTAAACGGTTTTTTCGATGACTTACGGGCAAGACAATTTCACCTTTTAAATGAACCAAACGATAGTGTGGTTCATAACATTTTAGATAGGAAAGGTTGATTAAATACGAGCGATGAATACGGGAAAAATTATCTTCTGAGAATAATTCCTCATAGAATCCAATCGTTTTACAACTGAGTATTCGTGCACCTCCTTTTAGATAAATCCATGAGTAACTCGCACAGGCTTCTATATACACAATATTTACTTTTGCCATGTATTCACCTTGATGTTTACTTCCTACACGTAAATAATTTGAATCATTTACAATATGCTGCCTTTGTTTTTTTATTTTTTGTATCATTCTGCAATACGTTTTTTTAGTTTACAACTTCTTTAAGTGGTTGGGGAAAGTGGCAGTTGAGTTCTGTATTTGGATATTAAAGAAACCTATCTTATTTGTTCGATGCAACATTATTGTGTAAGCGTCGAATTTCACCAACGAGCGTTGAATTTTGGGAAGAAAATAAAGCAATTTCTTACTAATAAAATGTTAATGATATTTTCGGAATCTTTATTTTACTTTTGCAAACATCTAAAAATTGACCGATTTTAATGGTCAATATGCAATCTTGATTCTGTAGTTGCAGTATTATTTTTTTTATATCCTTTGAGAAGGAAATATACATACCAATAAGTAAAGAATTTGAATTGAGTATCCATGAGAATGTTTACTTTTTCTATCTAAAAAAAAATATAGAAATAGTTACCACTGCTAGACATTAAAAGTAGATTTTATCTGTTAATATTATATGCTAAAAATTTGTGAAAAAGCCCGAAAACTATCGGTTTCACTCAATTTTGTTACGCTATAGAGTCACTCTCAAAACGTTCATCATATTAAAAATATTAAAGACTGATACTGCAACATAGTTGCGTTTTAAAAAAAATCTATTATAATTGCATCTTATTTGCATTAAAACATCAATAAGGAGTATTGAAGAAAATAAAGAAAATAACAAGTTTTGTTTTTTTGATGATCATTTTTATGAATCATCTCGCTTCTTTCTTGCATTCATTTGAACACCAAAATGAACATAAAACAAATCATGTTTCTTCAGAAACGCTATCTTTTGATCAAGATTCGAGTTTTATAAAAACTTGCTTCTACTGTAGTATTTACTTAAATTTAGACTATACGCAGCATGAATCAATAGCATACTCGCTAATTGTTCCTGATAGTATTTCTAAACGTATTCCTGATCAAGAAAAACAACTACTTTCTTTAAAAATATACAGGAAAAAATCAAGATCTCCACCTTTTTACTGTTCATAGTTTACAAAACATATTTTTACAATTAAACAGTACTAGAAAAACATTTTTAGCAAAAAATATAGCATTCTACCTGTTGTCTATGGTTTTGTAATACTTGAATTTACAGTGAATTTAAGGACTTTCCTTAACTCCTTTCTTTATTCTTGAGAAAGGGATTCCATTATTCAAAAAACTTTAAATCATCTTGTATGTTACAAGCAAAAAAGCTGTGTATGCGTTATGACGATACAGTAGCGATCAAAGATTTGAGTTTTACTGTAGCACCTGGAGAAATTTTTTGCCTTTTAGGACAAAACGGAGCTGGTAAAACCACGACAATCAATATTTTTTTAGGATTGATTGAACCTACTTCTGGAGAAGCATTCATCAATAACAATTCAGTAACTAAAAATAAATCTGCAAAAAAATCAATTGCTTATATCCCAGAAGTTGTGCAATTGTACGGGAATTTATCAGGTGAATTATTGCTAAAATCAAGTACAAACATTGTTTGTTGTTCACCAGCTTTTCCTTTGAATCTTACTTGAGGTGCTACAATAAATTTGATATTATTTTTGATTAATTTTTCTGCGACTATTCTAAATTATTCTACACTAATAATACATCCAAAATGAGGAATTGGCACTGAAACTTTATCTACCAAACCACAATAATCTAATGATGGAATTTCCCACGCTAGCGCTAGTATATACTAGTGCCGAAACACAAGCTAAAAATATACAATATCATTTTCTAACCAAAGAAACCCATGTCATCTATTTCTAAAATAGTATGATCTTCTTGATAATTTCTAGCACTTGAATATTTC
>NZ_JBGCDL010000377.1:0-11602 GCF_045105435.1 Kordia sp. | reverse complement strand
GTAAGAAGCATTCAATAATACATTGAATGTTTTTGCTTTTCCAAGTTCCAAATCAAAATAGAAATTCACGCGATCGTCTCTAATATCAGTATGTCGCGCTTCGCTAGATGGCGTATTTCCATAATCGGTAAAACGTGTATTTACAATTTCCCAACCAGATGGGAAAATTTCTGTCAATGCAATATCACCCACAAACTCTGGCTTGTCGTTTGAAACGGTTACGGTCGCCATAAAATCAGTTCCTTGTGTCAATTTCGAAACATCGATGGAGTTTCCAGCTTTGTCTTTATACAACACACGAATACTTAGATTTCGTTTTTCTGCTAATTCTTCGCCCAAAGGCAATTTTCCAGTACTTAATACACGCACAAATAATACATTGTCTTCTTTGTTTTCGACTTGAACCGTATTACTTCCTTTCTTAATGTTTAAATCGCGTTGTGCAATAGCTTTTGTCGTCTGAATTGTCTGCGGGTTTTTCCCATTGAACGTATATTGTATTTTAATATTCTTCCCGCCATTTTGCGTCACCATTTTTCCCATTGCTAACAAACTGTATGCAGTGGTTTGTGTGCTCATCCAACGACTTGAAGATAAATCTTTAGCAATAGTTTTTGATAATTCAATGGTTTTTGGATCTTTTAAAACAACCATTGTTTCCATTGCCATTGCTCTGTTTCTATCTACCGAACCATACGTATAATCGTATCGTGCTTTTGATGGTGTAAAGTTAATATTCGCCGTTTTTGCAATTTGTTCCGCAGCTTCTTTTTGCGAAGCCAATGCGTACGCAGCTGCCAATCGCCATTTTGCATCGTTTGATAAGTTATTAGTTTCACGCAATCGGTTCATTGATGCCAAATCTGGATAACCCGCCAAAGCAAGTGTGTATAAACGATAGGCTTGTATTAAATCGTCGTAGTAATATCGGGTATTATTGCGCCAAGTACGTGCTGCATTTTGCTGGTAACTAATCCACTTATTCATAAATGTCAGTGGCAACGTATAGCCTTTCTTTTCGGCTTCAATCATAAAATGACCTGCGTAATTTGTTCCCCAATCATTGATGTTGCTTTCGCCAATCCAATACCCCATTCCGCCATTTGGTTGTTGAAAATGTGCCAAACGTTTGATTCCTTTTTCAATATTTTGATTGATTTGTCCTTTTTTCTGCGCTGTAATATCGAAAATATCTGCTAAATATAACTGTGGAAATACGCTCGATGTTGTTTGCTCAATACATCCGTGCGGATAACGAATTAGGTATTCCATTCGTGAAGCAAAATCCATTGGAGGCAATGTTGAAAATTCTACGGTAGCTGCGTTGCTTCCGTCCACACCAAAAGTATCAAAAGAAAGTGTTTGCGATTCGTTTCCTTGCAGGGTGAGTTCGTGAATTTTCTTTGCAATCGGATTCGGGTTTTCGACATCTATTTCTACTTTGTAAGATGCTTTTTCGCCATTTCCTGTCGCAATAACTTCTATGGTTTGAATGCCTTTTATTTCACTTACATCTAAGTCAAAAAACACCATTTTTTCATCTGGTTTGCTAAATGTGAGTGATTTTGTATTGCTTCCCACAACCGAAATTCCGTTTTGTAATTTCAGCGTAAGCGATACATTTTTTACTTTATTTTCCATTGCAAAAACAGTGACAGGTAAGGTCACTTTTTCGCCAGGACTTAGTTTTCTTGGAGCAGTTGCTAAGACCATTAACGGTTTTTTTACTTTTGATGATTGTTCTGCATTTCCGTATGCTTCTTTTTGGGTATCTCCAGCAACAACCATTGTACGAACTGCACCAATATAATTTGGCATTTCGATAGTATGCGATTTCGTTTGTCCTGCATTTAGTTGGAAAGGGCCTAAATATTTGACCACAGGTTTGAAACGATTGGCTTTTTTATTTTTTGCGCCATTTCCGCCATCGCCACCACCAATGGCAAATACTTGATCAATGTCTCCGCTAAATGCGCCAATAATATCATCATAAATATCCCAAGTACGAACACCGAGCGCTTGTCGTTGATAGAAAAGATCCCAAGGATTTGGAGTTTTAAATCGTGTCAAATCTAACAAACCTTCATCCACAACTGCAATTGTATAGGTCATTGCTTTTTTGTTTTCTTCGCTCACTTTTACCGTGAACGATTGTTCTGGACGCAAGGTTTCGGGCACTGAAATTTTAGGTTTTAATATCGTGGCAGGATTTTCTACCATGATTGGAATGACACCATATAAGCGAATTGGCAAATCGTTAGAGACATTATCGTGTTTTTGCAATAACGATATATTTACAAATACATTTGGCGCCATTTCATCCGTAATCGGAATCGTTGTTGTTGTTTGTTCTTTGGATGTTTTTACCCATTTGGTACTCAATACTTCTGTACCATTTTCAACACTTACCAATGCGCGTCCGCCTTTTCCTGATGGAAACGTAATGGTCGCTTTTTCGCCAACATTGTATTTGTCTTTGTCAGATGCGAAAATCAACATTTTAGCCGATTCTGAGTCGCCATCGTTACTTCTGCGCCACCAGTTTTTGTAGAAATAAGTGGTTTGTCCGGTTGCATGTCCGCTTTTTGGATCGGAAATATGAATTAAATACCGTCCGCGATCTTCGTCAGGAATGTTGATTTTGAAACTTCCTTTTCCGTTGGAATTTGTATTAATTGTGAAAGTACGATACTGTTTATGATAGTTGCTTCCCGAATAGGAAGATAAATCTTCATACGACGAACTCCACCACCAACGCCAGTTGATTTCGTAAATTTTCACTTTTAATCCGTTTCGTTTGATCGGATTTCCGCGATCATCTACCGTCACAATTTCAAAGGTATTGTCTTCATCGGTATAAAACGAACCGTATTGTTTTGGCTCAGGTGATTTTAACCCAACAAATGACGTATACGGCGCAAAATCTTTTGAGAATACATCAATAGAGAAATCGCCACCATTTTCAAATACGCGCGTTAAGAACGAAGCACGCAACATGCCTGGCGCTTTTTTGTCTACGTTTATTTTTTTAGAAATATTGACAAGACCTTCTTCATCTAGTTTTCCTTTGAACATGACAAATTCTTCCGAATTAAAGTTTCGTGTCGGATCGTTGAATTTGTATTTCGGAAATTTCTTGAATGTTGTTTTTGTACTTGTCAATCGCACATTGACTTCTGCTTTTAAGTTTTTAGCAGGCGCACCATGTAACCAAGCGGCTTTTAGTGTGCCTTCAATTGGTCGGGAATTGGCTAAAATTTCATCGTCAAAATCAATATTTATTTTTAAACGATTCGGCTTTACCGTTTCTACTTTGAGCGTTTTAGAAAAGTTTACGCCACCAACACTTACATTGGCTTCCCAATTTCCTGTTGGTGCTTCTCTATCCGTTTCAACGGTAAATTTATAGAAGTTGTTTACGCCTTGCGTCGTTACATTTTTGTAGACTAATTTGCCACGCGCATCCGTAACTTCCATTTTTACAGGATGATTTTTTGGAAGTGGATTTCCTGCATCATTCAATACAAAAGCTAGGTGTAAACTATCGCCAGGACGCCAAACGCCACGTTCGCCATAGATATAACCGTTGATTCCTTTTTTGATTTTTTTTCCAGCTACATCAAATTTACTCATGGAAAGTGAACTTCCGTTGTTCAATTTTACGTACGTAATTTGATTGCCTTTGGAAACCGTAGCAAAGTATGCGTTTTTATCAGCATCAATGATTGTAAAACCTTGTGAATCGGTTTGTCTTGATTCAATTTCTTGTTGCTGATAGTTGTAAAGTGTTACTTTGGCGCTGCTCACAGGATCGGTAGATGTGATATCGCTTACCGCAAAATGATACGATTTGTTTCCGCCACTTTTTACAATGACACCTAAATCTGATGCCAGAATGTTTGCTGTAAGGAATTCACTTTGCATGTAATACGAATCGGTACATGGATTGTCACGATCTCTCCAATTGTAACGGTAGTTTCTGAATTCGTACATGCGATTGTCCCAGTATTCTTCCTCATTTTCTTCTTCATCTTCTCGGTTTTGGTAGTAATTGTCACGTCTGCGTGAACGAGAACTATCTGCAGTAGCGGCATCACCTGCTTCACAGGCATAAAGCGAATATTCTTTTTTAAAGCTGATTTCTACTTGATAAATAGCGCCTGGAGCTGCATTGAAAAGCGTAGCTAAGTCAATTCCGTAGGTTTTCCATTGCCCATCATTTTCGTTTTCATTTTCGATTAAATCGATGGTTTTTTTGGCAATACGCCTTCCTACTTTACGAATGCTGTATCGGTCAACATCGCTTACATTGTTTTCTTGTAAAAACTGCAATACATTGTCTTGGTATATTTTTATGACACGTACATCAACTGCTTTTAAGTTCATCGCCTGAAAGTTGTACGTTAGGTTTTTTGAGTTTGGTAATATAACACCTTTACTTACTGCGCGAAGTTTTGGCTTTTGCTGTTCAAAAGAGATATTTTTGGTGAAACCACTTTTCAGTTTGTACTCGTCTTTGCTTTTGATGCCCGCAAAAACTTCGAGCATTGTAGTTCCTTTTATTTTATTTTTTGGGTAGACGTTTAAGATGTTTCCATCAATTGCATAGGTGACATTTTTTTGATTCTTAAGAGTCACTAGTCCTGCAAAGTTTTGATTTTTATATAACGGATCTGTAAAGTTGATGCTCACTTTTTGTTCGGGACTTTGAGAAACCGTAACACCAACGATTGAGAAGTTATTTTTCCCTGGAATGCTATATTTTGTAGTGCCTTTTGCTTTGGCGCTGATTGGTGTTCCTGTCCACGTAATGTTGATTTCTGAATTGTTTTCTAATCTATTGATACTATCAATAGTAAATTCGTACGTCGTAGCATTAAGTAAAGAAGGTTCCCATTTTACATTTAGTGTTTTTCCACTTTGTGTTGCTGTAACGAGTTTTTGGAGTTTTTCTGTTGAAATGACATCTGCAGAGCGTAACGTTCCGTTCAAATATTGCCATCCTTTTGAATATGATTGTAAATCGTTCGTCGTTACAGAAAAGTTTGGTGCTATTGTTTTAAAAACAAACGTATAGGTTTTAAATTCTTCTTTTACATCTTCATATAAGTCTTCTAACTTTATGGTTACCGAATATTCTGTATCTGGTTGCAAAGGTGCATCTGGTTGAAAGCGCAAGGTTTTGTTATTTTGAACGAGTAGTTTACCGCTTACTTCAGGACTGATACTGATGACATCGGCAGCTATTTCTCCTGAATCACCCAAATTGGAAAGTTGCTTTTGAAGTCCAATTATAATTGGTTCTTTTACCGAAACCGTTCCTGCTGTGGTTTGATAAATATAGTCTTTGAATTCAAATATATTGTCTGCTTCTGGATTTCCTGTATTGCAGGAAAAGAAGCTGAGAACGATCCCGAAAAGGATACAAATAGTATAGTTACGCATGCTAGATTTTTTTGTAAAATAGAAAAACTTTCTCATCTTATATCTGTTCTTTGAGTATTCGTTATCAGTTAGTTAGTGTTCGTGTAAAAATTGGAAGGATTCGTTATTCACTGTAAATTCCAACAGTTACATTTCCTTTTTCATCAACCATTGCACGGTACATGCCTGGCGTATTGAATTCGGCTACTAGGTTTCCTTTTGCATCTATGGCAATAATTCCACCATCGCCGCCCATATTTTTGAGCTTGTTTTGAATGACCTCTTTGGCTGCTTCTTGCAACGACATGTTTTTGTATTCCATCAAGGCAGAAATATCATACGCGACATTGGCTCTTATAAAATATTCGCCGTGTCCAGTTCCAGAAACTGCACAGGTTTTATTATTTGCGTAGGTTCCTGCACCAATTATTGGCGAATCACCAATACGATTCCATTTCTTGTTGGTCATTCCGCCAGTAGAAGTTCCAGCAGCCAAATTTCCGTTTTTGTCTAAAGCCACACAACCAACCGTTCCGTATTTGTAATCTTTGATATACGGATCCAAATACGCAGCTTTTTTATCTGCGTCATTTTTTTTGGCTCTTTCTAATGATTTGTAGCGTTTTTCCGTGAAAAAATAGCTTGTATCCACAACTTCCAACCCTTGTGCTGCGGCAAATTCTTCTGCGCCTTTTCTTGCGAGCAAAACATGATCGGAGTTTTCCATTACTTTTCGTGCGGCAGAAATTGGGTGTTTTAAATTTGTTACACCTGCAATGGCACCAGCATTTAAGTTTTTTCCTTCCATGATAGAAGCGTCGAGTTCATTTTTACCATTATTTGCAAAAACGGCACCTTTTCCAGCGTTGAATAGTGGGGAATTTTCTAGAATGTGAATTGTTTGTTCAACAGCATCCAAACTTGAACCGCCATTTTGTAGAATTTCATATCCTTTTTTGGCTGCTTTTTCAAGCATGGCTTCGTATTCGGCTTCCATTGCTGGCGTCATGTTCTTTTTTAGGATGGTTCCTGCACCGCCGTGAATAACAAGTCCGATGTTATTTACAGGTTTTGTATCTGTTTTTTGTGGTTTTTCTTCGGAAGAAGTATTCGCACAACTATACATTAGAAAAATAGAAAACAGCAATACAAGTACAGATTTTTTCATGAGTCGAGATCATTGATTAGCCATTAAATGTACATAATTTCACGATGGAAAACTTGTTGTTTTTCAGATATTTATTCACAAGTAAAAGCAAAAAAAAGCTCCAAAAATATACTTTTGGAGCTTTCGTTTTGAGTTGTTTCAAAAATTAACAACCTGTATGCTAGGCATTATTTAAACTATTTATTAAGCTTCACAAGGAATTCCTTGTGAGGTTTGACAGTTAAATTGCCATGAAGGTTCGCAATCACAAGCAGAATATAATTCACTATGCCAAGTGCATTGATAAATATTGTATGTAAGTACACAATTTTTAATGTTTATAGTTAGCTGAATTGGTATTGGTCCACTTTGTGCGCCACCGTTTAGCTTTGAAACGGACGCTTTTTTAAGCGATAATGATTTTAACTTCTTTTTTTTCATAATTAGTTCTGTTTTGGTTAACGAAAAAAAGATAGAAAATAATACAATCAACAAAGTACGGTTTTGCCTTACTTAACAGTTGTATGTCAGTAACTTATAGAGTTATCTGTTTGTGAATGATTTTGGCTGATAAAAAATGTGTAATTTTAAAATCTAAAATTCTAAATGACAATGGCTATACAAAAACCATTCAACCTAAATCAATGGGTTGAAGAAAACAGAGACTTGTTAAAACCGCCTGTGGCAAATAAAAATTTATATAAAGAAGCAGGTGATTATATTGTGATGATTGTTGGTGGACCCAACGCACGAAAGGATTATCATTATAATGAAACCGAAGAATTGTTTTACCAATTAGAAGGAAATATAGAAGTACATATTCAGGAAGATGGTGAAAAGAAAACGATGAAATTAGGTCCTGGCGATATGTATTTGCATCCTGCAGGTGTGCCACATTCACCTGTGCGTTTTAACAATTCTATAGGTTTGGTTATAGAACGAAAGCGAAAAGGAACCAATTTAATGGATGGTTTGCAATGGTACTGCGATAATTGTAATCATAAATTGCATGAAGTTCGATTTCCGTTGATTGATGTTGAGAAAGATTTTTTAGGGCATTTTAAAGATTTTTATGCGTCTAAGGAATTGCTTACTTGTGATAATTGCGGAACTGTAATGCCTGTTGATGAACGATTTACAGCTGATGAATAGTAGAGTTATTTTTTTATGTATCGTTTTAGGAATTTTTGCATTGTCATGCGAAAGTACGCTCACCGCGGAAGAAATTATTGAAAAATCTTTGGAACAAGCGCATGGAGGAAAAGCATTGTGGGAAACTCCTAAATTATTAATTTACGAAAAAACAACTACGTTTTACACTAGTGAAGGCGCAGTTGAGAGTGAAAAAAAACAAACGTTTCATAATACCTTACAACCTACATTTACATCAAAAGTAAAATGGATGGAAGATGCTGTTGAAAAACAGATTGTGTATGACGGAAAAGAAACTGCTGTTTTTGTAGGTGGAAACGAAGTAACAGATACTAAAAAGGTTGAAGCTGCTTCTAAAGAAATTTTGGGTGCGCAATTTGTATTGTGGCAACCGTATAAATTATTTACTGATGAAGCTTCAGTAAAGTTTGAAAGAATTGTTCGGTTGGAAGATGATACCGAAGCGTATGCAATTAAAGTTACCTATCCTGAGAGCGATGCCATTTGGTGGTTTTATTTTGATGTAAATACGTTTTTATTGAAAGAAAATTTAATTCAGCATAGTGAAAACAGATACAGTCAAATAGTAAATATATCGCAGGAAGATGATACAGGATTAAAATTACATCAACATCGAAAAAGTTTTGCCGTTGATGTAGCAAAAGATGAAAAATATCTTCGTGCCGAATACCACTATACGATCTTAGAATTGAAATGATAAACCACACACTGTGAAGTAAAAGATTGGCATAATTATACTATCTTCGCAGAAATTTAACAAAAGAACTAAAAAAAGTTATATATACATGGGAGCAGTGACTACTGATTTTGGAATCAAAGAAGCCTTAGCAACATTAGGTTTAAAAGATGTCAATGAAGGAACTTCAACAGGTTCAAACAATTTCTCTAACGGAGAACTTATTGAATCATATTCTCCAGTAGATGGAAAATTGATTGGAAAAGTAAAATCGACGACAAAAGAAGATTATGAAAAAGTAATGGAAGCTGCAACTTCAGCTTTTAAAACTTGGAGAACGATGCCAGCGCCACAACGTGGAGAAGTTGTACGTCAATTTGGAGAAAAATTAAGAGAGAAAAAAGAAGCTCTAGGAAAATTGGTTTCTTATGAAATGGGAAAATCATACCAAGAAGGTTTAGGAGAAGTACAAGAAATGATTGATATCTGTGATTTCGCAGTTGGTCTTTCTCGTCAACTTCACGGACTTACAATGCACTCTGAGCGTCCAGGACACAGAATGTACGAGCAATATCATCCATTAGGAGTTGTTGGAATTATTTCTGCATTTAACTTTCCAGTAGCAGTTTGGGCTTGGAACACAGCTTTAGCTTGGATTTGTGGAGATGTGTGTGTGTGGAAACCATCTGAAAAGACACCAATGTGTGGAGTCGCTTGTCAAAATATAGCCGCTGAGGTTTTTGCTGAAAATAACTTGCCAGAAGGAATTTGCTGTTTGGTAAATGGAGATTATAAAGTAGGAGAGTATCTTTCTAAAGACACTCGTATTCCGTTAGTTTCTGCAACAGGATCTACACGTATGGGTAAAATTGTAGCGAAAGAAGTAGCAGGACGTTTAGGAAAGTCTTTATTAGAATTAGGAGGAAACAACGCAATTATCGTTACGCCAGATGCAGATATTAAAATGACTGTAATCGGAGCTGTTTTTGGAGCTGTAGGAACGGCAGGACAACGTTGTACATCGACTCGTAGATTGATTATTCACGATTCTATTTATGATAAAGTAAAAGATGCAGTTGTTGCTGCATACGGACAGTTACGTATTGGAAATCCATTAGATGAAAACAATCATGTTGGACCAGTTATTGACAAAGATGCTGTAAAAGGATACCAAGCTGCTTTAGAAAAAGTAGTTGCTGAAGGAGGAAACATCGTTGTTGAAGGTGGTGTTTTATCTGGAGAAGGTTACGAAAGTGGATGTTACGTAAAACCTGCTATTGCAGAAGCTGATAATTCATTTGAAATAGTGCAGCACGAAACATTTGCACCAGTTTTATATTTATTAAAATATTCTGGTGATGTAACCAATGCGTTGGATGTTCAAAATGGAGTTGCACAAGGATTATCGTCTGCAATTATGACGAACAACTTACGTGAAGCAGAAGCGTTCTTATCGGTACAAGGATCTGATTGTGGAATTGCCAATGTTAATATTGGAACTTCAGGAGCAGAAATCGGTGGAGCTTTTGGTGGAGAAAAAGATACAGGTGGCGGACGTGAGTCTGGATCTGATGCTTGGAAAATATATATGCGTAGACAAACAAATACAATCAATTATACAACTGAATTGCCATTAGCGCAAGGAATTAAGTTTGATTTGTAAAATTGCAGTTCGTCTAAGATATTGAAAGCCACATCGATAGATGTGGCTTTTTTTGTTTATTCATCTAATTCATTAGTGGAAATTGTTGAGAATTTAATAATTTGAAACAATATTTAACCATAAATAACGGATATATGAGTAAAAAGATATCTTATATTTTAGGTATTTTACTTACAATTGTTATTGGAACTATCTTGTATTGGTGGCTTTGCTGTCGCGATTGTACTGATTGTGAAAATAATAATTTGAAAGATAAAAAGAGCGATGAAAAAAACATCGTAAAGGAGAATCCTAAAGTAAAAAAGCTACGCTAAATCCTTTTAAAGTACAGGATGGTAGTTTTGCATTGAATGCAGAAAATAACTTTAACTTCAAAAATTCTGATCACCATTTTATCACACCTGTTTCTGATGATCTTAAAAAAGCATTTACTGATTTACAAGCGTATGTAAAAGGGAATCCTTCTAAAAGAATTCAAGTCATTGGTCATTACACAGCTAATGAGAAAAATAATTCTGCATATCCAAATCTTGGATTAGCTAGAGCAAATGCAGTTAAAAATCATATGATGTCACTTGGAGTCCCATCCAAAATTATTGACACGTATGGAACGCTTAAAAATGATCTTGTTCCAAATGCAGATAATGTGTATTTCGGACCTATAGATTATACGGTAAAAACAATTGTAGCAGGCGATACTAGTGAAGCTGACGAATTGAAAGCATTGCGCGATAAAATTATTACAAATCCTCTGGTTTTAAATTTCAAAACAGGACAAACGGTAATCAATCTTACAACAGAACAGCGTCAAAAAATTGCAGATATCTCAAAATATCTAGACAAAGTAAACGGCGCAACTTGTTTGATTGTTGGTCATACTGATAATGTGGGAGATGCAAGTGAAAACATGGGATATGGACAAAAAAGAGCTGATTTCGCCAAAAAGTATCTCATTGATAATGAAATCTCTACTTCAAGAATTACTGCAATTTCCAAAGGACAAACAGAACCAATTGCAGATAATGCAACAGAAGAAGGGAAAGCAAAAAATAGAAGAACGGTAGTAACATTAAAAGAAACAAACTAAAAATATAAAATTATGAATTGGTGTATATTAATCCCAGTATTGGTTGGACTTATTTGTGCAATCTTAGGCTATTTATTAGGAAGGTTATTTGGTAACAATACTGAAGATGAAAGCGATAATGATTCTAGCGGACTTATTACTAAGTTAGAAACAGAATTAGCAGGATGTGAAACGCAAAATGATAAATATCTAATACGAATTGATGCTTTGGAAGCTAAATTGGCAGCATGCGAAAAAAGTAAGATTACTTTAGAAGCTAAAGGTAGTACTGATAACTTAAGTATATCTTCTTTTGCTGCTCCAGCGGTTAGTGCAATACTTTTTGATGGAGCTGCAGCAAAAGCAGTTTTTGGAAAAAAGATAAAGGAAGATGACTTAACGATTGTTGAAGGTATTGGTCCAAAGATTAAAGATTTATTCCATAACCATGAT
>NZ_JBGCDL010000376.1:0-22757 GCF_045105435.1 Kordia sp. | reverse complement strand
TATGAAGCTTTTCTCAAAACGATTTCTTAAAAAACTAGCCTTCTCAGGAATAGTCACACTTGTATTGTTGATTATTGCTGAAATTGTGCTTTCTGCATTGGAAATTTTCCCAACAGATTATTATACTAATACGCCAAATTCTAGTTTTGTTTGGGAAATTAACACGGATGAAATTACAGGTATTCATCAAGATTCACAGGTTTCTTTTGATGAATTGGGCGCGCGTTCTATTTCAAATCATGAAGATGCAACACATAAAATGATTGTTTTTGGTGGAAGTACCGCAGCATGTTTTGCGTTGACACAAGAAAAATCTTGGCCTGCGTTGGTCGAAAAAAAATTAGGGAATCAATTTTGGGTTGGAAATTTTGGAAGACCAGGAAACAATAGTAGTCATCACGTATTGCAATTTAAGCACATTCTTGAAAAACCGGCACTGAAAGACACAAAAACAGTATTGGTAATGCAAGGTGTAAACGATTTGGTGGCGTATTTAATTTCTTCGGATCGTTATTTAAACATGCCTGAATTGAGACAAAAAAAGTTTGCATTTCAACACATTCCAGATGATTATTTACCATGGCACAAGCAATTGACATTACATAAATTAGCTTCAAGAGCAAAGAAAAATATTTCCTTTTATTTCAATCATAAAGATCATTTAACCAAAACGGTTTTAGACATTAGAGCGTTGAGAAAAGAATCTAAAATTATAGAAGAATTACCCGATTTAACGCCTGGTTTGACACGTTATGAAGAGAATGTAAAAGCAATGATTCAACTCGCAAAAGAAAAAAATGTACGCTTGGTTTTTGTGACACAAGCAACGATGTGGAAACCAAATTTAGAACCAGAATACGAAGAATTGATGCTTACTAGCGGTTTTGAAAACAACGAAGCTTTTTACAGCACAACAGCATTATATGGTGGAATGGAATTGTTTAATCAACGCTTAAAAACTATTTGTGCTCAAAATAATATTCCGTGTATCGATTTACAATTACCAAAAACAACCGAATCTTTTTACGACGATTTCCACTTTAACGAATCGGGTGCAGAATTAACTTCGGAACAGATTACGAAAGAATTGAAAGTTATTTTGAAAGAATAGTCTTCAGATATTAGTATTGAGAATTGAGGTGTTTCAAACGTCAGTTCGAGTAATTTTCATTAGAAAATTGTATCGAGAACAGCTTTGATTTTTGATTCTTATTGATGAAACTTATTGATTTTAGAGTACTTCTCCATAGTTCTGTTAAGTTCAGTCGAAATACAAATTTGCAAAGCAAATTCACTCAAAGAGACGTTTTATCTATGAAACGTCTTTGTGAAAGTTTTAAAAAAACTTGTGGCAATCTGTTTCTTAAGTAACTGATTACTTCGTCATTCTTTCTCGTAATGACGTATCAAAGGAATGCTAAATTATAAGTATTGAATTTTATTTAAATATAAAAGCATTTAAAAGACACGCGAAGCGATCCTATGCTAACTGCTGTTTTTTAAAGAATTTATCTACAATTTTCTTCTCTACCGGAACATTAAAATACTTGTGCTTACAACGCCATCTTGCTAGTAATTGTAATGGTTTGTATATCCACTTTTGATTTGAATATGCAAATTTGAGATAGAACTTGAATTTTTCAAAGAAATCATACTTTTCCTTACTTACCCAAGGTCCTGACGAACCTACAAAGTCAAAATCAGACCATTCATGCACGGTTTCGGGAAGTTTGTAACCTTCTTTCACTACGTTTTCAGTAATGGTAGTTCCTGGATACGGTTTAAAATAGAATATTGGCGTGTGAAAATTTGGATGCATACTGTTCAAATCCAATGCAACTTTCACCGTTTCTTCAATACTTTTATCAGTTTCTTCTGGGAAACCAACAATGAACGGAAATTGTACAGCAATGCCTAAATCTTTACAACGTTCGGCACACATATATACTTGTTCAACTTTGATATCTTTTTTCAGCCAATTCATCATTTCTTGCGAACCAGATTCTACTCCGATTAACAAACGTCTTAATCCTGATTTGGCACAAATTTTAAAATCTTCCACAGACATTCGCGAACCTTGATCGGCACGCATCGTAGCTGCCCACGTAAAGTTCAAGCCTTTTTCAATCATACGTTCCGAAATCTCAATGACACGATCTCTATATGTAAAATAGGTTTCATCTTGAAGATTCAAGTCAGTAAACTGATATTTTTCATGAAGTGCTGCCAATTTATTCACCATAATTTCTGGCGAAATAGCAGTCCATTTTCTATTATATACAAAAGGATCGGCACAAAAAGTACATCTAAAATAACAACCAGTTGAAGAAATATAATCGAGTTGTCTTCTTCCTTTCTTTTCAAAGTATTTTTCAACGTCAATCAATTCATAATTGATATCTGCAAAAGTATCCATCGCAACAATCACTCGCGGCGGATTTTTTATAATTTCGCCTTCCTCATTTCTGTAACAAATTCCTTTTACGTCAGTAATATCTCCAGTAGTTGCATACGCTTCTACCAATTCCTTGAACGTATCTTCTCCTTGTCCTTGTGCCGTTACATCAATACATATTTCGTCTTTCAAGGTTTGTTTTGGGAATAAAGAAGTGTGCCATCCACCCCAAATTACAGGAAGATCTTGGCGCATCTTTTTTACTGCTTGCGTTACAGTCAAAGCATCTTTTATAGGTCTTCCTGTCAACACAGTGGTACCAAAACACAAAGCATCATCTATATGTTTATTAATGGTTTCTAATGGTTTTTTATCAATTCGACCATCAACAATAATAACTTCGTATTTCTCTGGATCTAATACAGATCCTATCGCCAACAAGGCAAGTGGCATATCAAAAAAGACAGCTATAGGATTGTACAATAAGATTTTATGCTTTTTCAAAACGGGCAATTTTTTTATAAATATAATGACTATTTCGCTATTTGAATATTTGAAATGACTTTATTTTCTTTTTATGCAAGAAATATTGAACAGATACTTTCAATACGCCTAAACCATAAGTTACACTTCGTTGAAAATTGATGGATGAGCTTTCGCTAGAATAGGTTGTTGGACAGGTAATTTCGGCAATTTCAAAACCTTTATTAAAAATTTGACACAACATTTGATTGTCGAAAATAAAATCGTCTGAATTATGCTCTAAAGCAAGTGAATTCAGCACTTCTTTTGAAAATGCTCTGAATCCTGTATGGTATTCTGATAATTTCTGATTGATGAGAATATTTTGAAACAAGGTTAAAAAACGATTCGCAATATACTTATACATTGGCATGCCGCCGCGCAATGCGCCTTTTCCTAAAATTCGTGATCCCATCACAACAGGATACACATCATTTGCAATTAAATACGCCATAGAATGTACCAACTTTGGCGTATATTGATAATCTGGGTGCAACATCACAACAATATCGCCTCCTAACGATAAAGCCTTTTTATAACAGCTCTTTTGATTTGCTCCATAGCCTTTATTTTGATCGTGTTTCACCAAGTGTTTAATACCTAATTCTTTGGCAACTTGTAGCGTTTCATCTGTACTGTGATCGTCAACCAATACAACTTCGTCTACAATATCGAATGGAATTTCGTTGTAGGTTTTTTGCAAAGTTTCCGAAGCATTGTATGCAGGAAGAACGATAATAACTTTTTTGGAGTTGATCATGGTTTTAGCGTAATTGCGCAAAAAATAATTGTATTTTTTTACGATCGCCAATTTAACAACTATATTTAGATACGCAAAACAAAACTATATTGAAACCTTCTAAATTAACAACTTTTTTCTACCAGCACTTGACGCTTTTTTGCATTCCATTGCTTTTTATGAT
This sequence comes from Kordia sp., assembly GCF_045105435.1. Classification (GTDB taxonomy): domain Bacteria; phylum Bacteroidota; class Bacteroidia; order Flavobacteriales; family Flavobacteriaceae; genus Kordia. Next base: position 18,917 of record NZ_JBGCDL010000376.1, on the reverse strand, counting down.
CGTTTTGAGGATGGTAGGTTTCGATGGTTTGTACGGACAAGATTCGTATGAATATTTGCGTTACACAAATGCCATTCAAGAATATATAACTGATGGCGTGCATCCTGGGAATTATTTTTGGCCCGTTTTATACCCAACTTTAGGAAGTTTACTTAGTTTTATTTTTGGAAGCGCACTTGCATTACAATTGATTAGTTGTATTAGTTTTTCAATTGCTTGTGTATATATTTTAAAAACGATTCGACTTTTATATCCAAAATCAAAACATCATTTTTTTTACGTATTGATTTTTGCAGTTTTCTGTCCGTTTTTACTAAAAATGGGACTCATTGTAATGTCAGATGCATTAACGTTGGTTTTTGTCGTGTTGGCTTTCTATTTTTTCTTTACATCGTATCACAAAAAAACAAGCCTTGCTCCTATTTTTATCTTTGCAACTTGTGCATTAATGACGCGTTATGCTTCACTTTTCATCACTTTTCCAATCATTTTATATGCATTGTATTTAGTTTGGGAACGAAAAAAAATCATGCAATTATTCATTGCAACTATAGTAAGCTTGGTTGCAGCAATTCCGTTTCTCATTTTTCAATGGGGCGCATTATTTGAAGCTTCCTCAAATTACTTTTTACAAGTTTGGTCATTTGGAAATTATTTCAAATCAAGTTTTACAACACAAGATGGTACCACAAGTTATTTAGTTCCGAATTTGATCTATACACTGTATGTATTTTTTCATCCTGGATTTATCTTTATTGGAAGTGTTTTAAGTTTGCTAACGCTTAAAAATTACAAATCACTTTTAGTATTTCATCAAAAAATATTATTGATTTGTAGCGGATTGTACATCCTATTTTTAGCAGGAATTCCATTTCAAAATCCAAGAATTATTGGCTTGGCATTTCCGTTAATTTTAATCTTATTATTTCCTGCATTTACAAAACTGTTAGAACTAAAATTCATCAAACGATTTTTAATTCCAATTGCTGTGATTTCTATTGGATTGCAACTTACATTTTTCGCAATCACATTTAAACTTATCTTTACGCGAACGATTATTGAAAAACAATTGGCGACTATGATTCAGCCGTATGAAGGTGCGACTTTGTATAGTTTTGATGTAGATTTGGCAATGAAAGGTCGCGGATTGGATTTTGAATTTAAAAATATGTATTTAGAACGGTATAAAAGCTTTCAAAAGAACGATTTAATTTTATTTGATCCTGCGCGCTACGAAGTGCAATGGAAAGGTAAAACACCAATGCAAAACTGGGAATTTATTGAACAGAATTATCAATTGAAAGTCGTAGAAACGCATTTGGAAGGATGGAAATTATATCAGATTCAAGCTGAAAAATGATTTTCACACTACGTATTTATTATTTACTTGTGCACCTAATGATATTTTTTAATCAACGTTTATTTTTCGCTATCAACTCTTTGTCACACCAATACCAAACAACATCTTCTCCATCCGGTTCGTAAGGTGCAAATTTGTCAAATTCCATTCCTACTTTTTCCATCACTCGTATAGATGCTTTATTTTCTTTCATCGCAATTGCTATGATCCGTTTTAATTTGAGTGTATTAAATCCGTATATCAAAATTGCCTGAGATGCTTCTGTTGCAAAACCCATTCCCCAATATTTAGGTAAAAATCGATACCCAAGGTCAATTTCATCAAATTCAGGCAAATATGCCAAACCAGCCCAGCCAATAAACTGCATTTTATCTTTTAGAAAAGTTGCCCATCTTCCATATCCATATTTCTTGTAATCACCAGTTCTTACCTGTATAGCTTGCACCATTTCTTCTACAGATTTCACCAGCGGTTCTCCGGTATACTTTTGTACGTCTGGATTAGAATTTAGCTGAAACATTTCCGCTCTATCATCGAGCGTAATTTCCCTTAACAATAGTCTTTCTGTTTCTATTATAGTTTTCATTGTATCAATCAAGATGTGTATAATAAGTCTAATTTACATCTAAATTTGATTATAAATTAAAATGTCGATTTTAAATATAGAACACAGTATGTAGTTGTTTCCTATATACTCCAAAAAAAAAGAAACAACTTCCAATCTTAAATGTATTTACAAAGGAAGTTTTATATTGCAATAAAATACTAGAAAAATATGCTTTGGATGCGTATCAAATATCGGCTAGGATTGCTCTACAAAACCATGTTATTCAAACTTGGTTTGGGCAAACTGCTGCTGAAAGATCGCTATGGCGAACGAATCTTAATTTATCACGGAATCGATGCTGTTGGCGAAACTAAATACAATAGCCGATTTATCTCGAAAGCCTTTTTTGAAGAATTCATCAAGTATATTACCACACATTATAATGTGATTTCTTTGGATGATTTCTATCAGAAAAAATTCAAAAAAGACACACTTAATATTGCACTTACGTTTGATGATGGATATTTGAATAATTACAAATACGCTGTTCCGATTTTAGAAAAATATAAGGTTCCTGCGTGTTTTTATATTACAACTGTGCATGAAAAAGCACCGTATTTGTGGGCAGATTTTCTCGATTTAGTTTCCTATCACACCGACAAAAAAGAAGTTGTTTTAGAACGAAATCTGTATCATAAAAACGATAAAAAAGAATTTATTTGGAATGGAGTTTCCATGAAAAATGTTGCCAAAGCATTGCCGTACGATGTCCTAAAAATGATCTATGATGTTTTTAAAGACGATTGGAAAGCTATGCCTACAGAAGATTTAGAAGACTATTGGAAACTCATGAATGCAGAACAAATTAAAGAAATTGCAGACAACCCGTTGTTTACCATTGGCGCACATGGCGAAACACATGCGAGCTTAGTAGACATTCCGCTCGAAGCGGCAAAAGAAGAAATTTTAAATAGTAAAAAACAACTAGAAACCATTTGTAAACAACCAATTACTGAATTTGCTTTTCCATTCGGATATTACAATCAAGAATTAGCTGATTACTGCACAGAAGTCGGTTATGACAGATTGTTATTGGTAGATTACAATACTAAAAAAGATATACAAAACGAAGCTTGGAAAAACCGATTTGTCATGAATCCGTACATTTCCATGGAACAACAACTAGCCTGTTTATTAAAAGGTTCTTACTTTTAGAAAATGATCGCATATAAAGAAATATACCAACTCAAACGCGTAGATAACTCCGATTTTCCTGCGATTAAAGAACTTTTTTGGAAAGTCTTTAAAAAGAAAGTCTCGCTCAAGTACTTGCAAAACAAATACAATACGTCTTATGTTGGCGTCAATTATATTTGTAGCATTGCATATTGCGACGACATTCCTGTGGCTTTTTATGGTGCCGTTCCGCAAAAATTCCAGCTTAATGATCGTGAAATTTATGTTGCGCATGCCTGCGATTCGTATACGTTACCGAATCATCAGCGAAAAGGATTGCACAATGCATTAGCAAAATTTGCATACGAAATTATGAAAGCGCACGACATGAAATATGTGTATGCATTTCATAGTGCAAATACCTATCGCAGCACGAAAAAATTAGGTTGGAAAGAACACGAAAATTTACAGCGTTTTCATATAAAAATTAACACGCTTCCTATTGGAAAAGTGCTCAACAAATTCCGTTGGACAAATATATATGACGCTTTCTTCAAGCAGAAAGTTTCGCAAGAAGCTATAAAAAACCTGACTTCAGAACATTCAGAAAAGTACCGATTGAAGTTTGACAACGCATTTATCGATTATAAAAATAGTTTCAAAAGTCATTACTGTGTAGAAATAGACGGTTGTATATTTTGGTTGAAAATTCAAGCTATAATTCACGTTGGAAAATTCTATGCGCCATCTGCGGAAGCGTTACAAAAAGCCCTAAAAAAGCTAAAACGAAAAGCCTTTTTCTTGGGAATTACGGAATTGTTATTTCAAGTCGATCAAGATGCTACCATGGCAAAACAGTTACAAACAATTACACAACCCAAAGAATCTTGGTTGGTCGGTTATTTAGATTTTGACCCAGAAATCGATTTAAAAGACTTTATATTTACTTATTCAGATTTAGACACATTTTAGATGCAAATTCAGCTTAAAAATCATACATTTCAGGTAGATCCTGGACAAAATAAACACTATTGGAGCTACATAAATTCCATTGATTGGGAACCGCATACGTTTGCAATTTTTGATCATTTTGTCAATGAAAATTCTGTGGTATTAGATGTTGGTTCGTGGAGTGGTGTGTTAACATTATACGCAGCAAAAACTGCCAAAGAAGTGCATGCGCTCGATCCAGATCCTGTGTGTTTTAGCGAGTTGAACAAGAATGTGGAATTGAATCCGGCAGTAGCTGATAAGATAAAAACGTACAAAACGGCAATTTCAGACACGCAAGAAACCGTTCGTTTGTCTGCACGTGAAACCTATGGCGCTTCGTCAAGTAGTATTTTAGAACGCAAACGCGACACAGAAAATTCGTTGGAATTAAAGACCATTTCTTTAGCCGATTTTTTAGAAGACGAAAACATTCAAAAAGTAGATTTCATTAAAATGGACGTAGAAGGTGCCGAATTTAGAATTTTACCAACCATTAGAAAAGCGTTAGAAAAAGTGAACTATCCGACTTTATATATTTCATTTCATTATAGTTTTTTGAATGAGAATCTGTATCACAAAAACATTCCATCTGTATTTTTAAATAAGCTTTGTATGCGATTGGAAAATACGTTTGGGTTTTCAATATTTAAAAAACGAATTCGAAAAGAAATAGCAAATTTATATAATGATTTAAAAGCGTATACATACATTTATAAAAGTGATGGCACGCAGATTTCTTTTGAAGATTTAGCGAACAAACCCGAATTGATTAAGGAAACAGATTTGGTGTTTACAAATGTGGAGTGGAAACAAGAAATTAAGAGTAACTAAATAAATTCCGAAACAAGTGCGGAATGATAGCAGAAATGAAACATTACTCCTGTGTAGGCAGGAATCCAAAACAATAATAGTAACGAACTAGATTCTGTAATATACAGAACAAAAATCGAAACTAAATGTCATTCCTGCGCAGGCAGGAATCTATTAGTAAAGTTATGCATAAAACAATTCACCAATATTATGTTTATATCCTTTCCAACAAAAAGAACGGAACATTATACATTGGTGTTTCTAATAATTTAGAAAGGAGAATGTTTGAGCATAAAAATAAATTGATCGATGGTTTTTCAAAAAAATACAACTTGACTAAACTTATGTATTTTGAAATTTTTCAACATATTGATGAAGCTATTAAAAGAGAAAAAAGATTGAAAAAGTGGAAACGACAATGGAAAATTAATTTAATAGAAGAAAATAATCCAAATTGGAATGATTTAGCTTCAGATTGGTCAATAGAAATAGATTCCGCAACAAGTGCGGAATGACAGCAGAAATCAAACATCATTCCTCTGTAGACAAGAATCCAAAATGATAAAAAATAACGGGATAAAAATAGCAATTGAAAACAAATGTCATTCCTGCGCAGGTAGGAATCTATTAGTAAAAATTTGAGCAAAACAAATCAACATATCGTATTCTTAACACCCGGTTTTGCGGAAACTGAGGATGATTCTATCACAATTCCTGCGTTGCAAGTATTTCTAAAAAGCATGCGAAAAGCATTGCCAAATGCAAAACTAACCATGATTACGTTTCAGTTTCCGTTTACAGAAAAAGTATACGATTGGCACGGCATTGAAGTGATTCCGCTAAACGGACAAAATAGACGTTTGAAAAAATTACGAACTTGGCGAAAGGCAACAAAAGCACTCAAAAAAATTCATAAAACACAAAAAATTGATACGATTCATAGCTTTTGGATTGGCGAATGCGCGTCTATCGGAGAAAAGTTTGCAAAAAAATATAGTGTCAATCATATTGTGACTGTGATGGGACAAGACGCGGCTATTAAAAATTCGTATGGAAATTGTTTAATAGGTTCTAAAGTGAAAATTGTGACACTTTCCGAGAATCATCAAAAAGCATTGCAAAACAATTATGCTTTAAATTCTACAATTATTCCTTGGCATTTAGATGTTTCTGAATTTCCTGCACTGCAAAAAAATACGATAGATATTTTAGCGGTTGGCTCTATAAATATGGTCAAGAATTATAAGGATTTTATCGATGTCATTTCCTGTTTATCGAAAAAGCACAAAAACCTCAACGTCGCAATTCTTGGTGATGGCGAAATAAGACCGCAAATCGAAAGAAAAATTAAAGATTTGCAATTAGAAAACACTATTACGTTACTTGGTCATTTACCACGAGCGCTTGTGTTGGAAAAAATGGCGGAATCAAAAATCTTACTTCATACAAGCATGTACGAATCGTTTGGCTTTGTGTTTTTGGAAGCTTTGTATTCGGGAATGCAGCTAGTTTCATATAATGTTGGATTGGCAAAAACAGCCAAATATTGGCATGTGTGCGAACGTACATCCGATTTAGTTGAAGCATGTTCAAAATTACTTTCTGAAGAAAATTTACAAAAAGAACGTGTCGTATTAAGTACGGAAACCGAAACTATCAACGCTTATTTATCTTTGTATCATGCGTAGATTGTTAACCATAGGAATCAACACCATTCAAGGATTTGCCAATCCTGCGTTCAACTTTTTGATCGTGGTTTTTGGCGTAAAAATATTCGGAAAAACGGAATGGGCAAGTTTGATTAATGTGATGATTTGGGTATTTTTTATCTCGTTCATTTTTGGCTGGGGAAATCGCGATCATTTGTTACGCGCATACAGCAAAAACCCGAGTAAAATGTATGATGCTTTTTTCAGTAATTTACTCTCAAGAAGCTTGTTAGTCCCGTTTTCTGCAATTTTTCTCTTCTTTTTTCCAGCACCTATTGCATTGTGGGCAATTGTATTAATTTGTCTGCAATTTTTATACAATTCGCTGAGTACTTTGGTGATTTACCATCAAAAATTTGGCACACAATTGATTGCCGAAATTATTGGATTTGGAATTATTTTCGGAAGCATATTTTATTTTAAAACGTTTCATTTAGAACGTTTTTTACAAATTTATGTCATTGCAACATTCATAAAATTAATCGCACTGAGCGTACAACTAAAGTTTTGGAAAGAATCATTTTCTGCCAAAGTATCACTCCATGAATTTAAAGTTGGATTGCCTTTTTTTATTCTCGGATTAAGTGGTTGGTTGGCTTCTAAAATAGATATTTATACTGTAGATTTTCACTTAGAAAAATCGCAATTAGCAGAATACCAACTTTTAATTACCGCATTTTTAATGTTGCAAGCATTGGCAGCCTATATTACGATTCCGTTCACAAAACACATCTATCGCTTACCAGCTAAAGTAGTTCAAAAAATAAAATACAAGCTTTACGCAGTTTCAATACCACTTACTATTTTAGGTGGATTTACCATTTGGTTTATCATGGAATATTTAGTGAAATTAGGCTTTAGCTACGAATATTATATAGTTGGTGGATTTATTGCTTTGCCGTGTTATTTTTATAGCTTAAATATCATGGAATTGATGAAAAACCACCAAGAACGCGCCATTATTTACATTAGTTTTTTCACATTTTTTGTAAATATTAGCTTGATTTTATTGTTGATTGAAACCTACGAAATTTTTGGTGTATTGCTCAGTGTTGCTATCTCACAATGGGTTGTGTTGCTTGTGTATAAATTGCATTGGAAGTTTAGCTAGAAGCTTTAAATATTTTAGCTTGTTTATCGGTTCGAGTTTGGATCTCGCGTTATTGCTTGAGAAGAAAACTACCGAAATTTTTATACGTACAACTTAAACTGGCAATGAAAATATTAAAAATTCATAGGATGATTTTGAGTTTGAATAAGATTATTGTAGTTTTAAAATCGACTAAGTTTATAGTAGTAAATAGATTTAGTTACAATACAAATTATCGATTTAAATTCAAATTTCTGGAATGTAAAACTAGGTCATATATCACATGATTTAGGAATTGTGAAATGATTTATTGACATATTTTATATTCAAAATCTAAATATTTTATAAATACAGATCGTTAAATAAATGGAAGCTATACCAAAAAAAGGGGTTCAAGGTTTAATTGAAAATTGGAAAAGTGATTTAATTGCAGCGGTGAGTGTTTCACTCATTGCTTTGCCGCTTTCATTAGGTATTGCTTTGGCAGCTGAAGCACCTGCGATGTCAGGTATCCTTTCAGCAATTATTGGTGGTGTTGTAACAACTCTTTATCGAGGTGGTCATATATCAGTCAATGGTCCTGCCAAAGGAGTTATTGCAGTGATACTTTTGGGTATTACATTGATGAATGATGGTTCCGGGCAAGCATTTAATTATGTATTAGCGGCAGTGGTTGTCTCTGGTGCATTTCAGGTCGTATTAGGATTATTGAAATTGGGGCGATTGGCAAATATATTTCATTCTTCCGTGATTCATGGTATATTGGCTGCCATCGGAATTATTATTTTTGCAAAACAAATCCATAAAGCTTTAGGTACGCATTCAGATAGTCCGAGCATTATACAAAACCTTACTGATGCAGTCCTATTATTACCGGAGGCAAACCCATTTGTGGTAATTATTGCATTAGTAGGCTTACTTTTATTATTATTCCATTCCAAAATCAGTTATAAGTTTTTTCATATTTTACCTGCGCCTATTTGGGTCATTGCACTTTCCATTCCGTTCGTTTATTTTTTCAACTTCTTTGAACAACATACGCTTTCATTTTTTGGAAAAATGTACGAAGTAGGACCTAAACTACTATTGGATATTCCTGATAATATTATGGATTCAATAATGTTTCCAAATTTTGGTAAAATTAATACCATAGAATTCTGGATGATCGTAGTATCTACTTTAATTATAACAAGTATTGAATCATTAGCCATTGCAAAAGCTGTTGACAAAATTGACCCTTATAAACGAAAGACAGATTTGAATAAGGATTTGACAGGTATTGGGTTGAGCACAATGGTTGCTGGTATGATTGGAGGTTTACCTATTATTGCTGTGATTATTCGAAGTACAGTCAATATTCATAATGGTGCAAAGACAAAGTGGTCCAATATGTATCAAGGGCTTTTATTGTTGCTTTTCATTGTGGTTTTAAGCCCAATAATGGTACAAGTACCGCTATGTGCTTTTGCAATTTTACTCGTGTATGCTGGATTCAAATTAGCTTCGCCTTCTGTTTTTAAACAAATTTATAATCAGGGAATCGAGCAATTAATATTTTTTATTGGCACCATGATTTTAACACTTTATACAAATTTATTAATTGGATTAATGGGCGGATTGTTATTGGCAATGATTAGTCATATGCTATTGGCGAAAGTGTCCATCCCTCAATTTTTTAAAATGGTATATCATTCAGGTTCAAATTTGATTATGAAACCAGACGGCAGTTACGAAATCAAGGTCAAAGGAATTGCAAACTTTCTAGGTATTTTAAAAATTGATAAAATGGTGTCCCAAATTCCTTCTGGAGCAGATGTTAATATTGATTTATCAGAAACAAGATTGGTAGGCATAACCTATATGGATTACATCGTAGATTATCTAAAGATGCAAAAAACTACGGGCGGTAAAGTCATCATCAAAGGATTGGATTCCCATGTTTCATCCTCAACCTACAATAGAGCTTTAAAAATTGCCTTAAACAATCAAGTAGTCAAATTATCATCAAGGCAAACGCGATTACAAAATTTAGCCAATGAAAAAGATTATCAATACGCGAGTCAAGTAGATTGGAATACTAAATATCTAAAGAAATTTCACTTCTTTGAAATTAGACCTATCGAACGCAAATCAAATTGTCTTAAAGGAACATTTAAAGATTTAGATATTCCTTGGGAAATTGCGGATGTAACCTTTAGTGAAGGCGCAGCTTTTACTGCGGAGACTTTCAACACGACACTGATGGTCTTAAAATTGCCAAAAAAAATACCCGTTTTTACAATGGAGAAAGAAGGTGTGTTTGACAAAATAATTGACCGCGTAAGAGCATATACAGGCTATAAAGATATTGATTTTGAAATGTATCCAGATTTCTCAAAGAGATTTCTCATTTCAGGAAATAATGAAGCTGAAATTAGATCATTCTTCACAGATGAAATCATTCGCTTTTTTGAAAGTCATCAAATTTATCACTTAGAAAGTAATGGTGAAGCATTGGTCATTTTTGATAAAATCAAATTAGCTAGAACAGATGAAACCGTTGCATTCATAGATTATGGTAAAGAATTAGCCACACTACTAAATGTAATAGATTAGGATACAGGAATAGAATCCTAAATAATAGTAACAAGTTATTTTTTCTCAATAGCTAAGCTAAGTATGTCTAAATTACTTCTTCTTCCTGCGAAACAAATTCAGCACTTTACTAATAAAATCATCATTAATTCCGAATGTACCTTTAATCCATGTATAAACTGCGATCATTTTTTTATCTAACCAAATAAAAATAGCTTTAAAACCATCATTTGGGCGAGCGCGGTAATTTGTTGCTCTTCGTTTAAACGAACCCGTTTTTTCTTCCGTGAAGTAATACAAGGCAATCGATTTTCGAGTAACGTCTTCTGGACACGTAATTGGATCTGGAAAACCGTGATACGAATCCTGATCTGTGTTAAAAATGACGATTCTATTAAAAATAGGATCAATTTTTGCGGCGCATTTCGACATGTCTTTTTCCCAAAGTTCCAATGCACCACCATACGAAGTTTCCCAGTTTTTGTTTAAATATACTAAGACATTTACACGACGTCGCCACGTTTTTTTGTGTGGATGCACCGTAAAATCGGCATGAATATTTAAAAAACCACCTTTTTCACTTTGATGAATTCCGCCGCCTTCAATCGTAGTATCTGGCAATAAATTTGGAATTCCTGTAAGTTGTTCTAAGTAGGTAATAAATTCGGAGGAATTCAATTCTTTGATAATTCCATCACGAATAAACTCAGGAATTAACTCTAATTTATTTAATCCATGTTTTTTTTCATTCACATGAATATAATGAATCCAACCTGCGTCTTTAATTTTCGGAAATACCTCTAATCCCTTTTCCGCCGCAGCGGTTTCCAAGAAATCATCGACCACAATATGTGGATACGGCGAAGCGTTTTGATAATTTTCAGTATCAGTCGTTACGCGTGCATTCCATTTTGAATAATCAAAAATCATAAGTGAGTTTTCCTATTTTCGTGCTAAATGTACTGAAAATATTGAAGTATCAAATAGCATTTTTGCTTGCTTTTTATATTTTTTTTGTTCCTTTGTTTGAAATACTTTTTTATGAAATATGTACGGCTTGTTGGAATCAATTTACTTGTGTTAAGCGGATTGTTATTGATCTTGGCAATTATCATGTATTTTATGGAAGTAAATCGCATCCAAACATTTTTTGCATTTACAAGTAAAAAGCAATCAGAATACTTCATTCCCGATGCTACAACGATGTTTTTACACAAACCTAATATTCATATCTATGACAATTGGGGAACGCCGCAACAAAAAATATCTACCGAAAGACGTACGAATAATTTAGGTTTTAGAGATGATGATGATGCTACAGAAAAGAAACCTAACGAAATGCGTGTGTTGGTTACGGGCGATTCTCATACGGATGGAGTTTTACGCTACAACACGCAATCTTTTGTTAATATTTGGGAAGAAAAATTGAATAAAGCAGATTCCACAACCTATTACAATTGTATGAATGGTGGCGTTGGTTATTATACATTTCGCAATTATCATGGGTTTTTAAAAAAGTTTGCTTACTTAGAACCTGACGTTTTTTTAATTAATGTATTTACAGGAAATGATTTCCGAGAAACTGTAAAGTTCGAAGACGATCGCACAAGTGTTTCTAACATTTATAAAAGTTGGAAAATGCGCTTCCGCAGAAAGTTTCAATCAGCCGAACAACAAGCATTTCCGTACATTCAAGGCATAGAACAAATGTTATATTTTGAGTCGTTTCCTAGTGAAAAAGAACGTGCTATGAAAATCGCAGAAAAATACTTGCTACAGATTATAGAACTATGTAAAGAGCAAAATATTAGGCTTATTGTGACTTTATTGCCTTCTCGATTGGAAGTGAAACCAGAGTTTCAAAAGCACATACAAACACTATTTGATTTGGACACAGAAACGATGAATACCAATACAGAGTTGACCGAAACTTTGATCGATTTTCTTAAAAAACAACAAATTGAATATCACAATTTAACGCCTACGCTACAAAACCGAACTGAAAAATTATATTGGGATGAAGATTTACACATCAACCCAAAAGCACATGCATATATTGGCAATTTTTTATACGACACTATTGTTTTTGATTGACAATTTCTTCTCATTCACACAAATTCACAAAGGTTTCTTATATTTAATCACTTAAACATTAGTACCGCATATTTTATGAAATTATATTTTACCATTTTTACGCTATTGCTTGTCAATTTTACATTCGCGCAAAGCAATATAGAAGTACCAACTTTTGAAACCGTTCAAGTTGACTCGAATCCGTACGATTATATTACTATTGTTGTTGATACAAACGGAGCGATTGCTCTTGAAGGCGAAAAAATAGAATTGAACGCACTGAGAGGAAAAGTTTTTGAATTGTTGTACGATGGAATTAAAAATAATTCTGGATTAAATCCTTTGTTTTTTACAGAATTGGTTGCGGACAAAGACATGCCTTACACAAAATTAGCTCCTGTGTTGAATGAGCTTCGTAGCATGGCTGCCTATCTTGTTAATTTTTCTTGTAAATCAGAGACGCATCAAAGAATTCCGAGAAGAAAAACAACTGGTTTCAGCTATAAACTTCAACGTGACAAAAATGCAAAATCTGTATTGGAAGCTGTTTTTGACAAGGTTGAAGCAGAGAAAAAGAAAACCGAACCAACTAATACAGATGAAATATCAATGCTTCCGCCGCCACCGCCACCGCCGTCATTACAAGAATATTCGCGCGAGTTTTTAGAAAAAAATTCTAAAACAATGGTATCGAAAATTATTGTGATCAATCACGAATCGTTTACGATTGACAACCAAGAAATGTCGGAATCGCAGCTTGTAGAAAAGTTTCTGCTGTGGAATTCAAAAAAGAAAGTCGCTTATATTTTAGAACCTAGTAAAAATGCTACCTACAAAGATGTAATAACACCAATTGCACAATTATTGACTGTGCTAAAAACCCTTCGCAACGAAGAAAGCATCCGTTTGTATGATAAAAAATATGATAAATTGCGCTACAATAACAGGAATAAAGTAAGAGACAAATTTCCGTTTATCATTGTTTTTGACGAATAACGGTTGTTGAAGCACAACTTTTATGCTACTTTTATATAAAATATTTATAAAATTAAGCAATTAGTTTTTGAAAATAATGTTTTTGATTTATTAGAGAATAATGAAAAAGTCTTAGCGCTTGTAAGGATTATTAATTCAGCACAAAAGGGTCATTTCTTTTTTATAGAGAGTAATGATGATTTAAAGAATCTAATTAACAATAGTCATGCTGGTTATTCCTTAACGATATACAAATCTATCAATGTAGTAAAATCTGGAGTTGTCACAGAAAAATTTATACAAACAATACTTTCTAAAACAGCAACTTACAATTTTGATCCAGAATTATTGATTGTCACTGATTCTTATAAAAATTATCAACAAAAAGAAGGTTCTGATTGGGAATTTGCAGAAAATTTGATTGAACTTCAAGAAGTTTTGACTGATAACTTAGGAAAGAATGTTACTATTACCTTAGAACCTGAATGTTTTAATGAAGACAATGAGTTTCACTTATATGTTCCTAATGAAAATGGAATAAGCAAACCTGGACATTCATATTAAATAACATAATGAGCAAAACACACATCATATCAATACTTATATTTTTAGCATTTTTGAGTTGTAAAAATCTTAAAGACACTCATCAACATGAAAAGAAAAAAAACATAATTTCAGAATGGTCTGAAACTAAAAAAGATAGTTTGATTGTAGCATTAGCTAATATGAAAACTGACACACTTGATTGTACTGCCGATGCATATTGGCAAATTATAGGACAAGGAAATTCAATAATTCCTAACTTGCTAACGCATTTAACCGATACGACAACAACCAATATTTATTACGTTTGTAAAGAAGGAAATTTAAACATTGGAGAACTCTCTTATTTTGCTTTGAATACAATTTCAGATTTCCCTGCTTCTATGGTAACACAAATACAGTTTGATTTAGTTTACAGAAAAAATGAAGCGCCATGTTGGAATTTTTATAGGTATTTCTTCAATAACGAAAATAAAGCTCATTATCAGGAGAAAGCAATATCATTTTATGAAAAATCTAAATTTAAGTTTGTAAAATATTCGAATTCAGAAATTACAAATTGCATGAAAAAGTATAATATAAAAGGTAAATACATAATCAAATCTTCAGAATGAGCAAAACATATATAATTGGTGATATTCACGGTTGTTACGATGAATTTATCGAACTCATGAATCAAATTGGCGTCACTGATGATGATTTGGTTGTTTCGTTGGGAGATATTGTCGATCGCGGAAATAAATCGCTCGAACTCTATCATTATTTTAAGAACAGAACGAACGCAATTGTGTTGATGGGAAATCATGAACGTAAACACCTCAACGGAATTTTGAACTATTCGCAAGAGATTGTAAAAGTGCAATTTGGTGACGAATATGAAGCTTTTCGCGAATGGTTAAAAACACTTCCTTATTATTATGAAACACCTGAAGCCATAATTGTTCATGCCTTTTTTGAGCATGATACATCGTTATACGAACAAAAAGAAGAAGTATTGGCTGGTACCACTTCGGGAAGTCGCTATTTGGAAGAAAAATAGGAAGAAGGCACGTATTGGTCTAATTATTATACAGGTGAAAAACCGATTTGCAACAAAAAAACTTTAGTAACCCATTGTGCATTTTGAATTCAAAAGTATAACGAAGCCTCATTTCGAGTGATTTTGAGGTACGAAAAATCGTATCGAGAACTGTTTAGTAAAAAATATTCTATTCGCGATACAAATTTGACTCATTTTCAATCGTAAAATTCACTCGAATTGACGAAATTTTATCAAAATACACAACAGGTTTTAGTAATGTCTATGTAGATTGGCAGCTTACGGATTAAATGAGCTTTTCACCTATTTTTTGAAGAAATTTCAATCACGTTTAAAACATGAAATTGTATATGTTTTAAGTTTGTTCTATATTTACTAAGAAAGATTTCCTAAAAATAGCATTACTAATGCAAAAATAAACCCGATTATTAAAACTACTTGTAACCATTTTATATGTACTTTTCCGATTATATTATAGCTGCGCTCATTCTTTTAGGAGCTTTTATTATGTTGATGAGTGCTAGTTATACCCAAAAAATATTTAATATACTTCCCAATAGCGAACTGAGAGGAAATTGGAAAAAACTCCGCATATTAATGTTTGTTTTTTTAGTGGGATATTTGGCAGTAGCAACGGTGGTTATTTTAGGAAAAACCGAATTACTAGCATTTCTTTCTGGTGTTATTTTCTTAATGGGATCGTTGTTTGTATTTCTCGTAGTTAGAACAGGATTGGATAGTTTTGAACGACTAAAAGAACTGAATAAAAACTTAGACAATACCGAGTTAAAGAATAAAGAATTAGAACAATTTGCATACATTACTTCGCACGATTTAAAAACTCCCATACGTGGTATTTCGAGTTTGGCTTCTTTTATTAAGGAAGATTTGGAAGCGGGCGAAACGGACGATGTTTATGATCATTTAGACAAAATGCAAGGACGTGTGAAGCGACTTGAAAGTTTGATTGATGGTATTTTGCATTATTCAAAAATTGGGAAAATAAATCCGGAAGCTGTCGATATGAATAAGATGATTCGTGGCGAAGCAAGAAATTATCAAGATCCGACAAAGGTAAAATTCATTACTAAAGGAACGTTACCAACGGTTAACGGAGATAAAATACAATTATCGCAAGTCGTTGCCAATCTGATTAGCAATTCGGTAAAATACAATGACAAAGAAGTCTGCGAAATTACGATTTCGAGCGAAGAAAAATCAAGATTTCACGAAATTACATTTGCAGATACTGGTCCTGGTATTGAACCAAAATATCACCAAAAAATCTTTGAAGTATTTCAGACATTAAGTGAACAAGACATGTATGAAAGTACCGGTTTGGGACTTTCTATCGTAAAGAAAATATTAGAAAAACACCAAGGAGATATTCGTGTAGTTTCTGATGGAAAATTGGGAACGGCGTTTGTTATTAGTTATCCAAAAACACTTTAATCACTACGCTGTAGATTTCTCTTTTAGAATCTCACATTAAATATTGATACTCTTTGCCTTCTTTTTAAAAAGAACAAATACGCAAACACAATTCTACAAAGTAATTGAAATAATTAAGACAATAAGAAAGATAAAAACATGGATAAAACTCCACAAAAACTAACTATTGATGTAAGTCAATCATCTGAAAAATTTCAACACTTTGCAGATGAAATTATATGTTTTTTAATTGAGATACTTCAAGAAATACACACATTAGAAAAAGAAATATTTGAACGCAGTAGCGCTTTAAAAAATCCTGATGAACCACATCAAGTACAGCCAGGAGAAAAAGAATTATGGACAGAATTTACACAACGCAGAAAAGTCATCACAGCTCCAGCAAGCTTAAAACCAACTGATGGCGGAAGCAATTCATTCGGCAAGCCTACAAAGTACGAATACCTAAGTTATTCTAAAACAAAAGTGCTGTTCATTATGAAATCTGCCAAGCGTGCCGTTGTTGAAATACAATATGAATATGGAATTGAAAGCAAAGATCAGTTTGTATTAAAAAGGGATGAGAATGGTTGGAAAGTTGCCACAAAAAAGTATGGTTTTCAAGGAGAAGATAAATGGTATAAAAGTCAATTATAATCAAAAAAATAGTTTCCAAAAGCTTCTTAATTAAACTCGAAAAGATTTCTATATAAATGGTAAGTACAACTTTCTGCTTTTCCTTACTTTTAAAAAAATTCTAAAGACATGAACGAATTTTCAGGATATGAAAAAATGCCAAGTAGTTTAAAAAAGCTTGGTTTAAATGAAAGCGATTTTTCTAAATTAGAGAAATTGTCGTGGGTTGTGACCGAAAAAGTGCATGGCGCTAATTTTAGTTTTGTGTATGAAAATGGACTGTTGAAGTTTGCCAAACGAAAAGCCTATTTAGCTTGGGAAGATGATTTCTTCGGATTTCAAATCGTAGTAAATCAACTAGAAAACAATATTATCCGATTGTTTGAAGCGCTAAGCACACAAATTTCGGGAAGTAAATTTATCATGTATGGCGAATTGTTTGGTGGAAAATATCCGCATTCAGACGTAACGGTTGATGCAACTGTACATGCCATACAAACGGGCGTGTATTATTCGCCTACGATTAATTTTTGTGCATTTGACATTGCCATAGAAACGGAAGGCAGTTCGTCGAAAACCTATTTGGATTATGAAACCGCAGTTTCCTATTTTGACAAACACGGCATTTTTTACGCAAAACCGCTATTCATTGGAAAGTTCAGCGAAGCTGTCAACTTTGATACCCGAATCAACTCTACACTTCCAAAACAATTGAAACTCCCTGAATTGACTAAAAACTTAATTGAAGGTGTTGTTGTAAAACCATATAACAAACTCGAAAACGGAACCATTTCTTCCAGACCCATTGTAAAATTAAAAAACAGTGAATTTGAGGAAGAAAAGAAGTTTCACCAAGCAGAAAAATGGACGTACATTCCGAAATTGACTTCAAAATCGGAAGATTTATCGTTTATTTTGGATGAACTTCGAAATTATATTACCACCAACCGATTGGAAAGTGCCATTTCTAAAATCGGCGCACTCGATGTTACCAACACACAACGTATGACTGACATTGAAACGGAATTCTTTAAAGATACTTTGGTTGATTTTAATGAAAATAACGACAATCTTTTGGAAGAATTGGCAAGTGATGAGCAAGAATGGATTTATGAACGTGTGCGGGCGGAGATTTTGAAGTTGATGGTTGAAAACGAATAATAAACACCTAAAGTTTAAAGCTAATCTTATGAAAAAACGAATATCAAAAACATATTTTATTTGGATTTTCCTATTTGCAATCAGTTGTACTACTGAAAAGAAACAACAAAATAAAGATATCGGTTTTACTATTGAAGTCGATTCTAGCATAATTAAGGACTTTCTTAAAGATCCTAGAAATAATCTACTGTTAAATGAATTAGCATTCGAAGCAAAATGTAATCCTGATACAATTAAAAAATCAGTATTAAGAGGCAAATTCGAAAGAGAATACTATAATTGTTCTTATATGGACAAAGGTGAAAAAGTTGCGGCAATGAAATCTTCCGTTATCAAAACAGATTCAACTTGGTCTCTTGGAACAAATGGCTTCGAAATATATCATTTTGAAACCAATAAACCTTCATTTCCGCTTAAACATGATTTAAAAATTGGGTCATCTATTCAAGATTTTCAAAAAATATTCGGAAGCTCTAAAAAGCTTAAAAACACGTATTCATACAATTTCAAATTTGACTTATTTTCGAGTAAATTGGTTATTGAATCTCAAGAAAATGTTGTCACTAAAATTATTGTAACTAATAAAAAACACCAATGACACAAGAAGAATTACACAAACGAATTGATCAATCAGAAAAAGACCTCCAAAACGGTCAATTTAAAACTAGCGCTGAACTTTTAGCGAAGTATGAGTGATGGTTTTAATGATAGACGATGTTTTTGATATACTACAAAATCTATCGAAGTTGAAGCGAACGAAATAAAATTATTTGTGATTACGGGAAACCACATTGTGTATG
>NZ_JBGCDL010000375.1:0-2612 GCF_045105435.1 Kordia sp. | reverse complement strand
TTGATCACAAAAAGCACTGACAAAAATGGGTGTCTCGGCTGTGTAATATTCAAAGTGATTTCCTGTAATTTTTATGAATCTTCCTTCTTTTATATATATTGCATAGAGCAGTTTTTGTGCTCCTGCTGATATAAAATTGCCTGAGCATACGATTCCTGAAGTGAAGTTTTCTTTTGTATCGATTGATGTGTCAATGTAAATTCCGTGACCAAACATGTTTTGAGCACTCGTATTGTTGTTTACGATGTAATTACCAAATAACGCAGCGCCTTTAACACCTAATACATGTATTCCGTGTCTGTAATTATTTTCAATGGTTGCACCTGTTACACTTACGCCACGACAGTTATTGATGGAAAGTCCATCATAGTTACTTGTTGTTTTTAGATGTGAAATCGATACATTATTAGCATTCTTTATGTATAGTCCGGCATGATATTTTTCTGGAATACCTTTGAATCCATTGAAACTAGCTTTGATATTTTTTAAATAGATATGATTGCAATTCTCCAAATAAATACCATGTCCGCCGTTTTTGCTAACAGTAATATTTTCAAAAAGAAAGTTTTGAGCAAAACCTGTAAAGTGTATACCGTCAGTTGAATTTTGATTTCCTAGAATAGTAATTCCATCAAAAGTAAATTGATTGATTTTTATGAGATTATCATTCGCTTGTGCGTATGAATTTTTAAAAATAAAGGTGGCATCTGTTCCATTATTTTGAATGATAGATAAACTCGATTCCCCATAAATAAACAGGGAATTTTTAAATAGTTCTTCTTTGGTTAATTCTGAATTGCGTAAAGCGCGTTGAATATTAATTGGTTGCTTAATTCGCCATGTTCCCGAAGGAATGTAACAACGAATATTGCGCTTAAAGGCAATTGTTAGCGCTCTTTCAATTGCTAAAGAATTGTCCTCATTACTAAGATTTGCACCTGTTGCCCTAATGTCTACAAAGTCTTTAAAACTTGTAGCGTTTGCACTTAAAGATGTAAATACAATTACATATAAGAAGTATGTGATTTTCATATTCATGACTGTCTCTTAATTTGATTATTGAAAAAAACTTGACGTTGAAATTTTTCAAAAAATGGTTTTTTTCTCTTTTTTAGAAGTAGCAACTAGTCTGCAAAAATGCTGTTTTATTCCTGCTTAAAAGAGTAAATCCTTTATGCTATTCTGTAGTTGCAACGTTATAATGTCCTTGAGCTATCTATGGCCATTAATAGCATGAAAAGCTATCCAAAACTTTGAAGCACAACCTTAGCTTGTAAGTATGATTTTCCTGTGCGGTAATTTTTCTTTTTTTCATACGATACACTAATGACTTCACCATATTTGGTGCGTTGTTCTAGTGTGTAAATGAGCTGTAGAATGTTGTTAAAGTGTCCTTCTACCGTGAATGAATAGGTATTAATGATAAGTGATTTTTCACTGAATACATGTGGTTCTAAAAAGTCTACTACTTTTAAATCATGCTTTTTTGAAAATGATGTGACTGTATTGAGTAAATTGTTTTGCAATGAAGTTCCACCAATTTTGTATTTAGTTAAGAGCGAATCGTAGTATTGTTCTTTTTTCTTGAGTAACGCGATTTGTTTTGGTGTATTTTGAAATATTTTTTGCTCTTTAACTAGTTTTGTATGTTCCGATTTTAAAGCGAATGTATTAGCGATTGCGAATTTATAGCACAAGAAAACCAGGATTATAAATCCTCCGACAAGCAATTTATTTTTTAAATTAGTTCGCATCAGACATGTCTATTTTTAGAGTGAATTCTGAAACCGTTTTTGATTGCGAACCGTAGTTTACAGGTGTTACTTTTACAATCCAATCGAAACTTTCCAACTCTTGAATCCAATTGAAAAAGAACTTACTATCAGTTGATATTCCAGAAATTACAATGCTGTTTTCCTGCAACTGAATTGCCTTATTTTTTTTAATTTTTTTGGTAATCGGTTGATAGTTCAATGTTTCCAACTGAATGGTATTTGGAAGCGAATTTGCAATCGCATCAATATAATAGGAACTTCTGGAAGCTGCATTTTTTAAAACATCATCCACCATTTTTTGTTTCTCATCAACCGTCGTTTTTAGCGTAAGCAGTTTTGCTTTTTGCGAACCGTTTACAGCCGCCGTTTGTTTCATGTTTTCAACAGATTCGTAATAGGAATTGAACATGAAAAAATTCAACAGTAACATCAATAATATAAAGCTCAATCCGAATATGAGAAATTGACTAAAGAAACGTTTCTGACGAAAGTCTACTACCAATTCCATTTCCGTTTCTTCAAAATTAGAAACCGTATTTTTTGATTGTAAGATGTATGATAATGCGCCTGCAAAGTTTAATAATTGCGTGTTTTTTACTTCCAAACCATTTACTACATACGATTGTTTTGGAATATCATCTACCAATGAAATTCCTGTAATATTATCGTCTTCTTTGGTAAATAGTGCATTAGAGGTGTAATAGGTAGGTGCTTCAATAAAATCGTTCACAAAAGATGTCATTGTATTTCCAAGTGAAAAACCTATAATCGTAATAGTACGTTTTTTATATTCTTGAATGAGTTTATCAACAGTTGATTTCCTGCAAATAGCAATGT
>NZ_JBGCDL010000374.1:0-6629 GCF_045105435.1 Kordia sp. | reverse complement strand
CTTCTAGCGCACGATCAAACGTGTTCGTATCTACATGATCTTCAATGTGGACACGAATTTCACCAGAAGTACTTCGTTCTGCCGTTCTAATGGCAGCAACGATTTCTTGTTCTTCCTCAGCGGAAAGGAAATCTTCTACTTTAGACATATTTTTGTGCGTATTTTAATTATTTTTTAAAATCAAAGTCAACATCTGGCGCATTTTCTGAACCTGCTGCTGCTTTAAACAGTGCCATTTCGTCAAAGCTAAAAACCTTTGCAAACATATTAGTTGGAAAAGTTTTAATGTGTTTGTTAAATTTATTAGCGGAATCTGTATAACGATTTCTCGCTGTACGAACAGAATTTTCAGTACTTGCCAATTCGTCTTGAAGTTTCAAAAAGTTTTGATTGGCCTTTAAATCAGGATAGCGTTCTACGGATACTAATAACTTTGACAACGCACCTGATAATCCAGCTTGTGCTTGTTGGAATTTAGCTATGTTTTCTGGCGTTAAATCATTTACGTTAATTTGTGTCGAAGTAGCTTTTGCTCTCGCATTAATAACTGCTTCTAGCGTAGTACGTTCATAATCGGCAGCACCTTTTACGGTACTTACCAAGTTTCCAATTAACGCGTTTCTTCGTTCGTATTCACTTTCTACTTTGGACCAAGCAGTTTTTGCATCTTCGTTTAATCCTACCATTCCATTGTATTTCGTATACGTGAAAATGGCAACCACTACAAGGACAACTGTAATGATGATTGCTTTTTTACTCATAATTATTCGGGTTTATCTATTTGTTAGTATTGTATTTGGTACGAGCGTTACATATTATCTTTAATTTTTACAAGTTCAGCTCTAATGTGTTGTAATTTACGAATAATCTCAAAATTGGAAAGCGTTTTCTTTTTTTCCTCTTTTAAGTGAACTTTTGCGCCGTCAAGTGTAAAGCCACGCTCTTTTACCAAGTGATAAATAAGTTCAATGTGTTTGATATCTTCTGGAGTAAACTTACGATTTCCTTTCGCGTTTTTTTTTGGTTGAATCTCGTCAAATTCTTTCTCCCAAAAACGAATCAAAGAAGCATTTACATCAAAAGCCTTTGCAACTTCACCAATGCTGTAATATAATTTTTCAGGTAAATTAATATGCATTAGTCAAGCGATTGATTTTGCCTTGCAGCGTTTTTAAGTAAATCTTCAAACTCTTTGGCAGATAAATTTCCGTAGTAGAAGTTAATCGGATTGATTTTATCGCCATTTTTTCGAATTTCATAATGTAAATGTGGTGCTTGCGATCGTCCTGTGCTTCCTACAAAACCTATTAAATCGCCGCGTTTCACCTTTTTTCCTTTACGCACATTGTATTTGCTTAAGTGTGCATACAATGAAACATAACCATAGCCATGTTCAACACGAATATGTTTTCCAAAGCCAGAAGCTGAATTGTCAGCTCTTATCACAACACCATCTCCAGCCGCATATACGGGCGTTCCTCTTGGCGCTGTAAAATCCATTCCCCAATGCATTTTTCGTGCTTTTGTAAACGGATCACTTCTAAAACCATAACCAGAAGCCATACGTGTCAAATCTTCATTATTAACAGGCTGTATGGCAGGAATTGAAGCTAAAAACTTTTCTTTATTCTCTGCTAACTTTGCAATTTCATCCAATGATTTGGAATGTACAATGAGACGTTTTTGTAATTTTTCCATTTCTTTTGTGGTGGAAATTAACAAGTCGGCATTTTCGTACTTATACAATGCTTCATATCTATTTACACCACCAAAACCAGCTTTGCGTTGTTCTTCCGGAATCGGATTTGCCTCAAAATACAATCGGTAAATATTATTATCTCTTTCTTCTAAATTTTTTAAAACGGCTTGCGCTTGTGTCATTTTTTTATTCAGTAAATCATAACTAAGTTGCATTTGTGACAACTCGTGTTTTAATACTGTTTCGTTTGGTGTTTCAAAAGAAAACGGCGAATAAAAGAAAAACAAAAGAAATAAAACCACACCCAAAGAAACTGCTGCGAGATACAAAAAAAGGGCTCCAATTTTGCGTCCGCGTTTGGTTTCTATCTTGCGATATGATAGTGTTTCTGAATCGTAATAATATTTTACCTTACTCATTCCTTAAATTATACTATTTTTGTACAGATTTTTCGTGAAAATATTTCACGAGAAACATGTAAAACAAACAAATATAGCTATAGTTTTACAGTTTTTTAAAATTTTAAAGCAGGTTAAGATAATTTTAATAATTTAAAAACTTGCTTTTATATTTAAAATTTAACACGTTTGCACAAATAAATAGGAGATTGTAAAGCGTCTCTTCTAATACGATAACACAAATGAAATCTCAAGATATCCGTACGAAGTTCTTGGACTTTTTTAAATCTAAAACACATCAAATTGTATCTTCTGCACCAATGGTAACGAAGAATGACCCAACGTTGATGTTTGTAAATTCTGGAATGGCACCTTTTAAAGAATATTTCTTAGGAAATGGAACGCCAAAAAGCAATCGTATTGCCGATACACAAAAATGTTTACGCGTAAGCGGAAAACACAATGACTTGGAAGAAGTTGGTTATGATACTTATCATCATACCATGTTTGAAATGTTAGGAAACTGGAGTTTTGGTGATTACTTTAAAAAAGAAGCCATTGCTTGGGCATGGGAATTATTGACAGAAGTATACGGAATAGATCCAGCCATTTTATATGTCACTGTTTTTGAAGGAAGCGATGAAGATGGATTGAAACTCGATCAAGAAGCATACGATTTATGGAAAGAAATTATTCCAGAAGATCGTATTTTGATGGGAAATAAAGCAGACAATTTCTGGGAAATGGGTAGTCAAGGACCTTGTGGGCCGTGTTCTGAAATTCATGTAGACATTCGTTCTGATGAAGAAAAAGCGAAAACGTCAGGTGCCAATTTAGTAAACATGGATCATCCACACGTAGTGGAAATCTGGAACTTGGTATTCATGCAATACAATCGTAAAGCTGACAAATCGTTAGAAAAATTACCTGCGCAACATGTAGATACAGGAATGGGATTTGAGCGTTTGTGTATGGTATTACAAGATGTAAAATCAAACTATGATACAGACGTTTTTACACCAATTATAAGAGAAATTGAAACCATTACGAATGTAGAATACGGAAACGATGAAAAAGCAGATGTGGCTATTCGTGTCATTGCCGATCACGTGCGTGCAGTATCTTTCTCTATTGCTGACGGACAATTGCCAAGCAATACTGGTGCAGGATATGTAATTCGTAGAATTTTGCGTAGAGCAGTTCGTTACGGATTTACATTTTTAAACAAAAAAGAACCATTTATTTATCGTTTGGTAGATGTATTAGATAAAAAAATGGGGAAAGCATTTCCTGAACTAAAAGAGCAAAAGCAACTCATTCAGAATGTAATAAAAGAAGAAGAACAATCATTCTTACGTACTTTGGATCAAGGTTTAGTTTTACTAGATCGTGTGATAAAAAATGTAAATGGCAAAGTAGTTTCTGGGAAAAAAGTATTTGAATTAAAAGATACGTATGGCTTTCCAGAAGATTTAACCGAGTTGATTCTGAAAGAAAATAATTTAACATATAATCACGATGAATTTAATAAACTTCTAGGGGACCGAAAAGAAGATGGACGAAAAGCAACTGCAATTCAAGCAGATGATTGGGTTGTTGTATTAGAAGATGATGACGAAGAATTTGTTGGATATGATACACTTGAAGTTGATGTAAAATTAACGAAATACCGTAAAATAGAAACCCAAAAAGAAGGTGTGCAATATCAATTGATATTCAATCTAACACCTTTTTATCCAGAGGGTGGAGGACAAGTTGGTGACAAAGGATACTTGCAAACGCAAGACAATGACATTGTATACATTATTGATACAAAAAAGGAAAACAACCTCATTGTTCATATTACGAAAACATTGCCAAAAAAGTTAGATGTTACTTTTAAAGCAGTTGTCGATGCAAAACAACGAAGTCGTACAGCAGCAAACCATACGGCAACGCATTTATTACACCAAGCGTTACGCGAAATTTTAGGAACACATGTAGAGCAAAAAGGTTCGGCTGTGCATTCTAAATATTTACGTTTCGATTTTTCACACTTTTCAAAACTATCGGTAGAAGAATTACGTGATGTAGAAGATTTTGTAAATGCACGTATTGAAGGGAAGTTGCCATTAATAGAAAAACGAAACCAACCATTAGCAGAAGCTACCGCAGATGGAGCAATGGCATTATTTGGTGAAAAGTATGGTGATACGGTACGTTCTATACGTTTTGGACAATCCATAGAATTATGTGGAGGAACACATGTGCAGAATACAGCTGATATTTGGCATTTTAAAATAAAATCGGAAGGAGCTGTGGCAGCAGGAATTCGTAGAATAGAAGCAATTACTTTTGATGCTACCAGAGAATTCTATTTTGAAAACAACAGAGCATACTACGAAATTAAAGATGTTTTAAACAATCCGAAAGATGCGGTAAAAGCTGTAACGGATTTAAAAGATGAAAATTCGAAGTTGAAGAAGCAGATTGAAAATTTACTAAAAGACAAAGCTAAAAACTTAAAAGGCGATCTTAAAAATGAACTAGAAGAAATAAATGGAGTTCAGTTTTTAGCAAAACAAGTAGATTTAGACCAAAATGGAATCAAAAATTTAGCTTTTGAACTTGGAGGTGAACTAAAAAACTTATTTTTATTCTTTGCAACAGCGGGAGAAAATAAAGTAATGTTAACTTGCTACATTTCAAAAGAATTAGTTGCTGAACGTGGATATGATGCTGGGAAAGTAGTGCGCGAATTAGGAAAACTAATTCATGGCGGCGGCGGCGGACAACCATTTTTTGCTACTGCTGGAGGAAAAAATCCAGGCGGAATTCCAAAAGCAATCGAACGCGTTAAAGAATACGTAAAATAATTAATAATAACCCATATATAATAGCCTAATGAAAAAAATGTATATCATCGTATTGGCGTTGTTTTTTGCAATACCAATGCTTGCCCAAGAGAAAGAAAAAGAAAAAGATAAAAAAGAAGACGTGTACATTTGGTGTGTAATGCCAAAACAAAAAGGACAATGGTATAAGTTAGAAAAACCAACACTTAAAGTTGTGAATGATTTTCAAACCAAATTAATTTATCTTAAACTATTGAATCCGTATGATATCGTTGAAAAAGGAAAATTAGACAGAGCTACAAGTGATGCAATTCTAAAAATGGAAGCACGTAAAGGCGTAACCTATGAAAGCAAACAAATTGTTGGTTTTACACAAGGAATGAAAAACCGACTTAATTTAATGTATCACATCGCCAAGCGCGCTGCGGAAGCAAAAGAAAAGCAATAAATATGTTGTTGCAAACCAACATTCCGTTTGTAAAGGAAGCATACAACCCAATAAACTATAACTCAAAAATATGTTTATTGGGTTCTTGTTTTTCGGAACATATTGGAAAAAAGTTGGCATATTATAAATTCAAAACGTTTCAAAACCCGTTGGGAATTCTATTTCATCCCAAAGCGATTGAAAATGTTATTCTAAAAGCGATCAATCAAGAAAAATATACAGAAGCGGATATTTTCTTTGCAAACGAACGTTGGCATTGTTTTGAAGCACATTCTGAATTGAGTAACGCAGATAAAAATGTGTTACTGCAAAACTTAAATACCGCTGTGGCGGAAACGTACAAATACATCCTTACTGCTTCACACATTATTATCACCTTAGGAACTGCCTGGACGTACCGTCATATTGAAACCGATATGCTTGTCGCGAATTGCCATAAAGTACCGCAAAAGCAATTCTTAAAAGAAATCTTATCAGTTGATGAAGTTGCTGCAAGTGTTGAAAATTGTATTGTATTGCTGAAAAATATCAATCCGAAAATCACCGTATTATTTACAGTTTCTCCAGTTCGGCATACAAAAGATGGTTTTGTAGAAAATCAACGTAGCAAAGCGCATTTAGTAGCAGGGATTCATCAACACATATCAAAGCGACATTTGGTGCATTACTTTCCTTCGTATGAATTAATGATGGACGAATTACGCGATTATCGTTTTTACGCAGCAGACATGATTCATCCTAACAAAATTGCTGTCGATTACATTTGGGAGAAATTTCAATACGCTTGGATTTCCCACGAAAGTGAACAAACGATGAACACTGTTGAAGCTATTCAAAAAGGATTGGCGCATAAACCGTTCAATCCAAATTCAGTGCAACATCAACAACTCTTAGCAAACCTTCAAACTAAGATGGCGCAGCTGCAGGCGCAATTCCCTTTTATGAAATTTTAACAAATTATGGTGTAACTTCTTAATTTATAGTTAAGTAGGGTGAAACCGTACTTAGCTATTTTTTGGTTGAATTATTTTTGTAATGAAAAAGAAACCAAAACAAAAAAGTTATGAAAAAACAAAGTTTAAAAAGTTTACAATTAAGAAAAAAATCGATCTCTAATTTGGACAATTCAGCCGTAAAAGGAGGAAATAGATCTGCATTATGTACAGGGTTAGCAGGTTCATGTTGGTGTGATGTTACAGTAACAGATTGTAATTGTCCAAGAAATTAAAAAAAAAGAAATTATGAAAAAG
>NZ_JBGCDL010000373.1:0-4654 GCF_045105435.1 Kordia sp. | reverse complement strand
GGTAATTAATCATTCTTTTTTGCCATCTTAAAATAGACCGAATCAAACTGAGCAATATATCTTCTCCAAATTCTTCTTCCGCCTTTTTTAAATATTTAATAGTATTAGTCTCTTTACTATAACTGATATAGTCAACTAATTCTTTTATTAATTCTAATTTTTTCAAATGTATTAAATAAGTTTTAATGTGCTATTGGGTAATGCTTTTCTATATGCTTAATGAGTTCTTCTATGGTTTCTACTTCTGGATTAGCCTTACAAATGCCGATAGCTCAAAAGTACGCTCAGCAAAATAGGTTCGCTTTTCCCATGCCTAGTTATTACCTAGCTTATAGCTTGCTTCATTAAGACCATAACCTTTATTTCTAATTAAATGTGTTACTTCCAATTCATCTAATGTGTGAGTACCTTCATGAACTAAATCTAACATAAAATCTTCAACTGTCCTAGCATTTCGTTTTCTGTGAGCATATTTTTTAATTTATGACTAAATCGATTTTAAAATATCAATAATAAAATTATTTTTTAGTGCTATTTTAAATTTGTCATTTTCTCCAAGGTCTTTTTCGAGTAATTCTAATCTTGTGATCAATAATATTTTCGTCACTTAAAACCATTAATTTTGTTTTTTCTTCTTCTGTTAAAGTTGGGTTGTACATCATTACACTATTTTCAATGATGAATAGTTCCGATAATTCGAGACAATATTTAAATAATTTTGTGAAAAGCTCCAGTTTTATTTCATCTAGTGGATACGCTTTTTTTATATTGTCATAATGAACATTTCTTAGAGGTTGGTAATTAATCATTCTTTTTTGCCATCTTAAAATAGACCGAATCAAACTGAGCAATATATCTTCTCCAAATTCTTCTTCCGCCTTTTTTAAATATTTAATAGTAATAGGCTCTTTACTATAACTGATATAGTCAACTAATTCTTTTATTAATTCTAATTTTTTCATATTTAATTTTTTTAAACGTATTTAATCAGGCTTAAAACTTTAATAGGCTTAAATAAAAATTGATTTTCATATCTTCTACGTTCACCCAAGTTGTGTAAGTTTTAGAATAACTGTAAAGTAAAAAAAAATATAGTTGATTGTATGACCTAATTTTTCAATTGCTGGATAATTTATATTACCATATTCCACGTTCTGTAATATCGTATGCTCTATCAATTGCTTTGTCAATTACTTGACTAAATGTAAATTCAGATTTTGTAACGGTTTGCTTTTCATCATTTTGATAATCATAATCTACTCTGTATATATATGGGTCATCACCATCATCTAAATAGAAAAAGGCAAATTGCTCACACCCATTGCTTTCAGCATACAACCAAAAAGGTCTGTCTAACACTGTACCATATTCTGTCATTGTTTCTTTCATGATTTCTTGATGCCAATCAGAAGATAATTCTTCTAAACTAGCTGTGTCGTACAAAGGTAACGCACCACAATACGCTCCAGCTAGATGTAAAAATTCACGATATACCACAGGAAATCGAATATCAAATTTCTCTTCAACTGACACTATTTTTTCTTCACTGACTCCTCTTATAGTAGATTTACCAATTGTAGAGTTCTCTAACAGTTTTCTTAAATATATTATTTCCATGTTATTATTTTATGAGATTCATCTCTATTAAATCTTTATTGCCTTGCGCAAACTTACCCTCTTTAACATTCCATGCAGCTTTTACTTTAACTTCTTTCATTTTGTAAATCTGTTGTCTTAATATTATTTGTTTTTTACAAGATGCACATGGCTCATAGAGTGTTTTTACTTCCATTCCTAAAACTTCAACTTGCTCAGCTCCATATTTAGTTTCAAGCCTCTTCACTGCATCATCAAAAGTATCTAAAACTTTGACTTCACTATCAAAAAAACGGTTGATAAGTTTACCCTCATCATTATAAGCTTTAAAATGGTCTATTAAGTCCTTTATTTCATCGAAGCCTAAATGCTCCATTAGATTATTTTTATTTGCAGAAGTTACTAACTCATTTGAGCTAATCTTTTTTCCTGCTAGGGCTTTCAATTCAAAATTGACAACTTCACCATTAATTTTTAATTTAAAAACAAATGATGCTGCATTTTTATTATAAGCAAATTTATGCAGTTTTCTTAAAGATAATAATTCATTTATTTCGATTTTACTTAAGGCATTAAGTTCTGCAATTTCTTTCCATTTTTTGATAACTTTTTCAATAGATTGATATTTTAATAATTGTATTTTATATGTCTTGTAGAATAGTTTTTTTAGTTTTTTTAATAATGCTTTCTCTGATGCACTCGTAATATCAGGAATAATCCTTAGCATTGATATGTTTTCAATATATTCTTTAAAAATCTGTTTTAATTCATCCACAAATCGAATACGAGTTATTTCATCAATTTCAATCTTATTCAGATACTTTTCAAAATTCGGATGATCCAACAATGCTTTCGAAGCTTTTGCTAATCTTTTACCTATAAAATTGGTAATTTCACCGCCCAAGGCAAATAACTCCAAGTAAAAAAGAACCTCACTTACATTTTGCCCAAATTCGGTATCATTTACTCCAGTAAGTTTTAATAAAGCATTGATGGTTCCACTTGATATTTCAACAAACGCAGCGACTCCTGTAACTGCTTTTTTAGCTTTTTGAGCTAAGGTTAATTTATGTCCTAATTTAGCAATACTCTTTAAATGCCTAAACTTAGCCAAGTTCCCAACTCCAGAAAATGTGGTTACAATATCTATTAAGTATTCTCCGCCTGTTTGAATATTTTTCCAAAAAGCGCTTTCCTCGTTTGCTAATAATACAAAAGCAGGAAGTACTGTAAATTGTTGCCCTTCATTTGTATCGTATAAAAATTTAGGTGCTTTTTCATTTATAATAGCGACTGGATGAAAAACATGATAGTTATACTTATAATGATTATAAACATTTACCGTTATTTGATCCCTTCGTCTCTTACCATAGGTTACTGTTTTTCCAGTATTTACACTTAAAGCTACATCAATACTTGTTTGATCATTTGCGAATTTAATCTTAGCATTGGAATGATAGAACCCTAAAGTTGAGTCTATTGTATACGGAAGCACTAAAGGAGCAGTATCTTCTTCATTTTCAGAAAGTACAGGATTCTTTTTAGGATCAAAACTAGCATATGAAGATTGACTCCACACACTCCAAAATACATTTACAAATGTCTTAAAGTCATCAGTTTGTAGTTCTTCAAATAATTTTTTGAAAGGCGTATCTTTTTTGTTGACAATAGTTAGTAAAAATTGGTTAAGAAATTGATCTGGAGAAAGTATCTTACTCATGTTTATAATGATATACGAAACTAAATCTTCTTTATTTAAACCGCGGTTATTTACATCATCTTCTTCTAGAATTTCGATCATTAAATCCCAAAGAAGTGGTAAAAATCGAGCACTTGATTGGAGATATGTTTGTGGTAAAAACCATACAATATCTATCAAATTTGCTAATGGTCTCGAACTTCTTTTTGACTCTCTTATTAAGTCACTAACGATTTCATGGTATTTTTCATAAAATCGCTTTTCTACTTTTGGGTAGATTTTTAAATCAAATGTTGCACCTTTTGAAAAGTAGACTTGATTGCAGAATGATAAAAATGCTTGAAAGGATTTGAACTCTATTCTAAAGGCATAATTTGTATTGATGATTTTAGAATGAATAATTGGCTCTCCATTATCAAAATTATAATCTAATGTAACTCTTCCTGTTGTACTACTAACATGACTGATTATTGGAAACTTAAATACACTACCTTCCGTAATTGTTTCATTAAAATCTAGTGTAACTTTTCTTTGATTTCTATTTAACGTTTTTTCAGAATGGTTTCTCGCAAGATTGTCCCAAACATCATCATATAGTCCTAAACTATCCTTGTAGTTTAAATCATATTCTCCATTCTCAATTGCCGCTAAAGAAGCTCTTGTGTAATAGAAGTTATTGTTTCTTCCATCTAGAAAAACCATATCTAATTCTTCAAATACAAGATACAATGTATTAGTATCCGTGATGTATTCAAATTGATTGTATGATAATGGAATCTCTGACAAATCATTAATTTCATCAAGAGAAATGCATTCAGGATTATCAAAATAGGCGCTATTAAGCACATGAAACTCTTCTGTGGTAGTTCCGTTATTGTTTATTATCTTTTTAATATAATAAACATAATCGTCCGTGGTTTCTCTATACCATAAACTTTGGCTTGATGCTAGCGCCACAGAAATTAAATAAGTGTCTTTTATAGCCGTGAAAATTGAATTTCCATCTGCTTGATATAAAAAATCACTACGTATTAAATTAGCATCAAATCGCACATATTTTTTTCTTGGAATAGTAACATTTGTCTTATTTTCTTCCGCTAGGTAATCTATTAAATATCTTAAATCGCTCATTAGTCATATATTTTTACTGTGAAAGGGCTTAAGATTTTAAAGCAATGAAACATTTTTCACTTTTATTTAAGTTGTTTTGAGATGATTGTAAAATTGATTTTTTCATAAAAATATTTGTTTAAAATGTGTTGTGATAATTGGACATACTTATCCTATTTCTGAGTTCGTAAAACGTACTCAAATCAATGTTAAATATGATTTTCGGATATGAAAAAGTGACTGTTCGCT
>NZ_JBGCDL010000372.1:0-41713 GCF_045105435.1 Kordia sp. | reverse complement strand
TTTCCAACTTTGCTTAATCCTGGCGCATTGGCAACAACTTTGTTATCAGATACACCTGCAAAAGAAATTGTCATTGGGTTTACAACACCACGGTATACTACGTTCATTTTATCAGCAGAAATTGTAGCTGAGTTTGGACGTGGTACTACTACATAGTTTCCTTTGATTGGAATTTCAAGTGGCTTACCATCTTCTGTGAAAGTAAATTTACCTTCAATATCATGTTCTCCAACATTTCCAACATTGAAGTCTAGTGTTGCTGCTCCAGTTGGATCAATAGCTTCACTCAAGTTGATTTCTTTTCCTTGAACTACTAATTTTGTTGGTGGTACTTTCGCATATTTTCCTATAACTACTTTTCCTTGGAATTTTTCACCCGCGAAAAAAGCTGATTTTTCAGAAAGTATAATTGCTTGGTATTTGTTTAGTGATACTGCGTCTGTTAGTACGTTTCCTAAGAATAAGTTCATCATATTAGCTTCCGTTACTTTTACATCATTTTGCATAGCTGTTAACTTTGTATATGATGCAATTGCTGGAAAACCTTGGAAGTTATAATTTAACCAATCGATTTCTTTACCATCTTTATTAGTTACTTTACCTGTACTGAATAATTCTTCAAAGCTTTCTAAAGCTTTTGTATACTTGATATCTGCTCCTAAAATTTCTCTAACTCTAGTTTTGTATGCTTCAACTTTAGCCATTACTTCTTTACCTTCTTTGGTAAGTCCGTCACCTGTAAACCAAGCTACATCTAAGATATCGGTTTTATCCATTTCTTCAAAAGGAAGCAAATTAGTTTCTTTATCTACTTCATACTTTCCTTTTTCTAATAACTTTTTCTTTAATCCTGCTAAATAATTGTAGAATTCTTCAGATGCTATACTTACTTCTTTGGCTTTTGCCGCTGGAATCATAAATTCCTCTGGCTTTTCGTCACCTTTTTTCTGTAAGTCATCTAATAGTGCTGTGTTTCTTTCACTTGTTGCTAAGTTTGCTCTTTCAAACTTAGTATCCATTAATCCGAAAGCTGATAGTACTTCTTTTGACATATTCATTGCCATCATTGCAATAAATACTAAGTACATCAGGTTAATCATTTTCTGCCTTGCAGATGCTTTTCCTCCTGCCATTTCTAATTAGTTTTTTTTGTTAATTTTTGTTGAATTAAGTAATAAATACTAATTAGTTTTTGTTCATTGCAGATAACATTCCTCCATATACACCATTTAATGATGATAAGTTAGATGCTAATGATTGCATTTGATCTTTTAACTTCGCAGCGTTCTCTACAGCTTCTTCGTTGATTGCTGCTTGACGATTTGCGCTATCCATCTGTACTTTATAAAGGCTATTTAAAGATTCCATTTGTGCTGCAGCTAAAGACATTTGTTCTCCGTACTTTTTAGTAGAAGAAATTGCATCAACTGTTGGAGAGATTCCTTTTGCAGCTCCTTCGAAACTACGAATACTTTCTCCTAAGCTACTCATTAATTCGCCATCTCTTCTTGCGTCTTTTAATAGGATATCTATTTTTTTTGTTAATAATCCTTCTGCATCTGTTGCTTCTTGTTTTTTAGCTTTCGCCTTAGCAGATCCTCCTGATAATTCAGGATATACTAATGACCAATCTAGTTCAGATGTTTGTCTTTCAAAGGCTGAATATGTAAATACTAGTGCTTCTACAATCATTCCAAGTGTTAGGATTTCACTTGCGTAAGGCCAGTGTTGAATTTTAAATAATGCTCCTACAATTACAATTGCCGCTCCAAGTCCATATACCATGTTCGTAAGCGTGATCTTGCCATTCTTTGCCATAATAATCTAATTTTTAGTTTAGTGTTTAGTTAATAAATTTAAGTGTTCGGGTTAACCTTGGTAAGGTTTATTTTTAGTATTAGGATTGTTTTTTTTATTGTTTGCCTGTTCCAATTACGTCAGTTCCCATGTAGCTTTGTACCGTTCTGAAACCAATGTAACTTCTTGCTGAATCTTTGTACTCGTAGTCTCTTGTACTTACTTGTAAGAAGTACTCAACATCTTTCCATGATCCTCCACGAATAACTTTACGTGTGTTTAGTGTATCATTTACATTTGGACTCATTGTAGACATGTATTCGTATGAACTTGGGTCATACGATGACGCCGTCCATTCTGCTACATTTCCTGCCATGTTGTAAAGATTGAAGTCGTTTGGTTCAAATGCATCTCCTTCAACCGTATATAACGCTTGATCTGCTGCATAGTTCCCTCGTAATGGCTTGAAGTTTGCCAAGAAACAACCTCTGTCGTTCATTGTGTAAGGTCCTCCCCAAGGATACGTTGCTCCTTCGAGTCCACCTCTTGCTGCGTATTCCCACTCTGCTTCAGATGGTAATCTGAATTTATTGATTTGGTGACGCTTTCTTTCTTTTCTGTAGATATTCTTTTTAAGTGTTCTCCACTCACAAAATGCTTTTGCTTGTTTCCAAGTAACTCCTACTACTGGATATTGATTGTATGCATCGTGCCAAAAGTAATCGTTATGCATTGGCTCATTGTATGAGTATTCAAAGTCTCTAATCCATACTGTAGTATCTGGATAGATTTCTAAGTTTTCTCTTTTGATGAATTTTGTACGCTTCATCCCTTTGTTCTTGGCTGCAGCTTGAATATCCATCCATGTATATTGGAAACGCACTTTTGTCCAATCGATTGTACGCTGTCCATTGTATGATTCTGCTTCAGGAATTAACATAGAGTCCATTACTTCCGCATAGAATTCATCTGGAATTTCAGAGTAATCCCAAATTAAATCTACATCTTGGTTTAGGCGTCTACCTTCGTATCCAGTAGGTCCCATTCCTGCATAGTTATCTATGTTATACTTTTGCCAAGCAGTCATGTCCGTTGTGTCGGCATCTTTAAAAATGTATTTTGCAATTCCATCTTCGTCAGGATCAGTTTTACCTTCTTCATCGGCAAGAATTGCCAGTTTAGTTCTAATGGTAGAATCACGAACCCAGTACACAAATTCTCTATATTCACTATTCGTAATTTCAGTTTCATCCATATAGAACGATGGAACTGTTACTGTTTTAGTTGGTGCGTTTTTAGTCTGAGCAATGTCATCATCTGACTTACCCATAATAAAGGAACCACCGGGAACTAGCGACATACCATAAGGTTTTTCAGGGTGCCATTTTTTACCTTTGACACCGACTAGCTCACCTCTGTCTTTAGAACCACAGCTATAAAGAAATGCTAAAACGGCTGTTAATACAACAATCTTTTTCATACGGAATTATTGAGGTTAATACGTTTTTTATAGATTTTAAGGGCGTAAACCTATCTATTTATTTTTAAAAAAACAATTTTTTATTCTAAAAACTAATGGTTTTAAATCGCTTTTTTTAAATATCAATTTAAGGTTTTGTTAACACGCTTAATTAATTTATACTCTTTTTATACGCCATCCACCATCTTTCAGGGATAATTTGATTGCATGCATTCAAATAATCTTGGTGTGTGCAAGGTAATAACGTATGTCTTTTTAATTTATTATTCAAACTTGAAATAAATGGTATTTCTATCCACCATCTTTCAGTTTTATTACTCTTGTAAAAAATCATTTCTTCTACATCATTTGGCACTATATACTTTAAATAGTCGTCTTTTGATGTAAATGGATAGTCTTTTACACGATAATTGACTCCTTCAATGAAATACCAAATCATTTGCGCTACTAACATCGCGGTAATTTCTTCATCTTTGGAATTTCGGTATTCAAAAACTCCAAACGAAGATACTTTATCACTTATTCCCGCGTAACGGCTAATTGCACATATTTCTTTTCCATCCAAACCATTTGGCGACGTATTTTGATTTCCACTTACTTCTGAGGCTTTTACCGCAGATAAATCAATTCCGACAATATCGGCATCACGTGTAATCGGTTCTACAATGCTTATGTCATTTGAAACATTCCCTAAACGATATGCATCAAAGAATAGTTTTTGCATTAAGTCTATTTCTTCTTGCGAATTGAAATAGGTTTGGTATCCAATATTACTATAATTAAATAAATTATGTGGCGCCTCGGTGATTATTTTTCCCATATACGAATGGTTACTCATCGAGTTTGTTATGGCACCAAAATCAAATTTACTATCTACATTTACAATATTAACCGTTTGCTCTAAATTGTCGTACGCACGGTACATGGCATACATTAAATCTTGACTTCCTCCTAAAATAACAGGAATGATGTCTTTTTTTATTAACGACTCCATGATTCTTTTGAGTGCCGCATAGGTATCCTCAACGGTATCTCCTTTTTGAAGATTTCCTAAGTCTACCATTTTATGACTCCAGTTTCCTGGATAGAGACTGTATAACGCTTTTCGAATTTCTAACAAATCTAAACTTTCGCCCAAATAATTGATATCGCTTCGATTTTCAAGCACTGCGATAATTGCAAATTTTGCTACTGCAATCGATTCTGGAAGCCCTTTTTTGGACGTGTGAATGTCTATTTGGTTTCCCAATGCATGTGGCGATAATAATTCAGTATGCGCCACCAATAAATCATTGACAGGCGATAAAAACTCAAACTCCATTATTTTTTAGCTTTTGGTTTCGCTTTTGCCTTTGCTTTGGTTTTTTTCTTTGGAGCTTTTGCTTCAATCATTTTTTGAACTTCTTCTAAAGTCAATTTTGTTGCATCGACCGTTTTTGGAAGTTCTATTTTTATTTTTCCTTTGAGAATGTTACTTCTTCCCCATCGTGCTTTTTCGACACGAATACCTTCTTCTTCCCAGTTATGAATTACTTTATCGCGTTCTTTTTGTTTTTTGTCTTCGATGAGTTCTTCAATATCTGCCTGAGAAAGATTATCAAAATCATATTTTTTATTGACATTGATAAAGATTCCGTTCCATTTTAAGAAAGGACCAAAACGCCCAACTCCTTTGGTAACATTATGTGTTTCGTATTGTGCAATTGGCGCATCTGCTTTTTCACGTGCTACAATTAACTCCATTGCTCTGTCCATTTCCACACTTAGCGGATCTTCTCCTTTGTCTAAGGAAATGAATTTTTTACCAAATTTCACATACGGACCGTAACGACCGTTATTTACCTCAACAGTTTCACCTTTGTATTCTCCAAGTGCTTTTGGCAATTGGAATAAATCCATAGCTTGTTCGTAGGTAATGGTATTTAATTGCTGATCTGGGCTTAAACTAGCAAATTTAGGCTTTTCTTCATCGTCTACCGTTCCAATTTGCACCATTGGCCCAAACTTTCCTAAACGCACGCTGACTTGTTTTCCCGTTTCCGGATCTTTTCCTAAGATACGTTCGCCAGATTCACGTTCAGCATTTTCTTTTACATCTTCTACTTTTGGATGAAAGTCCTTGTAGAAACTTTTCATCATTACTTTCCATTCTTCGTTTCCAGAAGCAATGTCATCAAAGTCTTGCTCTACTTTTGCAGTAAAGTTATAATCAAGAATTGAAGCGAAATTTTTCACCAAGAAATCATTTACAATCATTCCAATATCGGTTGGCACTAATTTCCCTTTGTCCGAACCTACTTTTTCAGTGAGTTCTTTTTCTATGATTTTATCTCCTTTTAAGGTAAGTTGCTCGTATTGTCTTTCTACACCTTCAACCGTACCTTTTTCGACGTATCCTCTGTTTTGAATGGTAGAAATTGTTGGCGCATATGTAGATGGTCGTCCAATTCCTAACTCTTCCAATTG
Source organism: Kordia sp. (assembly GCF_045105435.1). Lineage (GTDB taxonomy): Bacteria > Bacteroidota > Bacteroidia > Flavobacteriales > Flavobacteriaceae > Kordia. The sequence goes on along the minus strand of NZ_JBGCDL010000372.1, from coordinate 35,970 downwards.
TTTTACTAAAGAAGCTTCCGTAAATCGGTATGGTGCTTTTGTATACCGTTGTGTTGCGGAGATGAATTCGTTTGCAAGTTGTTCTCCCACAAATAATGCTGGCAACATTCCATCTTGTTCTTCATCGTCATCATCTTTTCCTTCAAGGTATACTTTTAGGAAACCTTCAAACTTTAATACTTCTCCGTTTGCTGTAAAACGTTCGCCATGTGTATTGGCTTCTATTTTTACATTGGTACGTTCTAGTTTTGCATCACTCATTTGTGAAGCTAGTGTACGTTTCCAAATTAATTCATATAAACGCACTTGATCGTATTCTGCATCAACCGAATGGTTTTCCATGTTGGTCGGACGAATAGCCTCATGCGCTTCTTGTGCACCTTTTGCTTTGCTTTTGTAGTTTCTTGGGTGACTGTATTCTTCACCGTACGAACGAATGATTTCTTCCTGCGCCGCAGTTTTTGCGTCGTTAGAAAGATTCACACTATCCGTTCTCATATACGTAATATAACCTGCTTCGTACAAGCGTTGCGCTAAGGTCATTGTTTTACTTACTGAGAAATATAGCTTTCGCGATGCTTCTTGTTGTAGTGTTGATGTGGTAAATGGTGCGGCTGGCGATTTTTTTGCTGGCTTGGTTTCTAAGTTTGCAATTTTAAAATCGGCACCTACATTTTTAGCTAAGAAATCTTTTGCTTCTTGATGCGTTGGAAATGTTTTATTGAGTCTTGCTTTGAATTTTTTCCCTTTTGAGTTTAAGAATTCAGCTGCAACTTTGAAAGATACTTGTGGTTTAAAGTCTTGAATGCTACGTTCGCGTTCTACGATTAAACGTACTGAAACCGATTGTACACGTCCGGCAGACAATCCGCCTTTTACTTTTCTCCAAAGTACTGGCGACAACTCGTATCCTACCAATCTGTCTAAGATTCTACGTGCTTGTTGTGCGTTTACTAAGTTGTAATCTATATCTCTTGGATTGTCAATAGCTTTTAAGATTGCCGTTTTGGTAATTTCGTGAAATACAATTCGTTTTGTACGTTCTGGCGTAAGCTTTAATGTTTCTGCTAAATGCCATGCAATTGCTTCTCCTTCGCGATCCTCATCACTAGCGAGCCAAACAATTTCTGCTTTCTTCGCTAAGTCTTTTAATTTTTTTACTACTGCTTTTTTATCGTCAGAGACAATATATTCAGGCTCAAAATCGCCATCAACATTTACACCTAATTCTTTGGAAGGTAAATCCGCAATGTGACCAAAACTTGATTCTACTTTGTAATCTTTTCCAAGAAATTTTTCAATCGTTTTTGCCTTTGCAGGTGACTCAACAATTACCAGATTCTTTGCCATATATTATTTTTTCAAAGTACAAAAGTAGGTAGATTTTTTAAAAACGGGCACTTTTTTTTATGTTTCCAGTTTTTTAACATCTGTACTATTTTACTTTTTGCTACTTCAAAAATCATATTTTACACCTATAGTAAATGCTCCAAATTTCTTTTCTCCGAGGTAATTTATGTATGGTGAGAATTCATATTTGAAAACCAATCCAACTTTTTTATAGTGTAAAATAGAGAAAAGACCATAATTAATTTTTCGCTCAAATAAATTGATGTTTTTTTCACTAAAAAAGTCATTGTTGGGCGAATACAACTCATATCCAGTATATACTCCAGCTTCTACTCCAAAGTTTCCATAGCGTTTTTCGAGGCTCGAGTGCGCGTTTAAACTTAATTCCCCTCTATTGAAGCTTAATGAATCCTTTTTGAAACGTAAATTTCTGAATTGCAATGCTCCTCCGTAGTTAAACTCATAGTTGTTTTTTAACTTTTTTTCTTTCGCATATGACAACTCAAATACATAGGAGCCAACTAATTTATAATCGTTTGACTTTACAAAACCATTGAAACCTACCATGAGATCAAGGTTGCCATAGGCTTCCTTTACTTTTTTAGATTGTTTCTTCTTTTTTCGCTTCTTTTTAAGCCTGTCTGGCGTTACCAATTTCCAAGGATTTATTTTTAATCCTGCTGCGTTTAAGTAGAATATTTCTTCTCCTTCTGCATATATCACATCCCTTTTACTTCCAAATTTATTTTCCTTATTGGATTTTGTCGACATATTTAAAACATTCACTGAAGCCTTTCTTTTTGTACTATTAAATCGTGAATTGACACCAGTCTGCGTTTGTACAATACCATTTTTAGCTCCACGCATGTTGTTAGTAGTTTGGCGCTGATTTTTTGTTTGCGATTCCGATTGCATCACTGAAGTGTTCGTTCCAGCTTGACTGGCATCATTCACGATTGAAGTTGAACTTGAACTTGAACTTGAAGTTGAGTTTGAGTTTGAGTTTGAGTTTGAGTTTGAGTTTAAACTCGAAACTGAATTTGCGTTGGTTTCTGTATTTTTATTTTTGGTTGAATTTAATTGCTCTATATTTTTGTTCGAATTTGAAATTGCATTTGCATCAATAGTTGTTTCAGAATTTACGCCAACATATATTCCTAACGAGCAAAATAGCGCCAGTAAGACAATATATATAATGAGTCGTTTGCGTTTTTTACGCTTCATTTTTTGTTGCACCACATTCCAGCCATCCGCAGAAGGTTTCGCTGTACGATCGGAAAGCGCTGTTTTAGCAAGCGCATCTATGTAATCAAAATCTTCCATGAGCCTTTTTTATGGTTTGCAATTGTTCTTTTAACAGTTTTCGCGCTCTAAATAAGCGTGTTTTTGAAGTTGTTTCTGGTATTTTTAATAGTTCAGATATTTCTTTGTGCGAATATCCTTCTATTGCATATAGATTGAATACTAACTTAAATTCTATTGGAAGTTGCTCAATGAGTCGTTGAATTTCCGAAACTTCTTCTACTGGTTTTTGATAGGTTTTTTGTTTTTCTAAGATCACGTCACTTTGCGATGCGATGATAAATTTTTTCTTCCGCAGAAATGATAAGCTTTCTCGGATCATGATTTTACGGATCCAACCTTCAAAACTTCCTTCGTTTTTATATTTTTTTATGTTGAAAAACACTTTTACAAAACCATTGTGCATTACTTCTTCCGCCAAAGTTTTATCGGAAATAAAGTTGCAGCACGCCGCTAACATTTTGGGCGCAAAGGTTTCATAAACTGCTTTTTGCGCACGCTCATCGCCTTTGGTTAATGCCCTAATGTTATATGTTGCTTCGTTTGCGTTTTCCAAAAACGTTTGCCCTATTTGGTTGTTTTGTATTTGAATTGTTTTTAGCAAGTTGTCGATCTGATTGTTATCGGAATGATGAAAAATTCGTCACTTGTTCCATAATATATACGCACAAAAATGGTTTGGTCTTGTGTTGTATTTTGATAGGATGTTTGCGAAAGCGGATTAACCTCAGCATCTGCGTCCATTTGTGTTTCATAGAATGCAATGCTGTCGTCGTCTGTTAATGCTTCTAAATCTTCAATTTGCAAAATACAAGGTATGTAATTTTCGAATATAAATTCTGAAATTTCCGAACCATCAACACCTTCACATTCCGAGAAGATGAGTTGTGTACAGTAATTTTCTTCTTCGCATTCGTTTGTTAATGTAAAACTAATATCATCGTTGGTGAATTGCATCATTTCGCTGGAAAAATTTTCAACCTTCCAATCAAAATTCCAGTCATCTGCGGTTGTTCCTTCTTCTTCAAACGTAACATTTGCGTGTAATTCGTATTCTATAAAGTAAAAAATCCAAGTTCCTTCATGCAGTTCGCCATTGTTGTAAAATTGAAACGTTCCGCTGTCAGCGACATCAAATACGGAATTTTCATACGCATCTTCGGTTTCATCGTCATGACTTACAACCCACACACATTCTTGCACTAATAAATTGCATTGCCCAATAATTTCTTGTTGCTGCACATCTATACAATCGTCAATGGCTTGTTTGAGTTCATCTTTATTTTGAATTAGGAATTCTTCACCACTTTCTAAGATACTTTGAATAGGAAAGTTGATCCCGATACTATTTCCTTCAGATATGTTTTCAAGTATAAAACTAAAGTTAGCATCACTTGAAACTATATATTCATTTACCACCATTAAATCGGCGTTAAATTCTAGCATCGTAAATGCGTAGATAAATTTTATACAAGTAATTTCATCTTCGTCTTCTGTTTCGGCTACGCGTTCAATTAAACCAAATAATTCTGATTCTTTTTGAATTACATTTTCCAATGCTACAGTCCCTATTACTTCGTTATCATCTAAATCGGAACACGAAAAAGTGACGAGTCCGACAAAAATTATGAGCGCTATTTTTACAAATTGTTTTTTCATAGTGTAATTGTATTTGTGTTCTATTTATATAGACGCGCTCCATTTTAAAAAGGTTCCCGAGAAATAAAAAAAGAGCCTATTTTTTTCAAAATAGACTCTTTACTATACAGGGTAAAAAAGTTGTTGTAGTAGTGTGATTATTGAATTGTAAATTCACTAATCAATTCAATTCCCGTATTTGTATAATTATATTGTGTGAGCGTATTGCCGCCAATCAGCAACAATTTGTTCTGTAAAGGAATGACGTCATACGCAGTGTTTGTGTTGTAGTTTTGTAATAATTCTAAATTTGAAATATCTGACTTGTTATAGACTTTTAATCCAGAAGCGCCATCACAGATGAATAATTTTTCACCTTTTACGCCCAAACCATAGGGTTCGTCCATAATATATGTTTCTTCTAATTGCGGATTGTATATGTCTGAAATGTTGATAATTTCCAATCGGCTGTCTAGCATTTGCGTGTCTCCGTCCATACAACTTGCGCCTGCACGAAGTGTTACATACGCATAATCGCCATCAACTACTACAGGATCGCAAAACCGTGCATGATCAAAATCAGAAATATATTGCGGTGTACTTGGCTGCGTAATGTCGTAAATATACATTCCTGTTCGTGTTCCTATAAATAATTTATCTTCTTGATAAAAAATCGTTTCTGCTTGCCAAGTCACTCCTTCTTCATTAACTTTTATTGGCGCATCAAGGTTTTGAATATCAAACACATTTATTTTGTAACTGTCAACTACATATAGATAGTCGTCTACAATTTTAAAACGTGCCAACGATCCGCCAGAACCTGTAGAACCATCTGAAGCATTCGATATTTCAAATGTTTCAACATCCAAAATTTCTCTGCGCTCTACCGTAATATCCCAACCAATAATAATATCATCACTTTGCAAATCTGAAGGCCAATTAAAAAAGCTAACATTCTCAGGATATTCTGTATCTCTATGGTTTTCAATCACATTTTCCAAACGCTCCACTTGTTGTATGCTTTCTATCTGACTGATGTCAAAAACGACAACATCCAATCCGCTATCAGCATATAAATAATTTCCTTTTACAGAAACATCTCTATTTAATGGAATTTTTATAAAGTTTATAATATTTGGTTGCAACGGATTTCTATTATCAATTACATGCACACCTTTATCGACATCATTGACAAAAATGTATTGTTCGTATGCATATATTTTTCCAGATTCTACTATATTTTGTGGCGGCAATACTTCGACCGAAGCACGCATTTCTGCTACACTAATCGTAATTGGCGTTGCAATATTTATATATTCATATTCTGTATCATCCGAACAGGAAATAAACAGACAACCTACAATGCATAAAAAGATATAATTAAGTTTCATGATGTGTTGTTTTGGTGATTGGTATATACGATAGATACTGATATCTAAAAAAGGTTGCGTTGAAAAAGCACGTATTTAACATGTCATTATGTCACTATCTTTGAAATAATTCTATCTTTGTACCTTATTCGATAAAAAAATTACGGTTCAGATTACATTTACATGGAGAAGATTATTGACGAAAGCAAGCAAGGAGAACGTATTGTTTTAGCAGAAAACCCAAAGAATACACGAAAGTTATATATAGAAAGTTACGGCTGTCAGATGAATTTTGCTGATAGCGAAGTTGTTGCTTCTATTTTAGCAAAAGAAGGATTCAATACTACAAATCGTTTGGAAGAAGCCGATTTGGTATTGGTAAACACCTGTTCTATTCGGGATAAAGCAGAACAAACTGTGCGCAAACGTCTTGAAAAATACAATGCAGTAAAAAGACTTAATCCTAAAATGAAAGTAGGAGTTTTGGGCTGCATGGCAGAACGCTTAAAAAGCAAATTTTTGGAGGAAGAAAAAATTGTAGATATGGTTGTTGGACCAGATGCCTACAAAGATTTACCAAATTTAGTACAAGAAATTGATGAAGGGCGAAATGCCGTAAATGTAGTGCTTTCGAAAGATGAAACCTATGGAGACATTTCACCTGTTCGTTTAAACTCAAACGGAATTAACGCATTGGTTTCCATCACTAGAGGTTGCGATAATATGTGTACGTTTTGTGTGGTTCCTTTTACACGTGGACGTGAACGAAGCCGTGATCCGCAATCGATTTTAGAAGAAATTCAAGAATTAGTCGATAAAAATTACAAAGAAGTAACACTTCTTGGTCAAAACGTAGACAGTTTTTTATGGTACGGTGGCGGTTTGAAGAAAGATTTTGAAAAAGCGTCTGAAATGCAAAAAGCAACCGCAGTCGATTTTGCAAAATTGCTCGATATGGTAGCTGTAAAATTTCCGAAATTACGCATTCGATTTTCTACATCAAATCCGCAAGACATGCATGAAAATGTATTTCTTGTCATGGCAAAACATCAAAACATTTGCAATCACATTCACTTGCCTGTACAAAGTGGAAGCAATCGTATTTTAAAAGAAATGAACCGTTTGCATACGCGTGAAGAATATTTTCAATTAATTGATAAAATTCGTGAAATACTACCAGAATGTGGAATTTCGCAAGATATGATTGCTGGTTTTCCAACAGAAACGGAAGAAGATCACCAAGACACCTTATCATTAATGGAATATGTAAAATACGGATTTGGTTATATGTTTTCATATTCGGAACGACCAGGAACGATGGCTGCCCGAAAAATGGAAGATGATATTCCCGAAGATGTAAAACAACGTAGGCTTGCAGAAATCATTGCAATGCAGCGAAAACACAGTGCGCACAATACAAAAGCGCAACTGCATAAAATAAAAGAAGTGCTTATTGAAGGAACTTCCAAAAAATCTGATGCACATTGGAAAGGAAGATCTTCAGAAAATACGGTGGTTGTTTTTCCTAAAGAAAACTACAAACCAGGTGACTTTGTAAATGTAAAAATAACCGATTGTACTTCGGCAACTCTTATTGGAGAAGCCATTGAACTATCAGTAAATAATTAATTGCAAACGCGTTTTGCAGCAATCAAAAAAACTCAACTTATGAAATGAACCATAACAAGCTTTCAATAACAAACGAAACTTGTATTGGTGAATTCCATCTGACCTAATTACTAAAAATAAAAAACAAACAGATGAAAAAAACATTATTAATCACGTCAGCAATCTTTGCTTTTTTCTGCTTTTCTTGTGATGATGAACTTTTAGATCCAAATGTCGTTATAGAAGAATCTTCCAGCAATGGCGGAAATACTGGTGGCGGTAACAACGGCGGAAATAATAACGGTGGAAACAACAATGGCGGCAATAACGGCTCAGCACTTTCTGCCTATTCATTAGATACAAACTCAAACGTTCCCATTTTTGGAGAAATTATTACAAATACAGACTTTGTTGTAAATAATGGCCTTGTGGTATCTGCAAATATTCAAGCAACTGCTTTAGGTTTTACTACAAATGCAATAAGCACATTGACTAGAGATGGAAATGGAAAAGTAGTTCAAGTAGAAGGTATGGAAAGTGGAAGTGTAACTAGCAGAACTACTATTACGTACACAGGTGACAATATTACCCAAATAGCGTACGAAGATTTAGGCGATAGTACTGAAAATTACACGTACACGTTTGCATATAGCGGAACTACAGTAACACGCACAAATGCAGCTGCGAATCAATCGGCAGTATTTACGTTCAACTCTAACAGTCAGTTAATTTCTAAAGAATCATTTGATGGAACTACAAGCACACAACTAGAAGTATTGACGTATGTAAATGGAAACTGTACAAACTCTACAGTAACAGGCGCAAATACAGGAAATAACACGTTTGTATACGATTCTTTTACAAATCCGTTAAATTCAGTTTTCAACGATCAATTTCTATTCTCAATGTTTGATAGCGAAAATGATAGTGAAGTTGGAAGTGTGTTGGCAACTTTTCACGGAACCAATAACTGGATTCGAATTGAAACAAATGATGGCAATGTAGACTTAACAGTAACCTACAATGCCAACGATGATATTACAAGCAGAGACGGAAACTTTGATCTTGGTGATGGTGTAGTAATTACACAATCAGAAGCATTTCAATATTAAATTGAAAGCATAAACCGCAAAAACATTAAAACCGATACCAATGAAAAAAACAGTTTTGCTTACCACAATTATACTGGCTTTTTGTTGTTTCTCTTGTGATAACGAACCCTATGATGGCGGAATTTACACAGAACCAACATCAGAAGAACCAACCGATCCTGTAGATCCGGAACCTGTAGATCCGACTCCTGAACCAACTGGATCTTTGCAGCTTTCTGATTATGACTATATAAAAAACTTTTCGTCAGGATTAGGTGATGAAACTACTTTTATAAGCGATTTTGTAATTAATGCGAACAATCAATTTTTATCGCAAAACACCATGTTTACCTTTTTAGGAATTACAGTGAATGGTGTTGGTAACATTATCAGAGATGAAAATAGTAGAGTAACACAAGTACGAACTTCGGTTGATGGCGTACTTATCAATAGAACGATTGTAGAATACAATCTCAACAAAATAAATGAAATTCGTTACGAAGATTTAGAAGATGCTTCTGAAAATTTTACATTCGTATTTACGCATGCAAACAACGAAATAACGCGCATGAGAATGGGAACCAATTCCACCACCAAATTCACTTTTAATGAAACCACAAGTAGGCTAATAAAAAGAGAAACTATGGAAAGCGGAACCGTCATTAAAACAGAAAACATTTCCTACGATGCCAACACAAACTTAACGTCGGTTGTGATTACTGGACAAGATGCAAACACATACACATATATGCATGACAACACCACCAATCCGTTGCGTTTATCGTTAAATGACATGTATATCTATTCTATTTTAAATGATGAATACGATGATCAATACGAGCATTGGCAAGCCATGATTTACAGCACAAACAATGTAACAAGCGTAACTACACAACAAGGAAGTTCCACTTTAGACATTCAATATGATGATGCAGGTGAGCGAATTTTAAGTAGAAACGGAACTATATTTACATCTGTGCCTTCCATTTCTGATGGAACAATGATTACGATTGACGAAACATTTGAATACATAAACTAAAAAAAGAACCTCAAAATACATGGAATCCATACAAGCGATCAAACAACGTTTTGGAATCATTGGAAACAATGCCGCGCTTAATCGTGCTATAGAAAAAGCCTTGCAAGTTTCGCCAACCGATATTTCTGTGTTGGTTACAGGTGAAAGTGGAGTTGGAAAGGAAAGTATTCCTAAAATAATTCATTCACTTTCGCATCGAAAACACGGAAAATACATTGCTGTAAACTGTGGAGCCATTCCAGAAGGCACAATCGATAGTGAACTTTTTGGACACGAAAAAGGTGCGTTTACAGGTGCAACACAAACTCGAAACGGTTATTTTGAAGTTGCCGATAACGGAACCATTTTTTTGGATGAAGTTGGCGAATTGCCACTCACAACACAAGTCCGTTTATTAAGAGTCTTAGAAAATGGTGAATTCATCAAAGTAGGTTCATCAAAAGTGCAAAAAACAAACGTACGTATTGTCGCAGCAACCAATGTAAACATGTTTGAAGCGATCAAAAAAGGAAAATTCAGAGAAGATTTATACTATCGTTTAAGTACGGTTGAAATTCTGCTTCCGCCATTGCGTGCGCGAAAAGATGATATACACTTGTTGTTTAGAAAATTTGCTTCTGACTTTGCCCTAAAGTATAAAATGCCTTCCATTCGTTTGGATGAAAATGCTACGGAAATGCTGACAAAATATCGTTGGAATGGAAACATTCGTCAGTTGCGAAATGTAGCAGAGCAAATTTCTGTATTGGAAAAAAACAGAGCTATTACGCCCGAAATGTTACGTCAGTATTTGCCAAATCCGTCAGGAAACTTACCTGCTGTGATTGAAAGTGAAAAAAGTGAAAGTGACTTTAGTTCGGAACGTGAAATACTGTACAAAGTGCTTTTTGATATGAAAAGTGATTTAAACGATCTCAAGAAACTCACCATGGAATTAATGCAGAATGGCGTTTCGCAAAAAGTAAAAGAAGACAATGAAAGTCTTATCCAAAAAATATATGGCGAAGATGAAAACGATGAAGTTTTCCATGAAGAAGAAACAAATGCTCCTGTAAAACTATTATCAATATCACCCGAAGTTACAGTCGTTTCCGAAACAGACAAATATCATTTTGCAGAAGATGTGGAAGAAGAAGAAACGCTTTCCTTACATGATAAAGAATTAGAACTCATCAAAAAAGCACTAGAACGCAACAAAGGAAAACGAAAAGCTGCTGCCAAAGAATTAGGCATCTCTGAACGAACTTTATACAGAAAAATCAAGCAATTTGATTTATAAATTCAAGAAAACAGTACAATGAAAAAGATAAAAATCATCATCACAACACTTATAGTTACTATTGCGGTAGTAAGTTGCGGCTATAACTTTACAGGAACAGGAGATTTGAATGCAAAAACATATCAAGTCAACTTTTTCCAAAACAATGCACCAATTATTGAACCTGGACTCGACAGAGATTTTACACAAGGTTTACAAGATTTTATTCAAAACCAAACAAGTCTAGATTTGGTAAGAGCTAATGGCGATTTGATATATGAAGGCGAAATTGTAGAATATCGTGTATCTCCAATGAGTGCAACTGCCAACAATACCGCGGCACAAAACCGTTTAACAATAGGTGTACAAATTCGTTTTACGCACAAAAACAGACCAGAAGATGATTTTGATAAGCGTTTTTCGTTCTTTTTTGATTATCCTTCAACTACACAATTACCATCTGTAAAGGCTACGGCTCATCAAGAAATATTTGAACGCTTAAACCTAGATATTTTCAACGCAAGTTTAGCAAATTGGTAACATGAATATTTCTGATTTTACATACATACTCCAAAATCCAATTCACATCAATGCTTCACAAACAGAAGCCATTGCTGCGATCGCCAAAGAGTTTCCGTACTTTCAGGCTGCGCGTGTAGTACACTTAAAAGGATTAAAAAATCAAGATAGCTTTCAGTACAATCAACATCTTAAAATTACAGCGGCATACACGACAGATCGTAGTATTCTATTTGATTTCATTACTTCAAAAACTTTTGAACAACATGTAATTTCGAGTGCTATCAAAGAAACGCACAACAATATTAATGATATTGAAGTTGCTGTGGAAGAAGTTACGGTTGATAAAAATCTTCGTATGGAAGAAGCGATCAAAACGAAGCTTCAAGAAGCAAATGCCATTCTCGATCCCGATTTATTTCTGCCGAAACATACGCAAACTCCAATTCCAATAGCTGCGGAAGTTGAGAATAAAATCGAAATTGAGACTGAAGCTACGGAAGAAAAACAGCAAAAGAAATCTAAAAAGGACAAGAAAAAGAAGAAATCGAAAGACAAAAAAGCTAAAAAATCAGCAGAAGCGACAACAGCTAGTCCAGAAGAAATCCTGCAACTAGGAAAGCCGTTAACATTCAATAATAAAGAAAAACATTCCTTTTCTGAATGGCTTCAACTAACCAATTTACAACCTATTGATCGTTCTGACGAAAGTCAAAAACAGCCAACAGCAGAAAAAATTGCAGCTAAAAAGCCAATTGAAAGCCCAGTTGAAACCACGCTTTCGACAGAAGAAAAAGAAAAAAGATTTGAGTTGATAGACAAGTTTATAGACACAAATCCGAAGATAAAACCCAAGCCAACACTAGAAAAAACAATCAACCTTGCCAGCGAAGTAACTATCGATCAATCGATGCTTATGACCGAAACTTTGGCGAAAGTTTATTTAGAACAAAAGAAATATAAAAAAGCAATTAAAGCTTATAATATTTTAATTTTGAAATATCCAGAAAAAAGTGGTTTCTTTGCAGACCAAATTCGAGCAATAAAAAAATTACAACAAAATAATTAACATACAATGAGTTCAACTTATTACATTTTTATAGTCTTAATCCTTATTGTAGCATTCTTATTAATGCTAGTAATAATGGTACAGAATCCAAAAGGTGGTGGATTATCTTCTTCTTTTGGCGGTGGCGGAAACCAACAAATTGGTGGTGTGCAGAAAACGACAGACTTTTTAGATAAAAGTACGTGGGCATTAGGAACGATATTAATCGTATTAATCCTTGTAACAAACTTTACAAACTTAAGCGCTTCAGAACAACGTTCAAAGTTTTCTGGCGAAGATGTAAAAACAACACAACCAGTTGAAAACAATACAGAAACAAACACAAATACTACAGACGGAACAAACACTCCAGCGAAAACTGAAGATGGTGGTACGCCGTAAGGATTAATTGTGAAAACATATAAAAAAATGCCAGCTTGTCAGAAGCTGGCATTTTTTTTATTTCAATTTGTCAGCATTTGTACAATGGCACAATTTCTGACTCTTTGCTATCCGTAAATAATCGAACAATTAAATATTAAATATTCAACAAAATGAGCAAAGTTAATATCAAACCACTAGCAGATAGAGTTTTGATTGCCCCATTGCCGGCAGCAACAAAAACTGCTTCAGGGCTTTACATTCCAGATTCAGCACAAGAAAAGCAACAACGAGGAACTGTAGTTGCCATTGGATCAGGTAAAAAAGACGAACCGTTAACGGTAAAAGTTGGTGACACTGTTCTTTATGGAAAGTTCTCTGGAACTGAAATTAAATTTGAAGGAGCAGACTACATCATCATGCGAGAAGATGACATTTTAGCAATTATTTAATTAAAAAGCATAACAAACTAGCTAAATGCACTTGCAAATAGCTAACAACTAAAAAATTATGGCAAAAGATATAAAATTTGATATTGAAGCACGCGACGGACTAAAACGTGGTGTGGATGCTTTAGCAAATGCAGTAAAAGTAACTTTAGGACCAAAAGGAAGAAACGTAATCATTAGCAAATCATTTGGTGCGCCATCAGTAACAAAAGATGGTGTTTCGGTAGCAAAAGAAATTGAGCTTGAAGATGCACTAGAAAACATGGGAGCGCAAATGGTAAAAGAAGTTGCTTCCAGAACAAATGATTTGGCTGGTGACGGAACCACAACTGCAACCGTATTAGCGCAAGCAATTGTAAAAGAAGGATTGAAAAATGTTGCCGCTGGTGCAAATCCAATGGATTTAAAAAGAGGAATTGACAAAGCCGTTGCTGCTATTGTGGATGACTTAAACAAGCAAGCAAAAAAAGTAGGTGATTCTTCTGAAAAAATAAAACAAATTGCATCTATTTCTGCAAATAACGACGAAGTTGTTGGAGATTTAATTGCAAAAGCATTCGGAAAAGTTGGAAAAGAAGGTGTGATCACTGTTGAAGAAGCAAAAGGAACCGATACTACTGTAGATGTAGTAGAAGGAATGCAGTTTGACAGAGGATATTTATCTCCGTATTTTGTAACGAACTCTGAAAAAATGGAGGCTGAATTGGAAAGTCCATACATCTTATTATTTGATAAGAAAATTTCTTCAATGAAGGACTTAATGCCCGTTTTAGAACCAGTTGCACAAACAGGAAAACCGTTATTAATTATTGCTGAAGATGTAGATGGTGAAGCATTAGCAACTTTAGTAGTAAACAAATTAAGAGGCGCTTTAAAAATTGCCGCGGTAAAAGCACCAGGATTTGGTGACCGTAGAAAAGCAATGTTAGAAGACATCGCTATTTTAACAGGAGGAACTGTAATTTCGGAAGAAAGAGGTTTCACCTTAGAAAACGCGACAATTGACTTACTTGGTTCTGCTGAAAAAATTACAATTGACAAAGACAATACAACCATTGTAAATGGTGCTGGAGATCCAGATATGATCAAAACGCGTGTTGGACAAATAAAAGCACAGATTGAATCGACAACTTCTGACTATGACAAAGAAAAACTACAAGAACGTTTGGCTAAATTAGCTGGTGGAGTTGCTGTTTTATATGTTGGAGCTGCTTCTGAAGTAGAAATGAAGGAGAAAAAAGACAGAGTTGATGATGCGTTACACGCTACAAGAGCAGCCGTTGAAGAAGGAATTGTTGCTGGTGGTGGAGTTGCATTAGTTCGTGCCAAAGGTGTTTTAGAAAATATTACAACTGATAATTTGGACGAAGTAACAGGTATAAAAATTATTGCACGTGCTATTGAAGAACCTTTGCGTACCATTGTTTCAAACGCTGGTGGCGAAGGAAGTGTTGTTGTTTCAAAAGTAATGGAAGGTAAAAAAGACTTTGGTTACAATGCAAAAACAGACGAATATGTAGACATGCTTAAAGCTGGAATCATTGATCCGAAGAAAGTAACACGTATTGCATTGGAAAATGCAGCTTCTGTATCTGGAATGATTTTAACTACAGAATGCGCATTGATCGACATCAAAGAAGATGCTCCTGCTGGCGGTGGAATGCCACCAATGGGCGGAGGAATGCCAGGAATGATGTAATTAAATGTAAAGAATATATAATAAGAGACTCCGAAAACTTAAAGTTTTTCGGAGTTTTTTTTTGATTTTAATCTTTTAGCATAGTTTTTGTGATATCGTTTAAAAATTGACAAAAACTGAAATGCTATGAAAAAGAATTACCTGTTTTTAGTTATTATACTCTTCTCCGTTTTCAATAGTAGCGCACAAGAGAAACAAACCACTATTGAAGACGAGTACTATGCTTATTTTAAGCTTCCTCGCGAAAACTTGTATCTACACTTAAACAAAACAAGCTATTTTGTGGGAGAAGAAATTTGGTTTAAAGGATATGCCTACGACCAAAGAAATCAGTTAATTTCAAAAGCAACCACCAATATCAATGTTGGTATTTATGATGCCAAAGGAAATCAAGTCAAAAAAGAATTGTTTGAAGCTTTAAACGGCGTTACACAAGGAAATTTTGCGGTCGATTCTACTTTTACCGCAGGAACGTATTACATTAAAGGAGGCACCAATTGGATGAAAAACTTCAAGGAAGACAATGCTTTTATTCAAAAAATTGAAATCATCAGTGATCAAGAAGTTGTAAAAAATACCACAACCGAAGAAGCTCGTTTTGACTTTCAGTTTCTGCCAGAAGGCGGACATATTGTAGCAAATACAATGAGCAATATTGGTTTTAAAGTCATTGATAATAACGGAAAAGGCGTGTCTGCATCAGGAATTATTTATGATGAAAACAAAAAACAAGTAGCTTCTTTTGAAAGCAATACACTTGGAATGGGGAAATTTCTAATTCAATCTAAAAAAGATGTACTGTATACTGCTCAAATTACACTTGAAAACGGAACCGTTATTACAAAAGAATTGCCAAAAGCAAAAGCGCAAGGTGTTTCATTAGCCGTGCAAAGTTTTTCTGAAGATAAAATTATCCTTGATTTCAGTACAAATGAAGAAACACTCAAAAACAATCCGACAAAAGAATACAAAATACTAATTCATCAAAATGGAAAGCTAAAAAAGGCCGCTTTAAAATTTACGGGGACAACAAAAGCTGTGAGCATTCAAAAAGACGAATTATTTAAAGGTGTCAATACGGTTACTGTTTTTGACAATGATAGAAATCCGATACTAGAACGTTTATTTTTTAACGAGTTCGGCATCAAACAAGCAAAGATTAATGTTTCTAAATTAAATACGATAGAAGATTCTATTGTACTTTCTATCAAAGAATTAAACCTAAACAACAATGCGAACGTAAGTGTTTCTATTTTACCAGAAACGACAGAAAGTTACAATCCGCAAAATAATATCATTTCAAATTTCTATCTAAAACCACACGTACAAGGATTTGTAGAAAACGCACCATACTATTTCCTCAAAATGGACCGAAAGAAAAAGTACGAACTCGATATTTTGTTACTAACACAAGGTTGGAGTCGCTATAACTGGGACAATATTTTTGGCAAAAAACCAATAGCAACACACAAATTCGAAAACGGAATTACCATTTCGGGACGTGTAAACAGACCTGCTTCAGGTGTAGAACGCATCTTTTTATACACCACAAAAAACCATGCGGCTAAGTTTATCGAATTAGACAAAGACCAAAAATTTCAGTTGGCTGGTTTCATCTTGGAAGAAGGCGAAGAAGTACGTTTTTCATACATTACCAAAAAAGGAACTTTTGAAAGGCCTAGCATGTATCTTCGGTATATAATTGACAATAAGAAAGATAAAATTTCGGAAGTGTTTTTAGAAGAAACAAAAAAAATAGCAACCACTACCGCTGACTTTACTATGCCAGAAAATTTCTTTTACGAAGAAGCAGAAGCATTAGATACAGTGACGTTAGAAGCCGAAAAAAGAAAGAGAAATTACGATAATGCTTTTATGATGAACCCAGAGGTTACCGAAATTACCATGGAAGAATATACGCGTTACCTCGACCTAATACAGTTTCTTAACTTTAATGGTTTCAATGCCAGCGAAAATATGGGAAGGGTTTCCATTAGCTCGAGAATTGCAAGAGGCGGATCACCTGCTATATTTTTTAACAATGTTCGTTTACAAGATTTAAGTATTTTATCCAATATGTCATTGGCTAACATAGAACGTATTGTTACAGACAAGTACAGTGTTGTTCCTGGTATGCGTGGACGATCAACTGGAGTTATAAAAATTTACACACGTACAACTCCTTTATTTAAAAAAGGCGGAAAAGGTACTGTGTATCTAGCTTCAAAATCGCCCAAAGCATTTACAGCAGGAAAGGAATATTATGCGCCAAATTATGCATCATATCTAAATCCAATATTTCAAAAATACGGAACCATCTCATGGATTCCGACAATGGAATTGAGTAAAGAGCAACCAACAAGTTTTAAAATATACGATACGTATACCAAAAACGTCACTTTATTTATTGAAGGAATTTCCGAAAATGGCGATTTAATATCTGAACGAAAAACAATTAAAATTCGCTAAAAACCTATAAAAAGCATGTGTAAAAATTAATATAAACGCATCCTTTATAAAATATTGAGAAATATTTAAGAATATAACTACAAATGCTTTCATACTTTTACAATTCCAAACAAAAACAAATGAAATACAAATACACTATTCGCTCTTTTCGCATTCAATTATGAACGTGTACACTTTCGTACAAGAGAAATATATAACGTAAACAGCAACCATCTGTAAAAACGATTAAAAAAACACTCAATAAATTGCAGTTTGAGCGTTATTTTATATCAAAAACAACTATGTTAATTTTAGTAAAATATCGAAACATCAGATTTCCAAAAAAAGCAAAAGCAACATTTAGAAACTGAAACCATAATTTCAATGATTTTGGTCAAAATTAAATCGAACTGGTATTCTTTTTGTAAGATATTAACCAAACATTAACATCCAAATATTATGAAAAAAAGTTACCTATTTTTAGCACTAATCACCACATTTTCTATGTTTAGTACGTACGGACAAGAAAAAAAAGTGGAAGACGAATATGCAGCCTATTTTACACTTCCAAGAGAAGCATTATATGTACATGTAAACAAAACAACGTTCTTTAAAGGCGAAGAAATTTGGCTCAAAGGTTATGCGTATGATCAAAAAAATCAGCTTACTTCCAAAGTAACAACAAACATTCACGTTGGTATTTATGACGCGCAAGGAAACCAGGTGCAAAAAGAATTGTTTAGAGCTGAAAACGGCGTTGCCAAAGGGAATATTTTAATCGATTCTACCTACACAGCTGGAACGTATTATTTGAAAGCAGAAACCAATTGGATGAAAAACTTCAAGGAAAGCAATGCGTTTGTTCAAAAAATTGAAATTATTACAGAAAAACCTTCATTAAAAGGCGACTCAGACGTAGCAGAAAACTACGATTTTCAATTTCTTCCAGAAGGTGGTTATATGATCGAAAACACCAAAAACAATATTGGCTTTAAAGTCGTTAACACTCAAGGAAAAGGTGTCATTGCAAACGGAATTATCTATGATGAAAACCAACAAGAAATTACTTCATTTAAAGGAAATGCAAGAGGTTTGGGGAAGTTTTTATTCTATCCAGAAGCAAATCAAGAATATACTGCTAAAATTGAATTTGAAAGCGGAAAAATACTCACACAAAAGTTGCCAAAGGCAAAAGAAAAAGGAATTGCTATTATTGTCAACAATCCGTTTGCAGACAAAGTATTGCTCAATTTCAATACAAATGCTGCAACATTAGCCATAAATCCAACAAAAAAATACAAAGTGCTCATCCATCAAAATGGAAAGCAAAAAACAATTGAATTTTCATTTGATGCAGGGCAAGAAAAAGCAATCAGCATTCTTAAAAAAGATGTATTCAAAGGCATCAATACCATTACCGTTTTTACAGACAACAACACGCCAATTTTAGAACGTTTATTCTTCAACGATTACTTCGTTAAAAAAACAGCTTTAAGCGTTTCTAAAGCAAACACTAGCAACGATTCTATTGTATTTTCTATAAATGAAACACAATTAAAAGACACGATAAACATGAGTATTTCGGTCTTGCCGGAATCGACAAAAAGTTACAATCCAAATCACAATATCGTGTCAAATTTCTATCTAAAACCACATCTAAAAGGTACGGTAGAAAATCCGCAATACTATTTCAGAGACATGAATCGAAAGAAAAAATACGAGCTTGATATTTTGTTAGTAACGCAAGGTTGGAGTCGTTATAATTGGGATACTATTTTTGAAGAAAAGCCAAACGGTTTAAAAAGTTTTGAAACAGGACTTACCATTTCTGGGAAAGTAAACCGACCAACAATGGGTATTGATCGCTTGTTTATGTATGCAACAAAAAATCATGCTGCCCAATTTATTAAATTAGACAAAGATCAAAAATTTACACTGTCAAACTTATTTTTGGAAGAAGGTGAAGAAGTTCAATTCTCATACATGAATAAAAAAGGCGTTTTTAAAAAACCATCTATATATATCCGATTCATTCTAGCCGATGGAAAAGACAATATGACAATGACTGCACTAAAAAAAGCGTCTGACATTTCATCAAACACAAGCGATTTTAAAGTGCCTAAAAACTTCTTCTACAAAGAAGCAGAACAATTAGACAAAGTAGTCATCAAAGCTAAGAAAAAGAAAGAAGAAAAAGATCCTATTTTAATGAATGCAAAAGTGACTAAAATCACGCAACTTGAATACGAACGCTATTTTAACATCACCGATTTCATCCAAGATAACGGATATGATGTATATGAAAATTTAGGACAAGTTTCCATCTTTACACGCCGAAGACCAAGAGCAACACCTTTGGTGTTTTTTGATGGCGCACAGTTGACAAATTTGACTATTTTATATGGTTTATCGACTGCAAATGTAGAAAAAATAGTAATTGACAAAACGGGACAAGGGCAAGGAATGAATGCCGGTTTTGGTGGTGTTATCAGAATATTTACACGCCGTACGTCTTTATTTAAAAAAGGAGCCAGCGAAATTATGTATGCAAGTGCTAAAGCACCAAAAGCGTTTACGCCAACCAAAAAATACTATGCACCAAAATATACTTCGTATCTAAGTAACACATTTGAGCAATATGGCGTTATTTCTTGGATTCCAGAAGTAAAACTGAACAAATCGGAAACAACTACTTTTAAAATCTATGATACACGTACCAAAAGTGTGACGCTATTCATTGAAGGTATTTCTGCGACTGGTGAGTTAATTTCAGAAAAACGCACCATTCAAGTACGATAGCTTACACGCACTACAAAATTCAAAAAAAATCAGTATATTTAAGAATACTAAAATTCAAACTGCTATATTAGAAATGTAATTAGTAGCCGATAGTTTTCTGAATAAGAATCCCACACATACAGAATTTCTAAAAACACCCATTCAGAAGTGAATTGTTCCCAGTAAAATTCATTTTTCAAAACAAATTAACTAATGAAGTTATTGCTTCATGGTAATTTTAAAACGAATTGAAACTGACAAACTTTTTAACTATGAAAAAGAAATACTATTGTTTTTACCTCTTACTTTGCATTTCGCTGTATGCACTCGCGCAAACGACTACTTCCATCAAAGACTCCTATAAAAATTACTTTAAATTTTCAGGGAATGAAGCCATCTTTATTCATCTTAACAAAACTAGCTATTTGGTTGGCGAAGAAATCTGGTTTAAAGGATATGTTTTTGACAAGCGAAACGAAAAAAAATCAGTCACTTCTACCAATTTATATGTTGGACTTTACGATGTAAATGGCAAGCAAATTTCCAAAAAACTATTTCTCATTCGCAATGGACTTACGCACGGAAACCTTGAACTAAAAAAAGAGCTCAATTCTGGAACGTACTATATAAAAGGTGCTACGCAAAAAATGATCGATGAAGCATCCGACGAAGTTTTTATTGAAAAAATCACCATTTACGGGAAAAATTATGAGCCACAACAAAACAATACAACAGCAAAAAAATACGACATTCAGTTTTTGCCAGAAGGCGGACATCTTGTAAAAAATATTGAAAATACGGTTGCTTTTAAAGCGATAAACCAAGAAGGAAAAGGCGTGTATGCTCGCGGAATTATTTATGATGAAAACAATGACGAAATTACTACGTTTGAAAGTAATAACTACGGAATTGGCACAGTGCAACTCACTCCAAAAGCAAACCAAGTTTACAAAGCTTCCACTACTTTTGAAGAAGAGAAAACAAGCGAACAAACGTTGCCGAAAATTGAAAACACAGGAATCACAGTTCGAGTAAATAACATTGAAAAAGACAGTGTAAAAATTGCACTAAACACGAATGCTGAAACATTACGTAGCATTGTTTCCAAAGATTATACACTGTTAATTCATAAAGATGGTTTAACGCGTTCCATGCCGTTTTCTTTTAAAAATACGGAAACAGTAGACTTAACAATTGCGCGAAGTGGTCTTTTTAATGGTGTCAACACAATTACTTTATTTGATGGAAAAACACCTGTTTTAGAACGTATGTTTTTCAATAACAAAGTAGAAAAAAATGCTTCTATATTGCTTAAAAAGCTGCAAACTAAAAATGACGAATCTGAATTCTCTTTATATCTAATCAAAAGGAAATCGGGATTATTAGAAGCAAATGTGAGTATTTCTATACTGCCAGAAACCACCGAAGCTTACAATCCTGCAAATAGTATTTTTTCAAGTTTTTATCTAAAACCGTATGTGCATGGCGCTGTTGAAAATCCGAAATACTACTTTCCAAACAATACAAAAACCAAAAGAAAGGCGTTAGATGCTTTGCTTATTACACAAGGTTGGAGCAAATACGATTGGACAACTATTTTTCAAAATACAGCTAAAAAACTAGACGTTCAACAAGGAATTACCATCAACGGAACGGTAAACTTTCCAACAAAAGACATTACAGGTATCTTTTTGCATGACACCAAACAATTGCCTTCGCAATACGTTACAATTGACAAAGATCGAAAATTTGTCATCAACAATTTATACCCTGAGGCGGATGAAGAATTACGCTTTTCGTACATAAACAACAAGCAGGAATTTTTAAAACCAAAACTATATTTGCGCTACAGCGTGAACAGCCAAGAAGATGCTATCTTGAAAAATGCTATTGTTGATCGTTCTTTTCTAAACGAAACTAACATTTTTATACTTCCAAACGGATTTTTTCCAAAAGATGCTGAAGCCTTAGATGCAGTACTATTAGAAGGGAAAGGTAAAAAAGAAAAAGAAAATATTGACCCAATGATGGTAAATGCCAAAGAAATTAAAATTGGCATGAAAGAATATATGCAATATCCGGAAGTTAAAAACATTATCGAAAATAGTGGTTACGATGTGTCTGATGATCCTTTCGACATGCAAAACCTACGAATCTTCACTAGAAAAAGACTCACATTACAAGCAGGAAACCCACCTGGTTTTGTGTCGCCATTAATATTTTTAGATGGTGCGCCACTGAGTGATTTTAGCATTCTACGTAACTTTTCAACTGCGAATGTAGAAAGAGTTGTCATCAACAAAACGGGACAAGGATATGGTGTACGTGGTATTGGTGGTGTTATTAAAATATATTCGAGAAAAACACCTTTACATCAAAGAACAAATGCTCAAAAAGAAACGTTTGCAAAGCATCTACCGCCTGTTGGTTTTAGTGTAGCCAAACAATATTACGAACCAAAATACCAATCATTTACAGGTGAAACCTATCAAAAATATGCCGCAATTGATTGGCGACCAATGAACAATATTCCAAGAAGAGGCGCTTTCAATTTTTTCGTAAAACACAAACATGTAAAAGGAATTACGATGTTTATTGAAGGAATTTCTAAAGATGGAAGCCTAATTTCTGAAAAACGAACGATTGCTCTTGAAGAAGATGAATAGTTGTTTGTCAATTTGAGAATAAGTCTAAAGTGAAGTATTTCTATCTGCATGCGCGTCTAACCTAAACTTCCTCATGTTTTATTTTACGTTGATAGTAAAATGCTGGCAACAAAATCAATACAAAAAGTGGTTGAATTAAAAAACGACGCACGTAAAAAGTGAGCAAATAATCTTCTGTTAAATCGTGCTGAATGAGATAAAAATACAACGAAACCAAAATCACAAAAGCGACGATATACAAACCGACAGAAAACTTAATTACATGAATATTTTCAAAAGCGATATAAATAATTACTAAAGAAACAACCATGTTCAACACATATCGAAATACATGATTAAAAAAGAGTGCCCAAGCTTCATAATCTGGAATTGCAGCTTGTAAATAATCGTTCTTAAAGAAATTTAAAAATGGATCGTAAAACAGTTCGTTCTCGAAAGCACGTATCAAAACGAGCAATCCGAAAAGAAATCCAATACCAATATATTTCCAAATTTTTCCCATCTACTTATTCGAAAACTTTTTCACCCAAAACATCCACAATAAAAACACCATTCCGTAAATAATGGTCGGAAATACAATTTGATGCAACAAATATTCTTGATCTGGAAAGCTGTACAATCCAATTCCCAACACTACAATTCGCAACAAATTTGCTACATATACTAAGACGCTTCCGACAAGAATAAACAATACTGTATTTTTCAAATTTCCTGTAAAGGCAATCACAAATGTAATAAACAAAATAAGCACACTTACCGAATTGCAACCTTCTACAATACGACCAACATAATTGCCATGAACTAGCAATTTCATTGTAGGTTCCGATTCATGAACCTCAACATTTGCCGTATATCCAAGTGCATTGATAACACTTTCTGTCTGATTGGCTACAATACGCGTAACGCCATCAGGTTCACCTTCAAAATTTGACAAATACAAACTATATACATACGTCAATACTGCATACGTAATAAAGAATTTAACAATAAATCCTAAAGCCGATTTGTATTTTTTAATGCTTTCCAACACAATTAATAAATGATTCTGAGTGTTACAAACTTACTCTAAAACCATTGAAAATATCACATTTTCCATAAAATTTGTCGAATTCATTTTTGAAGTCACTTTATTCTCTATTTGGAGAAAGTTTTTTAGATTTTTTTCGACTATTTTTGTGAAAATTTAAGTTAAAAAGAAACATGGCATTTACAACATACAAACCCGAAATCGTAACTATTCTCTCAAATGAATCACTTTCTGTAGATGATCGCATGACAAAAGTGTGTCAATTATTACAAGAAAATATTGATTATTACGATTGGGTTGGTTTTTACTTTAAAAACGGAGACAAACCTGAATTAAAACTACGTGCTTTTGCAGGCGAACCAACAGATCATACCATTATTCCTTTCGGGAAAGGAATTTGTGGACAAGTTGCCGTTTCTAATGAAAACTTTTTGGTTCCAGATGTACAAGCGCAAGACAATTATATTGCCTGTAGCATTCACGTAAAAGCAGAAATTGTAATTCCGTTATTCGTAAATGGCGAAAATATTGGACAGATTGATATTGATTCAAACACACCAGATCCATTTACTAAGGAAGATGAAGAATTTTTGGAGTTTGTGAATGCGAAAGTTGCGGAGATACTTTAAGTGAGTATTGAGTTTTTAGTATTGAGAATTGAGATACCTTCAAGAGAAATTTTTTCGTTTATAAAAAACGTCATGCTGAACTTGATTCAGCATCTCAAAATATTGAACTGACAAACACTATTTTATAAAGTGTTTGTCAGTTTTTTTCATACATTTAATACATTTAATGTTATTATCCTTACTTTTGATAACCTTCAGAATACTGAAACCGATACATATTAAGAGAAATAGCCGAAAATTCTTTTAATCAAAATGTTACCAAAATGAAAAAAATTATCTTTTTACCAATCATTGCGCTTCTTTTTTCGTGCGCAAATTCTTCTGACGAAAAAAAAGTAGTGCCTAGTAAAAATTTAATGCATTTTCAAAAAATGTATGTTGAATATTATAAAAAGGCAGATCACAATCTTTCAACTGGATTGGCTTACTATCGAATGACGAATTTTGATTTGGAGCGCCTTACAGATACTATTAGTAAAGTGAATGCTGAAATATTTCAAAATGAAGATATCCGAACATTGGTAAACGAAGATATTTCAAATTGGCTCCGTGACTACGTTTTTATTGGATCTTCTAAAAAAATGAAAGGAGATTTTATGCTCGATACAACAAACATGTTAACATTAGAAAAGCCGTCGGAATATTATTCAAACTCTAAAATAAAGCAAGGGCAAAAGATTTATAATAAACTATTTCTAAATACTTTTTTCAAGCGCTTAATTGAAATAGATGGTAAAAAAATCTACTATTATATCCGTCCAGCCAATGGAAAACTACTAGAAGAAATTGCGGAATATAGAATTAAGACTTCAGGAGACTATCTTCCTATCTATGAAAAGAAAAGAAATAAAATATACGATCGTCGTTACCTCTGTGATTTATATCGTATTGATTGGTATGTGCTTATAAGTTCTGATGATTTCTTTAATGACAAATTAGCATTTAAAATAACCGATACTACATATTACTACAATGAAGATTATACTAGACAGAAATAAAAATTGTTTTTGAGGACTATTTTATACCAATAAAAGATTGTTTTTACGTGTTAATTATTACTTTTGCGGCTTCACAACAACACATTTAAACAACACAACTCGAATGAATTCCCAAAAACAAGCAAAATCAGCTTTAATTTCGGTTTTTAGCAAAGACGGTTTAGCGCCAATCGTAGAAAAACTGCATGCATTAGACATTACAATTTACTCTACTGGAGGAACAGAAAAATTTATCAAAGATCTTGGTATTCCTGTCGTTCCTGTAGAAGATGTAACTTCATATCCTTCTATATTAGGCGGACGTGTAAAAACATTGCATCCAAAAGTATTTGGAGGCATCTTAAATCGTCAAAACAATGAAAGCGATGTTGCTGAATTGGCGGAATATGAAATTCCACAAATCGACATTGTCATTGTAGATTTATATCCGTTTGAAAAAACAGTTGCTTCAGGTGCAAGCGAACAAGATATTATTGAAAAAATTGATATTGGAGGAATTTCTTTAATCAGAGCTGCTGCAAAAAACTTTGCTGACGTACTTTGTGTATCTTCAGTAAACGATTATGCTGGTTTTTTAAACTTATTAGAAACACAAGAAGGAAACTTTTCAATAGCAGACAGAAAAACATTTGCTGCCAAAGCATTCAATGTATCTTCTCATTATGATACTGCAATTTTTAACTATTTCAATCAAGATCACGAAATTGCAGCCTTGAAAGTAAGTGAAACAGAAGGAAAAGTATTGCGTTATGGAGAAAATCCACACCAAAGAGGATTCTTCTTCGGAAACTTTGATGAAATGTTCCAAAAGCTTCACGGGAAGGAATTAAGTTATAACAATCTATTAGATGTAGATGCAGCCGTAAACTTAATGAACGAGTTTGTAGGCAACGATCCAACATTTGCCATCTTAAAACATAACAACGCTTGTGGTTTTGCAACGCGTTCAACAATTCACCAAGCATACATAGATGCATTAGCGGGTGATCCGGTTTCTGCTTTTGGTGGAATATTAATTGCAAATACCGAAATTGACAAAGCAACGGCTGACGAAATTCACAAACTATTCTGTGAAGTAGTTATTGCGCCTTCATATACGGAAGCTGCTTTAAAAGCGTTGAAAGGAAAGAAAAACAGAATCATCTTAATTCAAAATGAAGTTGCCTTACCAGAAATGCAAGTTCGCACCTGTTTAAATGGAGTATTGCTTCAAGATAAAGATGCAAAAACGGATGTGTTAGAAGATTTAACATACGCAACGAGCAATAAACCAACAGAAGCACAGTTAGAAGATTTACTATTTGCTTCCAAATTATGCAAGCACACAAAGTCAAATACGATTGTTTTGGTAAAAAACAAACAATTATGTGCAAGCGGAACAGGACAAACAAGTAGAGTTGATGCATTAAATCAATCAATTGTAAAAGCCAATGCTTTCAAATTTGATTTGGACGGAGCTGTCATGGCAAGTGACGCATTTTTCCCGTTTCCGGATTGTGTAGAAATTGCAGGAAATGCAGGAATTAAAGCGGTAATTCAGCCTGGAGGATCAATAAAAGATCAATTGAGCATCGATTATTGCAATTCAACGGATATTGCAATGGTATTTACAGGCACAAGACACTTTAAACATTAAAATTTTTATACCTTTGTAATTCATTTTTAGCGACTTACAAAACACACATTAATAGCAGACATAAGACATGGGATTTTTTGATTTCTTAACAGAGGAAATAGCGATAGATTTAGGAACTGCAAACACGTTAATCATTCATAATGATAAAGTGGTTGTTGACAGTCCATCTATTGTCGCCAGGGATCGAATGTCGAACAAAATCATTGCTGTCGGACAGGAAGCTGCACGTATGCAAGGAAAAACCCATGAAAACATCAAAACGATTCGTCCATTGAAAGATGGTGTAATTGCTGATTTTGATGCTTCTGAAAAAATGATCAGCCTGTTCATAAAAAATATTCCAGCACTTAAAAAGAAGTTATTTCCGCCATCATTGCGTATGGTTATTTGTATTCCATCAGGAATTACAGAAGTGGAAATGCGCGCCGTAAAAGAATCGGCAGAACGTGTTAATGGAAAAGAAGTTTATTTGATACACGAACCAATGGCTGCGGCTATTGGTATCGGTGTCGATATCATGCAACCAAAAGGAAACATGATTGTTGATATTGGTGGAGGAACTACTGAAATTGCCGTAATCGCTTTGGGCGGAATTGTCTGTGACAAATCTGTGAAAGTTGCCGGTGATGTGTTTACCAACGATATTGTTTACTACATGCGTACGCAACACAACTTATATGTGGGAGAACGTACTGCTGAAAAAATTAAGATTCAAATTGGAGCTGCTACGGAAGATTTAGAAGTTCCGCCAGAAGAAATGTCGGTTCAAGGACGTGATTTATTAACAGGGAAACCTAAACAAGTACAAATCTCTTATAGAGAAGTTGCCAAAGCATTAGACAAATCTATTTTACGAATTGAAGATGCTGTGATGGAAACCTTATCACAAACGCCTCCAGAATTGGCTGCCGATATCTACAATACAGGAATTTATCTTGCAGGTGGTGGATCTATGTTACGCGGATTGGACAAACGTTTGTCTCAAAAAACAGATTTACCTGTATACATTGCAGAAGATCCGTTGCGTGCCGTAGTACGTGGAACAGGAATTACCCTGAAAAATTTAAGCAAATTTAAAAGTGTATTAATAGGGAAGAAGAACTAAGTAGCAGATGCAACATATCATTAATTTTCTAATCAAGAATAAAAATTTTATTCTGTTTTTAGTGTTGTTATGTATCTCTTTGCTCTTTACGATTCAATCGCATTCCTATCACAAAAGTAAATTTATCAACTCTGCCAATTGGCTTTCGGGCGGTATTTACGAAAAAGCAAACGGAATTTCTTCATACTTCAATCTCGCATCTGAAAACGATCGATTGCTAGAGGAAAATAGACGACTCAAAAACATTCTATACAACAAAAAGGACAGTCTTAGCACAATTCAGTTTGTGGATAGCACTTCCTTTCCAACCGATTATTTGTTTCGTTCTGCAAAAATTACCAAAAACAGTTATGCAAGTCGCAACAATACTTTACTCATTAACAAAGGAAGTTATGATAGCATAGCAAAAGATATGGGCGTAGTAAATGCTACAGGAGTTATTGGAAAAATAGATCAAGTGAGTGGAAGTCATGCAACTGTGATTAGTATTCTGAGTTCCATCTCTAAAATAAACGCGCAACTAAAAAACACCAATCACTTTGGAACGCTTACTTGGGACGGAAAAAATCCAAACATTGTACAATTGGAAGATATAGAGAAATTGGTAAAATTTACCGAAAATGACACCATTATCACGGGTGGAAATTCTACCTTATTTCCCAAAGGTATTCCTATTGGAATCATAAAAGACTTTCAGTTAAACACCACTGAAAACCTATATAATATAAACGTGCAATTATTCAATGACATGACCAATTTAGAGCATGTATACATCATTGAAAACTTACACAGAGAAGAAATTGATAACTTATTAGCTCCTGAAAACTAGATGGGTTCTGTTGTATTTTGGAATAGTGTCCGATTTGTAGTCGCTGTATTAGTGCAAGTATTGATATGCAATCATATTGATTTCTTGGGCTACATAAATCCGTTGGTATACATTTACTTTATCTTTCTATTTCCGCTAAACGCGAATAGAAGTTTATTTTTAGTCATTGCTTTTTTACTAGGACTTACCGTAGATATGTTTTCCGATACTGGCGGTGCCAACGCTGCAGCTTGCTTAATTATTGCGTATCTACGACCGTTTGTATCGCGATTTGCTTTTGGAATTAGTTACGAGCATCAATCGGTAAAACTAGAAAATACGGCACTTGGACAACGAATGGTCTATATTGTAATTTTGACCGTAATACATCATTTCTTCTTTTTTCTATTAGAAATATTTAACATTTCTTCTATCCTGATTATCCTGAGAAATACAGCATACTTTAGTATCTTTACAATTCTAATCATCACATTATCAATAACTTTATTTAGTCGAAAAAATTCATGAGGAAACTTTTGTTATACCTTGTCGTTGTTTCTGTTGGAGCCATTTACACAGGACGTCTCTCCTATCTTCAAATATTTAATGAAGAAAAAAAGGCCACTAATTATTTGAATGATAGCGCCATCAAAAAGGAATATTCGTATCCGCAACGCGGCTATGTGTATGACCGAAACGGAACGCTACTTGTAGCCAACCAACCTTCGTATGATGTCATGGTTATTCCACGCGAAGTGAAAGCATTAGACACCTTAGAGTTTTGTAAATTTTTACGCATTACCAAAGAAGATTTTAAAAAGCGGTACGACAAAGCAATAGGTTTCTCTTGGCAAGTACCATCGGTATTTGTAGCGCAAATGGCAAAGAAAGACTATGCGTTTCTTCAAGAGAAAATGCATCGTTACAAAGGATTTTACATTCAAAAACGCTCCATTCGTAACTACCAAACCAATCACGGTGCAAATGTATTAGGTTTTATTAGTGAAGTAGACAATCGCGATTTAAAAAAGAATCCCGAATACCAATCAGGAGAATTAATTGGTCGTACCGGAATTGAAAAATCGTATGAAAACGAATTGCGCGGAACCAAAGGTATAAAACACATTCAAAAAGACATTCGCAATAAAGTACTAGGTTCGTTTGAAAACGGAATACATGATAAACTTCCCGTAAATGGAAAAGATATTCAAATTACTATTGACGCCAAATTACAAGCATACGGTGAAAAGTTAATGGTAAATAAACGTGGTGGAATTGTTGCTATAGAACCAGCTACAGGAGAAATTTTAGCATTGATTTCTGCACCAACTTATGATCCAAGTTTATTGGTAGGCCGTAAACGTTCCAAGAATTTCAATATTATGCATAAAGATTCTATCCGAAAACCCATGTACGACAGAGGTTTATTAGCACAATATGCACCTGGCTCACCTTTTAAAACCTTGAACGCTTTGGTGGCTTTGCAAGAAGGTGTAATTACACCTCAAACTACGTATACCTGTCATCATGGATATATTTACGGACGTAGCGGACGAAAAATGGGTTGTCACTGCGGAAGCGGAAAACGAAACGTCATTAATGGTGTGGCAAAATCGTGTAATGCATACTTTGCCAACGCGTATCGTCAAATTATTAGTAAATACGATTCGCCACGAGAAGGTATGAATGTATGGAGCGATCATATTAAAAGTTTTGGTTTGGGCGATTATTTCGGAAATGACTTATCTACAGGTCGTAAAGGACGCATTCCGACAGGAGATTACTATACCAACAATTATTTTAAGCATAATAAATGGCATGTATTGAATACGATTTCAAATGCTATTGGACAAGGACAAGTGGAATTGACACCAATTCAATTGGCAAATATGACCGCTGCAATTGCCAACAGAGGTCACTATTTTACGCCACACATCATCAAACAGATTGATGGAAACCCAATTGACAATCCGCATTTTACAGAACCAAAACATACGACTATTGATAAGCGACATTTTGAACCTGTAATTGAAGGAATGCACGAAGTATTTAGCAAGAAAAAAGGTGGAACTGCACGAAACTTGAATGTAGAAGGCATTGAAATTTGTGGAAAAACAGGAACTGCTGAAAATTTTGTAAAAATTGATGGCGAACGCACACAACTTACAGATCATTCTATTTTTATAGCCTTTGCTCCAAAAGAAAATCCTAAAATTGCCATTGCCGTATTTGTAGAAAACGGTTATTACGGAGCGCGTTGGGCAGGGAAAATTTCTAGCTTAATGATTGAAAAATATTTGAAAGGAGATATTACTTTGGAATATATGGAGAAGTTAGTGTTGGAAAAGAGTTTGGAAGAAGAATATGCAAAACCACTAAGTGGAGAACCATTTACAATAAATGAGTAGAGAAGTAAAATTTGTCAAAAAAATAGATTGGCTTTCCATATTGCTGTACTTTTTATTGGTAGGAATTGGTTGGATCAATATTTATTCGGCTTCCGTTACAGAAAGTGCCGCAGGTCTTTTAGACATGAATCAGTTGTACGGAAAACAACTATTTTTTATTACAACTAGCATCATTTTAATTGTTCTTATTCTTTCGATAGAAGCCAAATTTTACGAACGTTTTTCTAGTGTTTTTTACATTATTGCACTGCTGAGTTTGCTAGGTTTAATGGTTTTTGGAAAAGAGATAAATGGCGCCAAATCATGGTATGCTATTGGAAGTTTTACACTGCAACCTTCTGAATTTGCCAAAGTCGCCACCGTGCTTGCATTGGCAAAGTTTCTAAGTGACATACAAACGAATATCAACATTTTTAATCATCAATTAATTTCTTTTGCAATTATATTGGTACCGCCATTGTTTATCATGCTTCAACCCGACGCGGGAAGTGCTATGGTGTATATGGCGTTCTTTTTTGTGTTGTATCGCGAAGGCTTGCCGCCTATTTACTTATGGATTGGATTTTTGCTCGTGCTACTATTTGTCATTACGCTGAAAGTTGGTTATGTATATACCATTATTGCAACTGCGATATTAGGACTTGCCTGTATTTTTGTTTTCTTCCGAAAGAAGTTAAAACAGCAGCGAAAAACTACATTGGCATTGACTTCATTAGTTGCTGCCATCGGATTTATTTTAGCTGTAAATTATATCTTTTACAATGTTTTTAAGCAACATCAGCGTGATCGTTTTACGTTGGTTTTAGGACTTGAGAAAGATCCTGTAAAGCTTGAAAAAATTAGGAAAACCTTTGGTTTCAACAGCGATCAATCGGAAATTGCCATTAGTTCTGGTGGTTTTTGGGGAAAAGGTTGGCAAAAAGGAACGCGTACCAAAGGAGATTTTGTTCCTGAGCAAGACACTGATTATATTTTTACAACCGTTGGTGAAGAATGGGGATTTGTGGGTAGTACGCTTGTTATCTTTTTATTTGTAATCTTAATTTTGCGCATATTACACCGAGCCGAACAACAGAAAAATAAGTTCAGTCGCGTGTATGGTTATAGTGTCGCCGCCATTCTGTTTTTCCACTTTGCTATTAATATAGGCATGGTGATAGGTTTATTTCCTACGGTTGGAATTCCACTGCCTTTCTTTAGTTACGGTGGTTCGGGACTTTGGGGATTCACTATTTTACTTTTTATTTTTATTAAGCTTGACGCAAATCGTATTAATGAGTGGTAATTTATTTATTTACTTATCTTTTAGAAAGATTCACGTATAAAAAGTAATCACATAAAAATCAGCACGCTAAATTTTCTATTTTATAAATTAAACAAAGTGAACTCTTAAAAACCTGCATTCATACTTCATACTTCAAAAATACTTTCTATCTTTAGCTTGACTGTATTAGTTTTAATTTCCCCTCCAAAAATTGAAATGAATTAGATGGAACATATTATACTTTCGCTATTAACGAATAATAGTTATTTGGATGTGAATCGTGAGTTATTGAACTTACAATTATTATCGCATCCTGAATATCCAAGTTTAAAATCAATTACAGATACACTCGATTATTTTGAAATTGAAAATTTAGCTGCAACCGTTCCAAAAGAAGCGTTGGAACAAATGCCTGCTTGCTTTTTAGCTTTAGTTGGTGGCGAACGTGGCGAAGAAGTTGTATTGGTAGCAAAGAAACGAAACGGCATTCAAATTGTAAATGCAGACGAGAAGAAGGAGAAACTTTCTGAAGCAGCATTTTCCGAACGTTGGACAGGAACAATTGTCGCCGTAGAAGAACAAGAAAAAGCGAGTGGCATACAATCTATTCAACAAGCACTTCCCTATTTTGTGGTGGCTGCAGTTGCTTCTGCAAATGTAATGTTAGAATTTAGTTTCCCGTATTTGTTATATACAGCAATGACCTTGGTAGGTTTATACATTAGCATTTTAATTATTCGAGAAGATTTAGGTATTAAAAGTAAAGCCGTTGCCAAAGTTTGTGGTGCTATTTCAAAAACGAGTACGTGTGGAGAAGTTATTACAACGAAAGGAAATAAAATTTTCGGAATTATTTCGCTGAGCGATGCATCGTTTGTGTTTTTTGCAGGATTATTTTTGATTTTATCTTCTTTCGGATTTCATACAGGCACATTATTAATGATGTCGTTACTAGGACTTCCTGTTGTTGCGTATGCAATTTACCGACAAGGTATTGTACTAAAGCAATGGTGTGCATTGTGTTTGCTAATTGCTGGAATTTTAGTTTTACAAACAGCTTTATTGCTTGCTACATATAATTATTCTTGGTCTTTATTTACACCTTATATTGTAAAACTCATCAGTGTTTTTGCGCTAGTTTATATTGCGTGGACATATTGCAAATCGTATTGGGAAAGTCACGAAAAATTGGCAACTACCGAAACGGACTTTTTAAAGTTTAAACGAAACCCTGAATTGTTTAAAACGATGCTTCAGGAACAAAGAGTTATAAATCCGAAAGTAATTTCAGAACAATTACGTGTTGTTTTTGGAAACCCGAATGGCGCCATAAAACTGCAAGGAGTTACCAATCCGTTATGCGGCTATTGTACAGCAGCGTTTGAATCGTATGATAAGTTATTGAGTGCATACGGAAATGATATTCAGTTGGAGTTTATTTTCAACGTTCCGCCTGACGAAAAAAATAAAAGCACAC
The DNA here is from genome assembly GCF_045105435.1 of Kordia sp. Taxonomy (GTDB): domain Bacteria; phylum Bacteroidota; class Bacteroidia; order Flavobacteriales; family Flavobacteriaceae; genus Kordia. Next base: position 1,974 of record NZ_JBGCDL010000372.1, on the reverse strand, counting down.
AAATTGCTTCAAAATTGATTGATTTGTATATGCAAGATCCTGCAAAATCATACACTGCATTGAAAGCATGGTTTTCTAATAGAGATGTTGATAGTTGGCAACAAAAATTTGGAGTTTCAGAAAACACCATGGTTTTAGAAGTCTTGGAAGCACATAAAAAATGGTGCGATATCAACGACGTACATTACACGCCTGCGAGCATTTTGAATGATCAATTTTTCCCAAAAACCTATGAAATCAAGGATTTACCATTGTTTATTCAGGACATGATTTTGGAGACGCAACAAGGTGAAACTGAGGAAAACTAGATTGTTTCTTAATTGCTAAGAAGTAACTATTTTTCGCATTATTCTTTTTCAGATTCAATCTTTAATTTGAATGATTTCGTTTTAATATATTCAGAAAACTTAGTGTCATTTCTCAATTCAGATGTAATTACTTTTTCTAGTTCAGATGGTTTTACATCTACTAAATTATAGTTGTTAAATGACGTGCGTAATGCTGAACGTATTTTTGGGAAAACAATTCTTTCTTTAAAGTCTTCGCCAACTTCAAGATGTAATCTTGCAATATTTTTTGTCTTTAAACTGAACCAATAACTTACGTTACAAACAATTGATTCTCCATCTTTGGTCACTAGCGAAATAACATCTTTTATATTTTCGGCTTCAAGCGAATATAGATATAGGATAACATTGTTTGGAATTTGCTGTTTTCCAGAATTTAAAACAGAAATCTTAGCTTCCGATTTGTCATAATAAACTCCAATTTCAGATGGTTTTATAAAGACTTCTTTTTTTGATTTCAAATCACATGAAATACATAATAACATTAGAAATGCTGACAGTATTGGAACTATTTTCTTTTTATTCATTCGTCAAATTATTATAAATTATATTTTACATAAAATACTATCGAAAACTCCATTGCTTATAAGTAGTCATGGCTTCTAGTTTGTTTTCTTTTACATCATCTAAACCTGGAAAGAAATCAATTCCTGTGCGTTTTTCTAGTTCGTCCACCGAAACTACATATTCGTATAAAGGTTTCTTAGAAGCTTTATGCGGCACAAGAAAGGCAATGATTTTTGTGTTTCCGCCAGAATTATCTAACAAAATTTTATAGAAATACTTCGGAACTGCCACAGCTTCACTTCCAATGGTTTTGAGATTGTTTTCTAAAATTCCGCCTGTCACCACATATACACCATTATATTTTTTTGCCCAATAGCGTACTTTTTGCTCCAATCGGTTCCAAACACCTGCATTAAATTCGTGTTCTTGCGGCGATATATTACTCGTTAAGAAAGTCTCCGTAAACGCAGCTTTGGTATATTTTCGATCGGCGGCAGGACACAAATGCCCGCGATCGTATCCAGACTTTTTATAGTTTCTCCAATGTGCCGATTCTGTTTTTACAGCATTATCTTGTTCAAAATATGGACGTTTGAAATCTGTATATACAACTTGATTTTTTTTCAACTCATATGCAACCCATTCTGCTTGCTCAAAAGCTTCATGGTACGACAACGAATATCCTTCATGATGTACAATTTGTCCCGTTGTTGAACTCGGCAAATAATAGTTGTTTGTTAAGGGTTTTGGTTTACTATCTGTTGTTTGCTTCTTGGTTCCGTGTACTTTTATTTTCGGATTCGTAGTCGTGACTTTTGGAGCTTCATTGTATTTTTCATACACAATAAATATAGCTCCAATTAGCAACGCTAGTAACGGATATATTTTGTTTCTTTTCATTTCGACTTCGCTCAATGTGGCGATTTTTGGGTTTTATTTCTAGTATATTTAAGTTATTGATTTGAAAAATGCTTTTTAATTTTATTGAGTTACACACTTAGTGTCTGTTTAATATTCTTATGATAAATTGGTTTCGCAAAAACCATTCTTTCAATAGTTTTATGAAAAATAGTATCTTTAAATTGAGAACGATTTATTCTAAAACAAAACTCATCAAAGT
>NZ_JBGCDL010000371.1:0-5830 GCF_045105435.1 Kordia sp. | reverse complement strand
TTCATACGCCATCAATTGAATGTCTTCTTTTGAAACAATGTCTTTGTTGTATTCGTACATTAAAGTTTTGAGGAAATTGTATTCGTTTCCATTATGTACGTTCTTGTTTTTAAAATCTATGATTGCTTTTTCTAAAGAAGCTTTGTCTTTAAAATTGGCAAAGTAATTATTGGCGCAGTTGACAGCATCTTTGTTTTCGGTCCAACCTTGTAGTAATAATGCATTGGCAGACGGAATATTGTCCATTTTTTTGCGATAGATTAATGATCCTTTTACGAATTGACTGTTTTTTGAATATGCATCCACCACCATTTGATAATGCGCTTGTGCATTTTTAGTATCTTCTATTTTTGCATAAATATCTCCTACTTTCTCGTTCATTTCCAACTCTTTATAGAGCTTGATCGATTTTGTATACGAACGGGCCATTTCATAACATTCAGCAGCTTCTTGCTTGCGATGACACTTTTTTAAATAAATGTGTGCTGCCTCATTGTATAAATGCCCTTCCTTTAAAATTGAAGCTGCTCGATACGAGTTTCGCAAGAGCTTTAATTGAATGTACGCCGCTTTTTTGTATTGCTTTTTTTCGATGAATTCATTGGTTAGCTTTTCGTAACGTTCCATTAAAGTTTGAAATTGACGATCGCCCACGGTAGAACTTCCGCCTACGCCACTTCCGCTCGGAATAATTCCATTAAATAAAGAATTGATAAAGTATGATAATATAAAAAATACAAGAGCAAGAATAACGAGTCCGCCCAAAAAGCTAGGGAAATCTCTATAAACTATGGAAGTGATTATGAGATAGACAAATTTTAAAAACAACACAAAGACGATAAAGTAAATCAGCTTTGCTTGAAACCTACTTTCTTTTGAATTAGTCATTTATGATGGTTTTATTTTTGTTGATTAATAAGTATAGCAATCGAATTACAATTACGCCTGCAATGATCATAAATAGTTTTCCAATACCTGGCGAATTTATCATTGGGTAAAATAGATATGCTAGTAATATTGTAATAACCAAAACGATGGATATTTTACTTAATTTAGACAATTCGTTTCCGCCAAAATAAAGATCGAATACTGGTTTTTTTTCCGTTTCTTCAAACGAAAATAATTTATCGTCTTCTGGTAAATCTAGCCACGAACTTGCTGTTTTTTTCTTAGCTGCTACTCTAGCTTTGATATTCCGTTTTACTCTTAATACGATGAAATATACAATTGTAATGAATCCAAAAACGATAATAATTGCCAAAAGTACACTTTGCCACAACATTTCTTCTGCGGTCTGTTTTACTTTGTATGAATTGTCATTTGTAGACTTTTTACTTTTTTGAACGACTGTCTTTGTTGGTTTTGATTGCTTTTGGGAGCCGTTTGTAGTTGTTTTATTTACTTCAATAACAACTGGATCTAACGTAGAATTTTGATCTTCTTTTTTAAGAATTCGTATTTTGCCAGGTACAACCGTTATTTCTTTCTTTTTTGCTTGATCGACCACATACGAACCAATCCAAAAAATAGCAACAATCGCCAAAATTCCAATAATCGTTTTGAAGGTGTTTTTTGTGTTTTCTGACGAATTCCCCAAACCAATTGATTCAAAGAAATTACTTTTAAATTTGTATTTGGCAAGTGCTTTTCCGCGCGAAGTGCCTAACATATCTAACGGAACTGCCATTTTTAAAGCTGCTTCCGGATTTTTTTCTAGGTATTTTAAATATTTATCAACTTCCTTGTTATTGCCTTCCAATACTTTTTTCATATCAAAAGGCAACTCTTTCGGATCTACTGCTTCTTTCCCGAAAGGAGCTTCTAAAGCATCTTCCGTTTCTTTTTCTTCAATTTCCACGCTAAACGCAGTTACTTTCATTGGAATGTGTACACCTTTTGATGGTGTTTCAATGACAGGAAATTGTTCGTTCGGAATTTGTAAAAGCGCTTCCCAAGCAACTTCCTCTTTGAGTTCTATGAAACCATATTGATGATGAAAAAAGTGTGGTTTTCCTTGAAACATTTTTGTGTATTCTTCCTGCGTAAGCGCCATATTTAGCTGCGTATGTTCAGGAATATAAAAGCCTTTTTGTACTTTTTGGACACATAAATTGTTTCGTACTTCTATTCGTTTTTGTGCTGTTTTAAAAATAATTAACACGCCCGAAATACTGTTTGCGTCCATTCCCGGGCACGGATATAAGGTACAATCTGAGAGCTTCAGTTGCATCCGCGTGATTTCTGTCAACCACACTTTTGGAGAAGCATGTTTGATAAAAATTCCGCAACGTACGTACGGACTGCTATCGGTATGTTGTAATGCTAAGTGCATGCATCAAGTATGTGTTGTAAAAAAGGTTCCATATATTTTTCGTCAAAATCATACACGCTTATGGTATGAAACGAGTTGTCTTCTGGTTTAAAATAATAACTTCCTGCATATTCTTCGTGAGTGGAAATTCCGATTCCAACTCCAATATACGATGCAAGATAGAATGTTGGCAAGTTTGGATCGCCACTTTCAAATGTAATAATTCCGTTTTTGTCAATTGTAATTACGCTGTTATCATCAAATTCAACGCGCTGATTTCGTTTGTGAAGCGACACTGAATATTCGTCTTCTAAATGTGCTTCTTCTTTGTCAATATTCTCAAAATAACCTGTATCGCCAATAAGATCCAATCGGTGTTTGTAATTAAATATAATTTCTAAATCTTTGGTAATTGTAATTGTATTGATTTTTGTAAAAATAGAACCATCAAATTGTTCTATTCGGTTTTTTATGTATGCTTTATGCGTGTTTTTTAGTTCAGTACTTGGATTTCCAATTTGCAAATAAGTACCATCATAAATATCTAATTGCATAAATACAGGTGCATCGCTGTAATGTTTTCTGGTTATCAAGTAAAATTCATCTTCAAATACGATAAAGTCTTTGAACAGCGCTTTTTTATATTCCAACATGTTATAACCAAACCTACAGCTACTATTTTTTGATTTTACTACAATTTGATTTTCTACATTCCAAAATAATATCATCAATTCATCATCATGTAAAACTGCCAATTTTTCCTGTTTGATTCCTGTGACAAACCGAATGTCTCGCTGAATCATTTTGAAACCTTTGCTGCTACTCGTTGTACGGAATAAATCGCCATTTTTTTGCAGAATATACGCGTATTTTCTATCTGAAAAATGAATTAATATCCGTGTTGGATATCCGTATAATAAAGGATAATTAGCTATATGCTCCGCATTTTTTTCTGGCTTTTCTGATTTCTTTTTGCCATTTTTTGGCGGATTTGCCCATAATTCTTGTAATGGTAATTGAATGTGTTTTGATAAGCGTTTGGCACCAGTTTTCATTTTATATACATCAATATTTCCTTGACTGTCAGCCGTAATAACGCCGCCAAATTTTGTGTGATGCATGTTGAATAAACGTCGAATGTTTTGATGCTCGAGCGTTTTAGCACTTGTAAATAGCGTGATTTCTATGTTTTCTTCTTCACATTCGTCTATAAATTTTTCAATTGCTTGTGAAGCGTCTAGCAAAGGTGATGTACGTTGTAATCCGCTTATAATTTTATCTTTTGTATCAAAATATAAAGGTTCATAAGTTTCGCCCAATGCATACGGTTGAAACTGCATTTCATTTTTGGGATGATGGATAAACGAAAATGCGGTTGCAAATGATAGTATTTTAGGCGTTCCCCAGTTTTTAATCGTCGTGTCTATTAAAAATATGCGTGTGCGCAAATCTTCTTCGGGCGTAGTTTCGCGACGAATGAATAGTGCTTCTTTGTTAGCAATTCGGTGTAAAAAGATCAGATCGTCATTGGCAAACTCGGAAATGAGCATATTGTCAAATTTTCCTTTATTCGTAACATCCGAAATTCCGCCCAAAGGCATTTCGCCAGGATGCGCATAATGCATTGGCAACTGAATTCCAGACCATAATCGCTTGATGAGACTTCCCATAAAGAAGGTTTTTGGCTCTTCAATCAATTCTTGAATAAAATCAGGATCTTCACTAAAGTATTCTATATCGGCATCTTCTGGTTCAACAGGAATTTCTTCTATTTTAAGCCAAGCTTTCAGTAACACATCTACCGTAGGATATTTGTGATGTAATAGTGCCAATGCGTTGATGTCTTTGCTTAAATTGGTCAGGCACATTTTCCCTTTTAGACTACTGATTTTTAATAAGTAACCATGATTTTGTATCAAATCGAGGATTTCATTTGAGAATTTTGGTGATAGACTGTGATTTGTTGTTTCAAATAAAAATGCAAATAAATCAGTTCTGTTTTTCCCTTTTTTGTATGCCAAAGGCAAGATGAGTAAGGTTTTTAAGAATGCGTAAGCGGCATCAAAATCTATGTGTTTGTTTTCAGGTGCTTTTTTATGAGCAGCTAAAATTTCGTCAAATATTTCTTTGATCGCTACCGAAACTTCTCCTGAATTTGTTGCTAAAAACACAAGTATTAATGCGCCAAAAGGTGGAAATCCTTTTTCGGCAAACAATGGCAATACTTCTGCAATTTGCTGTTTGTAGGCAATTGTCATTCCATTAGGAATGGTGATACAGTTAAATTCAGCTTCAAAATTTTGCGAATTTGCGGTTCCATGAAACATCTGATCTGATTCCCACTGCCAAAAATAGTCTTGGTAGGATTTAAAGTAGAATGTGGCTTTTGAATGCGTATTGCTCATGGTTTATCGTGACAATCGGTAACTGCTGATTGTGAGTTTTTGAAAATTTTCTTTTGCTATTTTTATGAATGAATGATCTGTTTGCATGACAATAAAACTGTCATTTTCTGGGTTGGTAATTTTGTTGAAATAACTACTTAATTCAGGATATTCAAAATCGTATCCAGCTGGTAACAGAAAGTTTTGCGTTTGCCAATAGGTTTTTCCAGGCATGGAAAGTACTGGCGCACCTAGTAAGAGTGCTTTGTCATTTATAAGCACCCAATTGATGTGCTGCAAACGTATTGCTGGCATTTTTGGAATGATGTCATCTAAAGTTTCTAATGGAATTAATTGTGCAGCCGCATTTCGTTCTATGGTGGAAGCTACTATTTTGAGTTCGATACGATCTTCAATTCCGAAGTAATTAAAGTTATAATCGGGCATTTCTACAGGCAATGCTTTGTGAATTGGCGACCAAAGCAGCGACGTTTTTAACCGTTCTTCGGGTACGTTCCCGCCAAGGAGAAATAAAGCATTGTCATGCTGAAAGTATATTTTTTTGAATGGAATGCTCCTAATTTCTGGACTGTGCAACTGACTTTGCGCAATGCCTCTTACCCAAATATCGTCCATATCAGTTGCCATTCGTAGGGAAGTCCACACACGAATTTGCGCTAATTTGTCTTTGTATTTTATAGGCAATCGCAACCAATATTCGGTTACGCCTTGTGTAAGATCTGTTTCCACAATTGGTCAATTTCTGTATTTATGTATTGTTTTTTCTGTGCATCTTTTACCCAATCCGTTCGGTTTTGCAAGTAGCGTAGTTTGTCTTTAATGACATTTAATTCTTGCAATGAAACTTCTTGATTTGAGAATTTTTGTTTTAAGCTTGAAACTTCATTCATCAATTCTTCTGGGTTTGGCGCTTTGTTAAAAAACGCTTGCGGATGCACTTTTTCTTCGGTTTGCTCCTTTTCTATTAAGGCATTTACAGTTGCTTGCAGTGTTTCAATTTGTTCTTCCGTGCTCCAAATGTATTTTAAAACCCATAAATCTGATAAGATCGCTTCATCACGATCACATAACATAGCGCTTGCTGCGACTAGGTTTTGCATTTTTACAGCACGTC
>NZ_JBGCDL010000370.1:0-9331 GCF_045105435.1 Kordia sp. | reverse complement strand
TCTCCTACTTTTGCACGCAACACATGCAAAGCCCATGCGCCTTTTTGATAAAACGTTAAACTGCTTGCTTTCGGATTCAATAAAGATTCACCTTTTCCATCATTCAACGCTTTTAATTGCATTGCCGATTTAAAAAGTGTCCAATAAAAATAATCGTCTCCAAAAATTTCTTTTTCCGCCAATAACGCGTAATATGTTGCAAAACCTTCTTGCAACCAATGGTGTTTTCCACTTTTTGCAGTCACCAAATCACCAAACCATTGATGCGCCAATTCGTGTGCATTTACGTTTACATAGTTTTTGTCGACAAAACCGATGCTATCTATCACAAAACTATCCGAAAAAATGGTGGTGGTCGTATTTTCCATTCCCGAATACAAAAAGTCTTTTACAGGAACTTGCTTGTAGTTTTGCCACGGATATGGAACACCAATTTCATGTTCTAAAAAGTCAAAAATACGTTTCGTATGTCGGTAAGTTGGTTCAAACTTCGCTTCATCTTCTGGATAATAATACAATTCTATTGGTATACCGCTTTCTGAAGTAAGAGTTTTCTTTTTGTACTTTCCAATGGCAATTGCCGCCAAATAGCTACTCATTGGCTGCTTCATATCGTACTGCCATTTGACTAATGAATCGTTTACAATTTCTTTTTTGATGAGTTTTCCATTGGCAATAACTTCGTAATCTTTATCAAAAGTAATCGTAAAATCAAACTCTATCTTATCATTTACATCGTCTAAACTTGGCAACCAATTGCTTGTGTATTTCCCTTGACCTTGCGTCCAAACTTGCTTTCTGCCGTTTTTTTCGTTCCAATCAATAAAATACATTGCTTTTTTAGGTCGTGTAAACCAAACTAAATTAAGAGAATGCTTTTCTCCTTTTTTAAAATGACTTTTAAATACTAATTTATCAGCTAAATCTTCAACACTTCCTTTAAATGTTTTTTTATGAACTTCATAATGTTCCACTTCTCTATAATCTAAATAGATGGAATCGGTATCTTTCAATATTTCAAATTCGTAGGTTACGCCCATTGCTACACTTGGTACTTTTGGGTGTAAGGTCATTTGAACTTTTGCTGTTTTAAAATCAACAATATCCCTTTGTTGTGCAAATGCAACACAGATAAAACAGTAAAAAAAGATGGAAAAAATGTACTTCATAATACGCTATAAACAAATAATACACCAAAATAGTATATTTCGGTGTATTATTTAATAAGATATTATTTTTAAAAAAAAGTTAGTCAGTCACTGTAGGTTTTACAATTGGCGTGCTACTTTTTACAACCACAAAAGTTGATGTTGCATAAAACGCGCCGTTATTCCCAGAAGTTGTTCCGCCATCACTTGTCCAATCTTGATAATCGTACTCAAATGTAAACGAACTGCCATTCATTGCCGAACCGAATTGATCTATACGCACCGGAACTGCCATTCCTGGACACCAACCTGCTCTGTCGGGATTCCAATTTCCTGATTGTGGTTGCACAGGATTTGACGCACAACCAATTGGCTGCATATTGTGTTGAAACATGTTTGAACCATTAATTTTTACATCATGTGTTCTAAAACACCATTCGGCACAAGGTCTGTTGTCAGAATCGACAGGTGTTGCATGTCCCCAACCCGAAATAATTGTTCGTAAATGTGTTGCTTCTGCATTGGCTGGAATGCTTACTGTTTTTGTTAAATCCCACGTTGAAGCATCAATCGCAACTCCGTAAGGAACTCCTGAAGTTGACCAATCGTCATAGGTTATTACATCTGCAATAGCATAATATTCATAATCTGGCGTTCCTTCAACATAATCAAATTCAACTGATAATTCCCATCCGTCAGCTCCCCAAGTTTCAATACGCGCATATAATTCTGTGCTTCCTTCTAGTAAGGATTTAAAGTCAGTTACATCAATTTCAAAACCTCGTGTCAATTGCGAGTTATCTACTCCATACGGTGTAATATAACGTCCTATTTCATAAAATTCTCCCGAAGCATCGTCTTTTACTTTGATGTTAGCATACACATCCCATGCATTACATCCGCCAGTTGGGCAACGTAATTCGACATACATCATTATTTGTTCAATATTTGACATATTGTTGTGCAAATTGTACGTGTTGGTTTGTGTTTGACTAAATCCGCCACCAAAAGCAATTCTTTGATTATCAAATGTTTGATAATTGTGTCGTACTGCGGTTCCTGTTCCCGATAAAGCAATAGCTTGATCTGTAAGATCAATAGATTCTAATACAATATCGCCTACTTTTACACCTAAATCTGTGGCAGTTGGGCTAAAACGCACATATAAATTTTCTGGAGTTGTATTTATGACTTCGTTATCGTAGGTTACAGAATTTCCAAAAGAAATATTGTCTTTTGAAACTTCAAATGACTCAGAAGCAATTGCTACTAAATCATTTTCTAAGTTTATACCTCTTAGTTGTATCGTTTGTGCTGTAGACATCGTTCCTATAGTAACATCGCCAAAATCATTTATGGCGCCTAATACTTGAATTTCACGAACAATTTCTAAGGCTGTTCCAGTAAGTGCTACTTGCTTTGTATCAAAATCATTTGACGTGACTGTAATTGTTCCTGTTAAATCTCCTAAAGCTGTGGCTGATGGTACAAATCGTACAGAAATAGTATTGTTTTGATTCGCCTGAGTTGCTGTTAAACTTAGACTTGAACTGTAATTTGTATTGTCTCTCGAAATTTCAAAAGCGCCAGAAACACTAATGGAAACTGAGCTTGTTAATCGTGCTCCTGTCATAGAAACTGACTTTGGAGATGAAACTGTTCCTGCTTGAATAGCATTGAAACTAACACTTGTGTTATTTACACTAAACGTAGGACTGGAAGTGCCTGATTCTTCATCGGAACTACACGCATACAATAGAAATGTAAACGCCAAAAATGTATAAAAAAAGGTGAGGATAGTTGGTTTTCTTTTCATCTGTTGGTTTGTTTTGCTGCTAAAAGTAAGTAAAAAAGCTGAAACTTTCTGCCAACAAAAAACCTCAAAATCAATATTTTGAGGTTTTTGTAAATTATAGAAAATTACTAAGTAGTTTAGAATCTACTTCTTCTTTACTGCATTCACTTCTTTCGCTGTGTAAAAGTTTTCAGTTTTATTTCCCCAAGAGTTAGATGTATAGTTCATAACATCTGCTACTTGCTTGTCTGTCAATCCTAATGGCAACATAACACCGTTGTATTTTTTACCGTTTACAACAATTTCGCCTTTTAATCCGTATTTGATCGATCGGATGCTTTCTACAGGTTTGTCCGACAACCAATTAGAACCTGCCAATGGAGGAAATGCATTTGCTACACCTTTTCCACTTGGTAAGTGACATTGCGCACACACATTGTTATAAACTGCTTTTCCGCGTTTTAAACTTACTTCAACTTCCTTTTTATCAGCAGTAGCAACTTGTGTAAAGGCTGATTTTTCATTTCCTGTATCTTCCGTAGTTTCTGTACTAACTGGTTTGCTTCCTGCACTTGCTTTCCATTTACTATTTGTAGTAGTTGTCGTTTTAGTTGAACTAGATGATTTTTTCACCATTTTAAATACACCTTCTCCATCAATTCCTACATAAATATATCCATCTGGACCTTGACGAACCGAGCGTACACGACCAATTCCTTCTAGTAATTTTTCGCGACTCGCTACTTTTTCATCACGCGTAAGCGTTAACAATTCCAAATATTGAAATTTTAAAGAACCTACTAATAAATGTCCTTTTAATTCAGGATATGTATCACTCGTTACAAATGTCATTCCGCTTGGCGCAATTGACGGAACCCAATAGTATAAAGGTTGTTCCATGCCGTCACGCGCTTTTTCATCTGTAATGGTTGTTCCACTATAGTTGATTCCGTATGTGATCACTGGCCAACCGTAATTCACTGCTTTTGTAACTGGATTTATTTCGTCGCCACCACGTGGACCGTGTTCGTGTACCCAAATTTGTCCTGTGCGCGGATTTACCGCCATTCCTTGCGGATTTCGATGTCCGTAAGAGAAAATAGCTTCCTTAGCATCTTTCTGACCTACAAATGGATTGTCTGCCGGAATACGTCCATCATCATGTAAACGATATACTTTTCCACCATCTTTGGTAATATCTTGCGGATTTACATCACGTTTTCCACGATCGCCAATAGTAAAATATACAAATCCATCTGCATCAAACGCAATTCGCGAACCAAAATGATGCGCCGTTTTTACATTCGGACTTCCTTGATATAGTTTTTCAATCGAAGTCAGCGCATTGTTTTCCAATTTTGCTCTGATTAATGCTGTATGACTTCCTTTTTCTTTTTTATCCACAATAGAATACGTAATGTAAATCCAACCATTTTCTTTGTATTTTGGGTGAATCATTACATCTAATAAACCACCTTGATTTCTATCAAATACTTTTGGAACATTTGAGATCGATGTTTTTTTTCCATCTTTTACGTGATATAATTCTCCAGATCGATCTGTGACCAACATACTTCCATCAGGCAACCAAGTCATTCCCCACGGAACATCAATTCCGTCCACAACCAATTCAGCTTTGTATACATCTTGATCTTTCGTAATTTCTTCTGTCGTTTTTATTGCTTTCAGCGGAGTTGCTTCGGGTACTTTTACTTTGGCAACTTCTTTTTGCTTTTTTCCACAAGAAATAAACAAGAACGTGACTAAAATCAGCAAACTGATGGATTGTTTCATAGTATGGATCGTTATAGTGTTTTTATAATTTATAGCTTAATTGAATGCCGCCGTACATATTAAACGGCAATCCAGGGTAAAAATAGCGCGCATTTGTATCGTTTCCAAATGCGTTTACTTGTAATTGTGATGTGTATGCGGTATCAAATATATTATTTGCGCCAATTGATATATCATAACTAAATTGACTTCCTATTTTGTTGTAATAGCCAATTTTACCATTCAATAATTCAAAAGCATCGCTGTATACAGTGTTTTCATCATTTGCAGGCATTTCTCCTACGGCTTGAAAATCGAATCGTCCATAAAATCCGCTACGATCTACCATTTTAATTCCTAAATTTACAACAGATTTTGGAACTCCCGTGAGGTCATTACCAGAAAAGTTTGCATTGGTTTCCGTAAATTCTTTGAAACTGAAATCATTGATACTTGCATTTGCATACGAATTGAGCGTGAAACGTTCAGTCTGAATCACTTCATAACTTAATGCCGCTTCAATTCCTTTGTGCGCTGTTTTCCCTGCGTTTAGAGTAATATTTTGATCGGTTGCTGTTCTTCGGTTGACTAATAAATCGCTTACAGCCATGCTATAAATGGAAACCGAACCTGATAATTTTCTGTTTGTGGTATGGAATCGTGAACCGAGTTCAAAATTCCAACCGCGTTCTGGTTTTATGTTTGGATTAAACGCTCCATTCGGAAATAAGGTTTCAGAAGTTGTTGGTGTCGAAAAACCATGCGCCACGCTTCCAAAGAGATTGAAATTGCTTGAAACGGCATAGTTTACACCTAGTTTTGGGGAAACGATCGCATCAAAGGTAAAATCTTCTTCATTTGATCCATTCAATTGATCTTGCACCGTATATTTTGTCTGATTTAAGTGCAAACCTATACTAATCGATAGTTTTTTTCGGGAGTAAATCGCTTCTGCAAAGAGATTGAAATAGTTTCTATTCTCATCAATATTAGACAAAATAGCACCTGCGACACTTCCTGTTCCGTCTGGGAAATCTTGATACAGATTGTCAAACTGTTTTGCATTATAATCATCAAAAAACAATTCGCCACCAACAGACCATTTTAGAGAACTATTTTCAAAGTTTTTTGTCGCTAGTAAACGTGTACGCAGACCAAATGTCGTTGCTTTTTCTTCTAATATATTGAAAGGTCGCGGTTCGTAATTGTTATTAAAACTGGTAAATACGCTAGTTTTTTGTGTGTAGGTTTCATTAAATTCATGACTCCAATTAATTCCGAATAATGTTTTCTTAAAATCTTCAAATCCGCGTGCATTTTTCCAGATAGTCGCAGCGTTTCTAGGCAAATTTTCATAATCTTCTCTATTCAATGAACTTGGAATAAATGCTTTTAAACTCGTGTAATTTCCTATGAAAGTTAATTCGTTTTTATCATCAACCAACCAATTTGACGTAATGGTTGCCGTTGCTTTGTCTAAGGAATTGTTATTGCGATATCCATCGGAATGTGTATTGCTATAAATTACGTTTACATTGGCTTTTTTGCCGCCGTGCATGACTTTGGCAACCGTTCTAAACAAACCATAACTTCCAACCGTTGTAAACAAATCGGCGCTTGTTTCGTTGAATTTTGCAAATTCTGGATATAATAATATCGTTCCGCCCAAACCAACTCCATAACTACTTGAAGAAGGTCCTTTGTGGATTTCCATTCGCGAGATCGCGGCTAATTCCAAATCTTCAATGGCAGATTCGCCATTTCCATCCGTTAACGGAATATCTGCATAATACGCACGAATATTTGCCGTAGAAAACGGACTTCGTGCACCAATTCCTCTAATGGTAATTCTATTTGTATTGAGCGAACCACTTTGCATAAATACACCTGGCACTCTGTTTAAAATTGGCGCTAATTGTACCGTATTTTCACTATTAATTTCACTTTCTGTTACAATAGCAATCGATTCTGTAGTTTGCTTTAACTTTTGTTGAATGGTAATTCCGTTTACGATGACTTCATCGAGTTGGTTTCTAATTGAATACAAAGCAATAATGATGTTTTCTCCTGAAGCTGTTTTTACTGTTTGAGTTTGATACCCTTTCAAAGAAACGACTAACATAACATCTAAAGCTGACTTTACTTCTATTGAGAATTTTCCTTTTTTATTTGTTTTGACTTCAGTTTTTGTTTCAAAATCTACTACTGTTGCGTTCGATAAAACAATATTTGTAGATGTATCAATAACAGTTCCTTTAACCACATATTGAGCCATCACAAGATCTGTCACACTAAAAAATAATAGAAAAAGGAAAATGTTTGGTGAAAATTTTATGGGCACAGGTTTGGTTTTTAAAGCGTAAATTTAATCAGATTATTTATCTTTTGTCGTAGCTTTTCTTAAAGTTAACATTTGTTGCGTAGAATGTTTGAGTTTGGTATATTGGAATTAGTTGAGAAAAAACAAGTTATTTTTTGACAGCTTTTTCTTTTGGAAGATTTTTAACTTCTTTGTTAGCTCTAGTAAACATCTGAACACCATAATATATAGCAACAATAGCAATTGTCAATAAAATAACTCCAGCTATTACAATGCCAATAAGGTACGCATTAGGGTTTTCAGCTTCTATTTTAGAAGTATCTTTAAACTTCTCAATAGTTTCTGGCACGCGCATAAATAATGCAATCGCCACAAATCCACCAATTATTAACAACAAAAAGCTCAGAATTTTCTTAAACATAGTCAAATATAAATAATTATTTTTCACTTACAATAAAGTACGCTTTATGTACTGCACAACTTTCTATATCTTCGCACAAATGAAAACACTCGATATTAGAACCGTAAATGTGGTGCAGTACCTAAAACCTTTACGTGAAGGCGGATCGCTTCCTGCCATCGTAAAAGGAGACGACGATTTTTTGTATGTACTTAAATTTAGAGGCGCCGGACAAGGAAAGAAAGCGTTAATTTCCGAATTGATTGGTGGCGAATTGGCACGTGCAATCGGATTAAAAATTCCTGAGTTGGTTTTTATGAATTTAGATGATTCATTCAGTAAAACGGAACCTGATGAAGAGATTCAAGATTTGTTAAAGTTTAGTGTTGGACTGAATTTAGGATTGCATTTTTTATCGAGCGCCATCACGTTTGATCCTTTGGTGACTTCGGTAGATGAAATCACGGCTTCGAAAGTGGTTTTGTTAGACAGTATTATTAGTAATATTGACAGAACCGTGAAAAACACCAACTTACTCCATTGGAATAACGAATTGTGGGTCATTGATAATGGTGCGAGTTTCTACTTTCATCACAATTGGACAACTTGGGAAAATCATCTCATACGTACATTTCCATTGATAAAAGATCATGTATTGCTAGCACAAGCAACGAAACTCAAGGAAGTTGCTCAAGAATTTAAAACACTAATTACTGAAGATAAAATCACAGAAATTATCAATACCATTCCAGAAGATTGGTTGCAACACGAAGCAGACGATTTGTCTCCTGACGACATGCGAAATGCGTATATTCAGTATGTAAACGCGAAATTAACCATGATTGATTCACTCGTAAAAGAAGCGGAAAATGCAAGGTAAAGTCACATTTGAATATGCCATCATACGATTCATGCCTAAAGTAGAACGTGAAGAATTTTTCAATATTGGCGTAATTGTATTCTCGAAACGGAAGAAGTTTTTAGCGCTAAAATATCATGTAGACGCTAAAAAACTGGCTGCATTTTCATGCGAAATTACTCGCGATGAATTAAATGCATATCTCCATGCTTGGGAAAATATCTGCAAAGGTGCGCCACATGGTGGAAAAATAGGAACTTTTGAACGTTCTGATCGTTTTCGTTGGTTGGCGGCTTCCAAAAGTACCATGATTCTTTGTTCACCTACGCATGCTGGTTTGACTGATAATCCGCAACGAGAATTGGATGCTATTTTTGAAACCTGTGTTTTGTAGGTTGCATCTCGACTGCGCTCGATGTGACAGATGTTAGATTGTTAGATTGTTAGATTGTTAGATTGTTAGATTGTTAGAAACTATACATTATCGAGTTCAAAAATGTCACTTCGAGTAATTTTTTTAAAAAAAAATTGTATCGAGAAGTACTATGAAACTCTAACCTAAACTTTATAATTTACATAGGTCTTCTATACAAATGCTAGTTCATATTCAACAGTTACTTCCATAAACCAAACGAATACTATTTTACTACAAGTCTAAAGTGTATGGTTGGTTAATTTAGTCGTAATAAAAAATTACACTAAACCATTTACCATGAAAAAAATACTACTTACATTAGCGTTGATACTTAGTATTTCTTTTAGTTATGCACAACAAGGTTTCACAGTCCTTTTACCAAATTTTGAAGGACAAACACTTTCTCAAATTAAAAAATACAAAGACTGGAATATACTAACTGAAGTTTCTGGCGATCTCAATCACGATCATATTAAAGATGTTGCGCTTGTTTTGGAAACAAAAGACAGTATTTATGAAAAAAGAGATTCTTCAAACGACGAATTAACCAAAGGAAAAGCGAGAGTGTTACTCGTATTCCTCAGTAAAAACGGAAAGAAAATTGTTCACACGCAAAACAAT
>NZ_JBGCDL010000369.1:0-37983 GCF_045105435.1 Kordia sp. | reverse complement strand
AATCAACGAACCAACAAACGTTTGAATCTTAAAGCAACAATATTCCAAATTTGTATTCCTTTCGGAAATAGTAGCATAAGATGCACAAAACCTAAAACAATAGCTCCAGGAATCATATTCACTGAAATCACTTTAAGCATTTCTTGTGCAGAAGAATTTGTGGCAAGTTCAGCAAAAGCAATTCCACTTTCTGTAATTTCTATTTTGGTAGCAAGTAGTAAAAAAATGGCAGCAAAATGAAAGCTGTTTGCAAAAAGATGTAAAATATATTCCCACTTTGGTAAGCCTCCAATAGACTTTCTGCTATCACCTTCAGCATACGCATCTATTCCTAAAACGACAAAATCAATGCCAATCAGTACAACTGAAATCCAAAAGCTTATGGCGTCAGTATTAATAAACAATAACCAAACAATCAAGGGAAACAGAATCGCTCTTACGGTATGTGTTTTGTGTTCAAAAATACTTTCTTCTCTGCTAAACAATTCATACTTCCATATATGTAAATAAAATCCGTCGTAGGTTGCTAAAACCATGAAAAGTAGTAAGCATAACGTGCTCAAGTAATATAAAATATCCATTTGCTGTGTTGTTTAAATTTGAACAAAAATCAGCGAATAAAAAATAGCATCAATTGATATATGTCACAATCGTGTAGTTACGAAATTTTCGATCTAATTCGACTCAATGTTTCTCTTGAAACACCAAGATAAGAAGCAATATGTTGAATGGCGACGCGTTGAATAATTTCGGGTTGTTTCTTTAGTAAATAAAGGTATTTTTCTTTTGCAGTTTCAAAACTCAAAGCATCAATTCGTTCAGACAAACGTGCACATTCTTTCTCTGTTAAAACTCTACTTAGTGATTCCCATTTTGGATTGAGTTGAAACAATTTCATCAAATTCTTATAAGACAAAGTAACAATTTTTGCATCTTCAAGTGCTTGAATGTATTCTTTTGAAACTACTTGATTTACAAAGCTTTCATGCGATGAGGTAATGGAGTTTTCCATACAGAAACAAGTATTTATTTCATTTCCGTTTTTAATATGAAATGTTCTAAAAAGGCCTGTGCTTATATATGTTATGCGATCACAAATTTGCCCTTCTCGCAATACATAATCGCCTTTTTTTATTTCCTTAACTACAAAATAATCCAATGCTGAATTGAAGGTGCTGTCATCCATTTGAATAACATCAGTTATATATAATTTTATTTTTTCAATTTCAGGATTCATAATACTTCTTAAATAACGTGGAGAATTTCATGTCAATATACAAAACAGAATTTCAAAGTGATTAAAAATCTAATAGCACGAGTGCGATTTAAGAGATTTCTGCTTACGCAAGAACAAGTCTAAAAGTGTTCACACTGAGCGAAGTCGAAGTGAAGCGGTCTAAAAGCGCAAAGCGCGATCTAGTATCTAAAAGCGCCAGCGGTCTACTTCTTAAGTATTTCAATAAAAGAAATCAAATTCAATCCTTCATGTAGTTCGCCTTTCACAATCGCAATAGGAATTGAAGAAATTATAACATCTTGCCGTTTCATTTTTGAAACGGTATTCCAGAAAAACTCTCTGAAACGGTCATTTTCAGAAATATCAAATGCTTTGTGCGGAATGCGATTTTCTTTCAGCATAGCCAACAATTTCTCGCACTTAGCACATGCTTCTTTTGTAAAAATAATGGTTTCTCCTTTATCAATTAAATTATCGAGTGTTTTCCAGCTTTTTACAGTTGTATTTACATTGAGTTCCTTTAATTTATCATCAAAAGAAGAGAAATAAGTATATTCTGGAGTCGTATTTTTTAGTGGAATAAGTGTTGTAAGCAATACTTTTTTCTGTGCAGGAATTTTTTTAATTACAGGGCGATAACTACTTTTTCGAAAGCCCTTTCCATTAACCTTAAAAAAAACTTCTTTTTCGGTTTCGGTGTGATTAATAGCGTAAAACTGAATCTTCTTTTTGCCTTTAACTTCTACAATTTCAATAGCTTCTGTTTGGGCGCTCGTTGAAGAAATCCAACAAAAACAAATAAAAAGAGTGACCAAAATAGACTTATACATAGCTGTTTTCCTGTTATTATTAATAATGAGTAAAAATCAATTATTATACCACAAAATAATTTTATTTACTCTGTAATAGTGGTAAATTTACTGCTTTAAATAAAATAATGGAATTAAAACTAAAAAATCCGATCTGCTTCTTTGATTTAGAAACTACTGGAATTGAAGTAGCCAAAGATAGAATTGTAGAAATTGCTATCTTAAAAGTGTATCCTAATGGGAACAAAGAGAGCAAAACTTGGTTGGTAAATCCTGAAATGCCAATTCCTGCACATGTGTCTGAAATTCATGGTATTACTGATGATATGGTAATTAATGAGCCTACTTTTAAAGAACTGTCGAAGGATATTTATAACATGATTAAAGACAGCGATTTGGCAGGTTACAATTCCGATCGTTTTGATATTCCATTATTAGCAGAAGAATTATTGCGTGCAGAAATTGATTTTGACATGAAAAATAAAGTTTCTGTCGATGTACAAACTATTTTTCATAAAATGGAAAAACGTACACTATCTGCCGCCTACAAATTTTACTGTGGAAAAGAATTGGAAGGCGCACACGGAGCAGAAGCAGACACAAATGCTACCTACGAAGTGTTGAAGTCGCAACTAGATCGCTATGACGAGTTGGAAAACGATATGAAGAAGTTAAGTGAATTTTCCACGCGTAAAAAAACAGCAGACTTTGCAGGATTTATCATTTTTGATAAAGATGATGATGAAATTTTCTCTTTTGGAAAGCACAAAGGAAAAAAAGTAGAAAAAGTATTGGACGATGAACCTGGTTATTTTGGCTGGATTCTCAATGCAAACTTTCCTTTATATACCAAAAAAGTATTGACTGCAATTAAACTGAGAAAGCTGAACACCAAATTTTAAAAGCAAAACAATAGTGAGAAAGCCTACCATCATACTCATTATATTTTTTCATCTAAGTTTGACGTATGCACAGAAAAATATTTCTGGCACCATTCTAAATGCAGAAACAAAAGCGCCAATTGCGTATGCGCATTTAATTATTCCTTCCGAAAAACGTGGAACTACTACTGATAAAAAAGGAAATTTTGAATTCACAATTTTTGACAAATGGGTTGGAAAAGAATTGAAAATTAGCTGCGTAGGTTTTGAGGACAAAAGAATAGTGCTTAGGCGAAAAAAGGGTTTGCTAATTTACATGAAACCTTCTCTCGAATTCTTGAATTCGGTTCATATTACACACAAAGAGCGTCAAAAAAGAAAACGTGTCAATTCATTTCGCGGTAAAAAAATCATAGGTTTAGGTAATTTTAGCGGAGGTGCATATCCATCGATGTTTGCCAGGTATTACCCGTTTCTTAAAAAATTAGGTGATGAAAACTATGTGGAAGAAGTAACGGTTGGTTTCTTTAAAGAAGGAAAACATGATGCCAAATTTCGACTGCGTATACTTTCCGCTACAGCGGATAAAATGCCTGGTGAAGACTTAGTAGATCCTATATTGGTTGATGTTACATATAAACAAGGAAAAGTCAAAGTGTCCATGCCATTCAATGGAGTAGAAGTACCAAAAGAAGGCTTTTTTGTGGTGGTAGAACATTTATTCATCAAAGAAAATATTGTAGAAGAAACGGTACATTTACAGTTAAATGACTCTGTGCAAATGCGTGACATCAAGCAAAAACGTTATGCACCTATTTTTAAAGGAGTTGTTGAAAAAATTGATGAATCATTTTCGTATTATATGTCTGTCAATGGATGGAAAAAAGTAGGAAGATTAAAAATGCCTAGATCTAATTTTAAGAAAAATGAAGTTGTGGCGCCAGCTTTTAAAGTAAAACTGATAAACTAACATAACGGACGAAATTGATAGTTTTTTTATAGATTTCGTTAAAACAATAAATAAATAGCAGATGAAAATTATTTGCATCGGAAGAAATTACACAGAACACATTGCAGAGCTTGAAAATGAAAAACCGGCAGATCCGGTCATTTTTATGAAATCAGATACGTCTATTCTTTTAAAAAAGCAACCGTTCTTTATTCCCGATTTTTCAAAAGAAATTCACTATGAGGTGGAAGTTTTGGTAAAAATTAATAAATTAGGAAAATATATTGATCAGAAATTTGCGAACAAATACTATAATGAAATCAGTGTAGGGATTGATTTCACTGCGCGCGACCTACAATCGAAACTCAAAGCCAAAGGGTTGCCTTGGGAAAAAGCAAAAGCGTTTGATGGTTCAGCAGTAGTAGGAAAGTGGATTTCTAAAGATCAATTTAAAGATATAAACAATCTTAATTTTAAGCTTGAAAAAAATAGTGAAATCGTTCAGCAAGGCAATACCGAACAGATGCTTTGGAAAATTGACGAATTAATAGCGTACGTTTCACAATATTTTACCTTAAAAATTGGGGATATCATATTTACAGGAACGCCTGCAGGAGTTGGAAAAGTAAACGCTGACGAACGACTGACAGGATATTTAGAAGAACAACAATTATTTTCAATAGTAGTAAAATAAAAAATGGGATATAATTTAGAACAAATAAACGCAATCTCTGACGGAGATAAAGACTTTGTAGAAGCTGTTGTCATCGCTTTTATAGAAGAAGTTCCCGCAGATCTAGTTACATTTAAAAAAGAAGTGAAATTAGGAAACTACGAGGGCGTATATCAAGTAAGTCATAAAATAAAGCCGAACTTAGAATTGTTGGGTATGCAAGAATCTTTCGAAATAAATTTGAAAATATTAGCTTGGGCAAAAGCTAAAACAAACATGGAAGATATTGCAATTGCTTTTACAGAAGTGCAAAGCAAAATCAATGATAACATTACAGAGCTAAAAAAAGAATTCAACTTATAATACGGCATGATTGCAGAAATAATTACAATTGGTGATGAGATTCTTATTGGACAAATTGTAGATACCAACTCCGTATTTATCTCTAAAGCGCTCAATGAAATTGGAATTTCAGTACATCAAATAACCTCTATTCAAGACGAAAAAACACACATATTAGAAGCGCTAGAAGCTGCAAAGCAAAAAGCAGATGTTGTTTTAATTACTGGCGGATTAGGGCCTACAAAAGACGATATAACCAAACATACTTTGTGTGAGTATTTTGATGATAAATTGGTTCAAAACGATAGTGTATTAGCGCACATAGAAGAACTATTTGCCAAATACATTACCACTTCACCAATCTCAGATATGAACCGTTTGCAAGCTTTAGTGCCTTCCAAAGCACAGGTTTTAAACAACGATTACGGTACTGCTCCAGGAATGTGGCTTCAAAAAGAGGATACAGTATTTATCTCTATGCCAGGAGTTCCGTATGAAATGCGTGGATTAATGACCAATCAAATCATTCCAAAACTGCAAGAAGAATTTGAACGTCCGTACATATATCACAAAACTATTTTAACGTACGGAATGGGCGAAAGTAGTATTGCAATGAAAATTGAATCTTGGGAAAACAATTTACCAACATTCATAAAACTTGCATATTTACCAAACTCAGGAAAAGTTCGGTTACGCTTAACTGCAAAAGGAACAAACAAAGAGGAAATTACCAATGCAGTTGATGCGCATGCGGAAAAACTCTATCCAATTATTGGAGACATCATCAAAGGTGTGGAAGGAAAAAGCAGTATTGTAACGCAAATAGGCGAACTTTTAGTGGCGAAAGGTCATAAATTGGCTTCGGCCGAAAGCTGCACTGGCGGACGTATTGCTGCACAAATAACACAAGAATCAGGTGTTTCAGCCTTTTTTAATGGAAGTGCAGTTACGTATGCGGTACAATCTAAAATAGACGTTTTAGGCGTTTCTGAAGACATTATCAATACCTATTCTGTAGTAAGTAAAGAAGTGGTAGAATTGATGGCTGCAGGTGCAAAAAAAATCTATAAATCAGATTATGCAATTGCCACTACAGGAAATGCGGGTCCGACAAAAGGAAACTCAGATGTGGAAGTTGGGACAGTTTTTATCGGAATTGCCTCGCCAAGCGGAATTATTTCGCAAGAATTTAATTTTGGACAACCACGTGAAAAGGTAGTAAATAAGGCAGTTACGAAAGCTTTTCAAATGTTGCTTGAAGAAATTTTAAAAAACAGTAAGTAAATGTTTGCTCAAAAAATAAAAAAATGTAAATTTGCACCTCGTTTTTGAATAACTTAAAAGTTTAGTACAGATGTCAAGAATTTGTGAATTAACAGGAAAGAAAGCAATGGTTGGGAATAATGTATCCCACGCAATGAATAAGACAAAGCGCAAATTTAATGCGAATCTTACGAAAAAGCGCTTTTACATTCCTGAAGAAGATAAGTGGGTTACCTTAAAAGTATCTACTTCAGCATTAAAAACAATTAATAAAAAAGGAATCTCAGCCGTGCTAAAAGAAGCAAGAGCGAAAGGTTTTATCAAGTAATTCAGTCATAAAAAGTATAAATACCAACAGCAATGGCGAAGAAAGGCAATAGAGTTCAAGTGATACTAGAGTGTACAGAGCACAAAGCTTCTGGACAACCAGGAACTTCTCGTTATATCACTACAAAGAATAAGAAAAACACTCCAGATAGATTAGAGGTGAAGAAATTCAATCCAATCTTAAAGAAGATGACTGTTCACAAAGAAATAAAATAATAAGTCATGGCAAAGAAATCAGTAGCATCCTTACAAACAGGATCAAAAAGGCTAACAAAAGCTATCAAAATGGTGAAATCTCCAAAAACAGGAGCTTACACATTTGTAGAATCAATCATGTCACCAGAGAAGGTAAACGATTGGTTAAAAAAATAAGTATACATTACTATACTATATAAAAGCTACTTTCGAAAGAGAGTAGCTTTTTGTTTATATACCTCAACCAACTATGACAGTTTTGCAGGTTTGTAATTTGGGCAAGATAATTGACATCAAAAAAGGTATATAAATACAATGCAAAACATACACGAATTTTAAGTATCTTGTTTTGCGTTTCATACAATCAGTTTTGACTGTGTGTAGAATTAAAAATAGTACTATAAATTATGAGTTTTTTTAAAAGAATATTTTCATCAGAAAAAAAAGAAACACTCGATAAAGGTTTAGAAAAATCGAAATCAAGTTTCCTTTCTAAATTAACAAAAGCTGTTGCCGGAAAAAGCAAAGTAGATGATGAAGTGTTAGATAATTTAGAAGAAGTATTAGTCAGCAGTGATGTTGGTGTTGATACTACTTTGAAAATTATTGATCGAATAGAAGCAAGAGTTTCCAAAGATAAATACTTAGGAACAGACGAATTAAATAAAATTCTTCGCGAAGAAATAGCAGGATTGTTATCTGAAACAAATTCTGGCGAAGAAACTGAATATACCATTCCAGCAGACAAAAAACCGTATGTATTAATGGTTGTTGGTGTAAATGGTGTTGGAAAAACTACTACAATCGGAAAGTTAGCGCACCAATTCAACAAGCAAGGATTAAAAGTTGTTTTAGGAGCTGCCGATACGTTTAGAGCTGCCGCAATTGACCAATTGCAAGTTTGGGCAGATAGAGTTGGAGTGCCGCTTGTAAAACAAAACATGGGAAGTGATCCAGCTTCCGTAGCTTTTGATACGCTAAAATCAGGTGTAGCACAAGATGCTGATGTTATTATTATTGATACAGCAGGACGTTTACACAACAAGGTTAACTTGATGAAAGAATTGACGAAAGTCAAAATGGTCATGCAAAAAGTAATTGGTGATGCGCCACACGACGTATTATTAGTTTTAGATGGTTCTACAGGTCAAAACGCATTTGAGCAAGCAAAACAATTTACTGCGGCTACAGAAGTTACTACATTGGCTGTAACAAAATTAGATGGAACTGCTAAAGGTGGAGTTGTTATTGGAATCTCTGATCAATTTCAAATTCCTGTAAAATACATTGGTGTTGGAGAAGGTATTGAAGATTTACAAGTATTCAATAAATACGAGTTTGTAGATTCGTTCTTTAAGCAGTAAGTTGGTTGTTAGATTGCGCTGATGCGCTTTTAGACGCGTTTTACTTTTAGATTTTTAGACCGCTTCCGCTGTTAGAATCAAGATCGCTTTGTTACTAGATTTTATACAAGTTGAATACGTCTTTGCGAGAAGTATAGCGACGTGGCAATCTGTTTCTTTAGATAGCTATT
This sequence comes from Kordia sp., assembly GCF_045105435.1. Classification (GTDB taxonomy): domain Bacteria; phylum Bacteroidota; class Bacteroidia; order Flavobacteriales; family Flavobacteriaceae; genus Kordia. The sequence continues at coordinate 29,773 of NZ_JBGCDL010000369.1, read as the reverse complement.
TTTGTTTTGATTTTAAAATACTAAAGCGAGTTAAGCTGTTTTTTAATAAACAAATTGATCGCTTTCAAATCCACAACCAAAAAGTTCGACTTTTAGATTCACTTCTGTTCACACAAAAACCAATTAGTACGTCAAGTTGAACTTGATTCAACTTCTCATAAGTTGTAACTCAATAATTCATTCTGACGATTCTTTCTTAGTACTAAATTTTACAGAACGTCACTTCGATTTAAATTCTAGAAGAATTTAGTATCGAGAAGTTTTTTGTTAGATTGTGCTTTTGCTCAAAAAAAACATCAATTCATAAAATCAAAAAAGCTGCATAGTTCAAATATGCAGCTTTTTGTATATACTATATTTTCTGTTCAGTACATTATAATTTTGTCAAACGAATAATAACTTCAGACAATGGAGCATTTGTACACATTGCACTTCCTGTATCTTCTACAAAACGAATATCAATTGTAGTATCATCTACCATATTGTAAGATGTTGGCGTCGCAGTTCCTTGTCCTAATAATACATTTGCACCACCACAGTTGAAGTTGGTATCTTGATCATCAGTAACTGTTACCGTACCATCACAATTCAATGTAAAATTGAATGTCATTGTAGGTTGTGTTCCTGTTACATCTAAATTTGATAAATACTTTACGGTAATACTTCTTTCAGTGTCAGAAACATTTACAATATCTACCGTTGCAGGATCACCAAAAATAGGCTCATCTGTATTTCCAATTTCTTGGTACGTATACATTCCTGTATAGCCTAAAGAAGGAGTTATGACACTTCCGAAGCTAAACCATGAACTTTCTGTTGTAGCACTGCATATTGTTCTAACAGCAAACGTATACGTTGTATTAGGGCATAATCCATTCGCTGTAAAGTTAGAATTGTTTACCGTAGTTATTGTTCCTGTATCAGGAGTAAAGCCAGTAGCTTCTCCATAACTTACTTCCCAAGTAGTTTGTGCATTTGAATCCCAATCAACAGTAATAGAATTTTGTGTAACCGTATCGAAAGTCAAGTTAATAGGAGGCAAACATGTTGCAAAACGATATGGTCCTGTAAATGCACTAGAACTTCCTATCTGATCTCCATCAGTACTATCATTACAATTTGCGCGTACATAAAATTCATACTCGCTATTTGGTTGTAGATTGTTTATAGGGTATTGCATGTTATCTCCAGTAGCAAATGCATCTGCTTCTTCCAAATTGAATCCTACCAAGCCATATTTTATTTCCCACGAAATTTCATTTCCACCTGGCATCCAATTTAATTTAGCGCTAGTTTGTGTAAGATCCGTTACGCCTAAATCAGTTGGTGCAGGGCATGAAGTGCGAAATTCAACTGGTCCGAACCATTCGTTGTTTGTTAAGTTACAATCAGATTTTACATAAAACTCATACGAAGTCTGTGAAGACAATCCAGTAATATTAATACTAGAGGATGGTGTGTCAATAATAGTACCTGCATCTGGATCAAATCCTGTTGGTCCCCAAGAAGCTGTCCATGTAACTCCCGTTACAGGCAAACATTCTCCAGCATCATTAACGCTACCACACCAATTAAGTCTGGCTGAATTACTAGTAATATCTGAAGCAAAAGAAGCCGCGACAGGTTGGCAAGGTTGTATTATCTCTGGAATTTGCACTTCATCAGAGCATGAGTAAACAAATCCAATCAGTAGAAGTAAAACTACTTTTTTCATAAATTTTTTTTTTCGTGTATGACAAATATATAAAAACAATAAAGAGTATGACATTTAGAAGCTAAAAAAACAAGAATTCCAAATTGTTAAACTTTTACATCGTATCTTTATATCCTTAAATAACGCATCAAAATGAAGAAAATTATATTATTGATGATTCTATTTTCATCAGCAGCTTGTCACACACAAAAAAATGTAAAAAGCGAAAGTGATATTTCTGATATAAGCGAGAAAGAATTTAGAGAATTTAAAGTCTTAGATTCAAAAAACATTGAAAATCAAGTCGTTTGGAATGCTGTCTCCAAGCAAATGGAAGATTTTACGGAAGCCGAATATGAACGATTGAAACCGTACATTCTTGAAAAAAATATTTTAGAATTACACAAAAGTCGTGTGCAAGGTGTATTTACCTATGAGAAACTCGTCAAATTTTACCTATACCGAATAAAAAAATATGATAGAGATAATAATTTGTCATTGAATTCTATCATAAGCATCAATCCAAATGTAATTGCAGAAGCAAAACTTCGCGATCGCGATTTTTTCAATAAAAAATTAAAGCCGCTAATTTTCGGAATGCCTATTTTATTAAAAGACAACATCAACACCGAAAATATGCCAACTACGGCAGGCGCAATTGCGCTAAAAAATAATAATACAGGTGATGCGTTCATTACAAAACGATTAAAAGAAGAAGGCGCTATCATCCTAGGAAAAGCAAACTTAAGTGAATGGGCGTATTTTTTCTGTGGCGATTGTCCAAGTGGATATAGTGCTATTGGTGGGCAAACCTTAAATCCGTACGGAAGAAAAATATTTGATACAGGCGGATCAAGCTCTGGAAGCGGCGTTTCTATAGCAGCAAATTTTGCCGTAGCTGCCGTCGGAACTGAAACAGCTGGTTCCATATTGTCGCCAGCGAGCCAAAACTCTGTGGTCGGACTCAAACCAACAATCGGTTTACTAAGTCGTTCAGGAATTGTGCCAATATCTAGTACATTAGACACGCCAGGACCAATGACAAAAAATGTAATTGACAATGCAATTTTACTTGCAGCTTTATATGGATACGATAAAACAGATGCCAAAAGTCAAGCACTCAAATATTATGGAAAGCATTTCTATACAGATATAAAACAGGGAAAAGTTTCCTTAAAAGGAAAACGGTTTGGAGCTGTGAAACGTTTGTTGACAGATACATTATATGTAGAAGCAATTAAAGTCCTAAAGCAACAAGGTGCAACAATTATAGAAATTGAAGAAGAGAATGTGTCATTGCCAAAATTTATAAATCTATTGAATTTAGACATGCAAAAAGACTTGCCAGCGTATTTTAAAAACCATGGCGCAAAAAGACTTTCGCTCAGTTCTGTGCAAGATGTGATCGATTTCAATAAAAAAGATTCTGTAAATACAATGCCGTATGGACAAAAATTATTCTACGGAATTGTCAATGACAAAGCTAATAAGCAAGAATTTATAGATATGAAAAATGTATTGCATGAAAACGGGAAAACTTTTTTCAATAACCCTATGCAAAAACACAACTTAGACGGTGTATTATCTATCAACAACTATCATGCTGCCTACGCAGCCGTAGCTGAATATCCAGCACTCACCGTTCCGATGGGCTATACTAAAAAAGGAGAACCAAAAGGGTTGACTTTTATTGGAAAGCCTTTTATGGAAAAAGAACTGTTAGGATATGCACATGTGTATGAGCAAGCTTCCAAAAAACGAAAAGCGCCAAAAAACTATCAATAAAAATTTGGGCGTTCTCAAAATAAAAAATAGCAAACCCGCACATTGAGGAAACTCGAAATGCGGGTTTTAGTTTATTTCGGTCAGGCTATCCGCTTTTTTTCTGTAAATTCTAAAAATACACGTGTCTGATTTTTAGTGATTTAAAATTTAAAGAGTTAATAATGAACAGTCTATCGTATTCGTTTGTGTGTTCTTATTTTGGTAATTAATACTTTTCAGGTATAAGTAATTTCTATGTTTTTGTTTAATGATACAAATGCTGTTCACTGTTTGCGATACTTATAGGTTGATATTGAAAAATTACAATACTTCCATGATATGAAATGCCAAGTACTTTCAAAAACAATACTTAAAAATAATAAAAGATGTAATTTTTATGTTTTCACGATGTCAAGTGCCAAAATGGTATGTAGAGAACTCCTTTTCCGAAATGTAGCATTTTTTTATTGAAAATTTTCGAACCCACAACATTCTAAAATCTAAGTTTTGTATTCAAGATTTCACATCATTTGATAGGTTTAATCCTAAACTTTTCTAAAAACACTTTGTTGAAATATGTTTTACTATTGACTTCTGCTTCATAAATAATTTCATTGAACATCTCGAATTTTGGGAATTTTATTAATTATTTCACTAAATTTTTAAGTCTAGCTGCTGCTTGTTCTGCTGTAATGTCTCTTTGTGGCGAACCAAACATTTCGTAGCCAACCATGAATTTTTTAACGGTTGCACTTCTCAATAAGGGCGGATAGAAACTCATGTGCCAATGCCAGTGATCGTTATTTTTTCCATTGGTAGGAGCTTGATGAATTCCACTTGAATAAGGAAATGAACATTCAAAAAGCAAGTCGTAAGCTTTTGTTATTTTTGAAATTGCATCTGCATAGGCACTACTTTCTTCTTCTGAAATTTTTGCAATATGTATATGTTTTTTTAAAGGAATTATCATAGTTTCAAATGGTCAAATAGCCCAAAAAGGTGTCAATACTACAAAATGTTCATTTCTATAAATAATACGTTCGTCAGCTTCTATTTCTTGTTGTAAATAATCGCCTAGTAAACTTCTATTGTTTTTTGTGTAATAAATTTGTTGATGCGTATCTTTTTTGGCAACTTCATTAGGTAATGTAGATTGACTCCATATTTGCCCATGCGGATGTGGATTACTACATCCCATAACAGCTCCTTTGTTTTCGAAAATCTGAACGTAGTTTATCATTTTATTTTTGCCTATTGAAATGTACTCTTTTTGCCATGCTTTTACTACTTTGGTAATGGCAGTTACATTCATATTTGCTAAACTTTTAGAATGATCAGGACTAAAACAAATTACTTTACAAATCCCTTTTTCACTTTCTGCGATAAATAAACCGTCATTTTTTGAAAATGTTTTAGAATCTGTTTGAAGTGCTGCAAAATCATTTGTAAAAATAAAAACGTCTTTGTAATCAGGATTTTGCTCTCCGTTAATCCTTTTATTGCCAGCACATAAATAGCAAGAAGCATCATATGATGGACGTTGCTCATTTGAAACAACTTCGTTTTGTCCTTGCCATGGGCGTTTTGAACGATGCGGAGAAACTAAAACCCATTCTCCAGTTAAAATATTGAATCGCTTATGTGAAAAATCTTGTAAATCAGTATTCATTTTTAGGTGTAATTATTTAATAAGATGTGTACCTTGAGATAATTTTACTTTGTATATAGCGCATGCTTTTCCGTATTCCTTTTTGAATTTAGTAGAAATATCTTTTCGGAACTTTTTATATTCACTCTTTAAAACTAAGTTAATGGTACAGCCACCAAAACCTCCGCCCATCATTCTAGCGCCTGCAATGTTTGGGTTTTGTTTTGCTTGCGCTATTAAGAAGTCTAACTCTTCGCAACTTACTTTGTATTTAGTACTTAAGCCTTCATGTGATTGATACAGTAATTTTCCCAAAGCGTTCACGTCACCTTCTTGTATAATTTCTGAAAATAATTGAACTCGTTTGTTTTCTTGAATTATATAAAGTGCTTTTTGATAGTCACCTGAAGAGATTTCATTTTTTATAGCTTCGAGATTTTCAATTGAAGCGTCTCTCAATGCTTTGACATATAGCTTACGTGAAACTTTTTCACAAACGGATCGTCTTTCATTATAGGCACTTTCAGATAGATCGTGTTTAACATTTGTATTGATAAGCATCAATGTATACTTCTTTAAATCAATTCTGAAAGGTTGCGATGCTATTGTTCTACAATCCAAAAGTAAAGCACTTCTTTTTACGCCAAACATACTAGCGTACTGATCCATGATTCCGCATTTTACACCGGCATAGTTATGTTCTGCTTTTTGTGAGATTAAGATCATTTCGTTTTTAGAAAGTCCTAAGGCAAATAATTCATTGAGTCCATAAACAAAACTATTTTCTAATGCTGCTGATGATGACATACCAGCACCACCTGGAATATTTCCTGCGAATACGCTATTAAAATTTCCAATGTTTAGACCTCGTTTTTTAATTTCAGAAACTACCCCAAGAACATAATTTCTCCAACCTCCATTTTCAAGAGGTTTTATAGTATCTAAGCTAAACTCATAAAGCTCTTCCTTATTTAAGGCATAGACTTTACTTTTATCTGAATTATTTTTACTGATAGCTAAAGCAATGCCTTTATTTATTGCCGCAGGAAACGCAAAGCCATCATTATAGTCTGTGTGTTCTCCAATCAGGTTAATTCGACCAGGCGCAAATACCATTAAGATTTTGTTTTAAAATGAGCTTTAAAACTCTTTTTTACGCTTTTTATTAATTTCTTTTTCATTGCAAACTAATTTGTAATTTGAATTGTGTATGTGCCGTTTTTTACACGATTAGTAAATGGAAATAAGATGGCAGACGCATAATTTTTTTGGTAAGTTGCAGCATTAGTATGTTTAATAATCGGAACCTTATTCATGACAAATTCGTCTAATCTTCCGCCTTGATCTAGGCATATTAGCGCTTTAGAATGCCCAGCTGGACTTTTTAATTCCAAATAGTTTAGCCCTTTATCTTGTATGTTTGTTAATGAATAAAAATTCTTATAATGAGTTTCTTATAATGAGATCATTTGTGTTTTCTACTTGTGCAAACTCATTGCTTAAAATCATTTGAGCCAATCGTTTTCCCATATCATTAAAGTTGGTTGATATTGTAGTGATTCCGCCTTCTACTATTTCTTTTAGTAACGTATCGTTGTAAGATATAATCCCAATATCTTCTGCGATAGTCAATTTTGCTTTTTTCACTTTTTTGATGACTCTAATCAAATTTTTATCATCAAGGAGAACATATATTTCTCCTGAAGATGGTACTCTATTATCTAGTGTTTGTATAATTTCATGTTGAATTCCGTACGTAGTACAAAATAGTTTAAAACCATCGAGAATACCAATAGGTTGTTTGTTTGAAGAAAACAGCAATACTATTTTTTGATAATTTTTAATTAACAATATTCCTTTCACAAGGCCTTGATATATATTTTTTTTAAAATTTTGATGTATCGATGGATATTCAGATAATTCTTCGTGTGTTTGGTCTAAAATATAGACTTTATCTTTTTGTAATCTTTTAATGGCAACATTCGTGTTTTTTAAATTAGCAGGCATAATTATATAATAACTATAATTACCAACATTATCATGAATCAATTTATCAAAGACATCGATGTTAAAATGATGGAAAAAAATGTCTACTTGTACATTTGAACCTAAACTTGTTAAAAACGAATTATATAAATCTTCTTTAAAGGAATTAAACTCATCAAATAATAGAAATACTTTCTGATTAATATCAATGTTTTCACTAGCAATATAATATCCTTTTCCAACAATAGACTTTACAATACCACGATTTTTCAATTCATTAAAAGCAGTTAGCACTGTATCTCTAGATACTGCGTGCCTATTTTTAATACTATTTAGCGATGGTAATTTATCGCCTTTTTTCAAATCACCATTAATGATGGCGTTCTCTACGGAAGCAACTATTTGTTTATACTTAGGTTTTCCTGACTTTTCTTTTATTGAAACGATACTCATAGATCAAATATATAAAAAAAATTAAAAATCAAACTGGTGGGTACTAGTTGTTTTTTTGAAATCAATTTCATAAATTCGAATTTTATAATAATTTATAATGAAGAATAAGATTATAGTAACTGGTGGTTGTGGCTATATAGGTTCACACACAGTAGTAGAATTAATTGAAAATAATTTTGAAGTAGTACTATTAGATGATTTATCAAATTCATCTGAGAAAACCTTAGCGCGAATTCATCAAATAACAGGAATTACGCCAAATTTTGAAAAAATTGATTTAAAGAATTCTATCGAAACTGGAAAAGTATTTCATAAACACAAAGATGCTGATGCTGTTATTCATTTTGCGGCACATAAAGCAGTAGGCGAATCTGTAAATGAACCGTTAAAATATTATAAGAATAATTTATACTCCTTATTTATTAAATACGCTTTTCTCTCAAAGTGAAAACAATATAAATAATTTTATATTTTCTTCTTCTGCAACAGTTTATGGAGAACCAAAAACACTTCCGATTACAGAAGAAAACAAAACACAACGTCCTTTTTCTTCGTATGGAAACACAAAAAAAATAGCCGAAGAAATTTTAGATGATTTTACAAATTCCAATTCAAAATTTTCAAGTATTTCATTGCGCTACTTTAATCCGATTGGCGCGCATGAGTCTGACAAAATAGGAGAATTACCTAGCGGAATCCCTAATAATTTGATGCCATACATTACACAAACTGCGGCTGGAATTAGAGATAAATTGTGGGTTTATGGAAATGATTATGATACCAAAGATGGAACACCAATACGCGATTATATACATGTTGTTGATTTAGCAAAAGCACATGTGTTAGCAGTAAAACGATTGCTCCATAAAGAACAAGAAAAACAGCTGGAAATTTTTAATCTTGGAACGGGTGTTGGCTATTCTGTATTGGATGTAATTAATACGTTTGAAATGGTTACAAACACTAAGCTTAATTACGAAATTACTGCAAGGCGAGAAGGAGATGTGCCTCAACTTTATGCAGCTACAAACCTAGCTAAAGAAAAGCTTGGATGGACAGCAACTAAAGAATTAAAAGATATGATTCAATCATCGTGGACTTGGGAACAGAACCTTAGAAATGAACAAAATTAAAATATTATGATACAAACAAGAACTACATTATCTGAAATATCAAAAGCATTAAATGTATCGATATCAACTGTATCTAAATCACTGTCTGATAGTTCGGAAATAAGTTTGTCAACAAAAAAAAGGATACAAGATTTTGCCAATAAGTGTAATTATGTGCCCAATAATTTTGCGGCTAATCTTCGAAAAGGCTATACCAATACTATCGGATTAATTATTCCCAATATGTTGAATCCATTTTATGCAAAAGTATTTGTTGGAATTGAAAAATACTTGGATGAGCACGGCTATAGACTCATTACTTCAATCTCTAATGAATCAAAAGATAAAGAGGTTAAAAGTTTGAAAAAGATGGCAAATGGTTATGTAGATGGTTTGATCATTTGTACATCAAAAGAGACAGAAGTCAGTAATGAATACAGTCATATTAATTCGCTAATAGGTCAGGGTACACCAGTTGTAATGTTTGATAGAATTTGTGAATTGATTGATTGTGACAAAGTCATTATTAATGATTATGAAGCGTCGTTTGAGACCACAGAACATCTCATCAATACAAAAAACTGTAGCAATATACTCATGGCTTCACTTATAGATGATCTATATCACGGAAAATTAAGAACTCGTGGTTTTAATGATGCTATTGAAAGGAATATAGATAAAGTAAGAGGAACAACTATTATAGCTAATGATATTAGTAGTTTACAAAAAAAGTTGGAAGCTGCACTTAAGAACGATCCAACTATTGATGGTATTTTAGGGGTAAACGAACAAGCTGTCTTAAAAGCGATAAGCACTGTTAAAAAGCTGAATATAAATAGCTTGCATGGTGAGGTTATTATAGCTGGATTTTGTGCTCAACGACTCGTAGAATCTTATGAGCCGTTAGTAATTATTACTCAAAATGCTAAAAAAATAGGAGTTGAATCAGCAAAAAATATTTTACAACGAATTAAAAATACTGAAACTAAAAACTTTAATACAACAACTGTCGAGTATGATCTTTATTAAATTCATTGTCGCTTATACCTGCATAGATTATTTGTTTAATTTGTTTTTATAAGTTCTATTGCTTTGTCTGCAAAGCGTTTTCCCATGATTTTATATCCTTCAACAGACATGTGCAGATCATTTTGTATGGGATCTCCTTTTTTATTAAATCCATCATTAAGATCGTTTGTATCTATCCAATCAAATCTTGGATTAGACGCTCCATCTTTCACCTGAATATCTCTTATCATCGTCCAATGTGGCCATTTTTTATTTTCCATATCAAAGTCGCTTAACCTTCCAATAATGAAATTAACATCACTTCTGTTTATATCATTACTGAGTTGTTTATGAAGACCTAAGAGACTTTTTTCATATACAGCAGCAAATTTCATTCGTGCATCTCGCTCGCCTTGCATCCAAATAAAGGTTACAGAAGTGATTTTTTGATTTTTGATGGAATCAATTACTTTAAGCATGAGTCTATCATATAAATCGCCAGTACATTCAGGAGTATTGCCATTAGGAGCTTTCCATTGTTTATACCATCGTTTTATAGACTGACTTCCCATAGCATCTTTTACTATAATTATATTTTCCTTTCCAAATTCAGCTTCAAGAGTTGGTATAAAAGACACATCTGTATCTAAACGAACCATATTCGATTGACCAGATAAAATAAACAAGTGTTTATCACTATCTTTTAGCTTGCATGATAAAACTAAAAGGAATAGATAGAAAAATAGTTGTTTTAAACTCATAATCAAGATTCAAATAATCAAAAATTCGTTTATCTGCACCAAGTCCGCTAATCCCAAAAATCGTTATGTTAGCATACTGATTCAAAACTATCTGCGACTTTTTTATGAACTAAAAATTAATTTAATACAAAGAAACGAAATAGTATTGTGGTTTCTGTTTTTGTAATGAAAGTATTGCTTTTTCTTAGGTTTTACAAGGGATTAGAAGAGTAGTTTAGAATACTGGAAGTCAGTGTGTTTATTTGATTTTGAGTAAATTAAAAAGATGGTTAAATGTTTTTGGCATGCTAGTTGGTAACTACTACTGCATTAACCATAAAATAATATCATTATGAAAGCAAAACCAATTTTCTTAGGACTTTTAGTTACCTTATTTTTTAGTTTATCAATGAATGCGCAAGGAAATCCTGGTCATACCCAAGATGTACGTGAGTACAAAACTCGAAAAGGGAAAGAAATTGCCATTAAAAAAACAAAAGTAAGATTAAAAAAACTCTGTTCAAGCGGATATAAAATCACTCGAAAAGAACTATACAGAGGCGGAACATGGAAAATGCATTTTACAACAAGTTGTGGTCATACAGGAGAAGTACATTATAAATATGATGGAGATTATAAGACAACGATCTATCATAATTAAAAACATAAGATCTTAAAAAAAGCACACCAAACATTGAGCGAAGTCAAAATGTAGTGTGCTTTTTTTATTTTGAAATTAATCAATCAACAAATTTAGCTGTTCCCAAAGTTCATTGTCAAAATTAGAAAGTGCAAAATTTGAGCTATCAGCTGTTTGTCCCATTCTGATAATAACCAAATCTTTACTCGGAACAATGTAGATTTTTTGATCGTTCTTGCCCAACCCGCAAAACATATCTTGAGGTGCATTTGGAATTAATTCGCCAGAAAACTCTAATTGCGATTGTGGCAAACGATAAGTAGATTGTCCGTTAATCCACCATAAATAACCATACGCTTTATTGATGTTTTGTGAAGTTGTTGTCGCTTCCGCTAGAAAATTCTCAGGAATAATCTGTGTTTCACTCCATCTTCCATCAGCAGCAATTAACAAACCAAAACGCGCCATACTTCGAGTGGTACTCCAATATACATTGGTATTTCCTGTTTGAATCCAAGCGCCAGTCATACCAATTCTGTTTTTTAATTTTGTAGTAAAATAATCATCCCATGTTTGATTGCTAGCGGAAGCAATCACATCTTGCATTTTTAAAAACACACCGTGATATGCCCAACGTGTTCCTGCGTCAGCAACATATTGTAAATCATTTGGCGAAATTCCATCACCAAAACTATCATCCAAACCAGAAGTCATAGTCAATAAGTTTTTGCAGGTAATTAAGTTCTCTTTTTCTAACGATGCGCTTGTCCAACCAGTTCCAATATAGTCAGAGACTTTCGCGTTGAGGTCAACCAAATTTTCTTCTTGTGCAATTCCAGCAACAGCTGTAGTCAATGTTTTTCCTGCGCTTGCCCAATACCAAGGAGATGTTTCTGTATGATCATCAAAATAATTTTCAACAACAATTTTCCCTTTATGAAGTATCATAAAACTTTTGGTGTTTTTTTCTTCAAGATAATTTAAAAGTGGCTGTAATTGAGCTGTGTTCCAATTCAAATCTGTAATAGCAGTCGTTTCCCAAGTCGTTGAATTTAACGGTGGAAAATACAGTGAAGTGTCAACAGTTTCAGGTGTTTCAATGATTTCTTCTTGTGGAATTTCATCTACATCTTCTGAAGAACAATTCGATAAAAATAATACAGAAAATAGTAGAAATAGTGAAAAAAATCGGTTCATCTTTAAAGGTTTTTATTTTAAGACTGTTAAATATGCCAAAGGTTTAAATTAGATTGTATCTTTGCCCACTGATTTTTTTGATATGAGAACAAAGACTTTAAAGAAAAACAAGATCAATGTCGTAACACTTGGATGCTCTAAGAATGTATACGATTCTGAAGTTTTGATGGGACAATTGAAAGCCAATGGCAAAGAAGTGGCGCATGAAGAGGAAGGAAACATTGTGGTCATCAACACGTGTGGATTTATCAATAACGCCAAAGAAGAAAGTGTCAATACAATTTTAGATTATGTTCAAAAGAAAGAAGAAGGTGTTGTCGATAAAGTTTTTGTAACAGGTTGTTTGAGTGAGCGTTATAAGCCAGATTTAGAAGCGGAAATTCCGGATGTAGACCAATATTTTGGAACGTCAGATTTACCACGCTTGTTAAAAGCACTTGGTGCAGATTACAAACACGAATTGATTGGTGAACGAATTACAACGACACCAAAAAACTATGCATATCTTAAAATTGCAGAAGGTTGCGATCGTCCGTGTTCTTTCTGTGCGATTCCTTTAATGAGAGGAAAACACAGATCAAAACCAATTGAAGAGTTGGTGATTGAAACTGAAAAGTTAGCCGCAAAAGGTGTCAAAGAACTAATCTTAATAGCGCAAGATTTAACCTATTATGGTTTAGATTTATACAAAAAACGAAACTTAGCCGAGTTGCTTCAAGCATTGGTAAAAGTGGAAGGAATTGAATGGATTCGTTTGCATTACGCATTTCCAGCAGGTTTTCCAATGGACGTTTTAGACGTAATGAACAACGAGCCAAAGGTTTGTAACTACTTAGACATTCCATTACAACACATTGCAGATGATATCTTAAAATCGATGCGCCGTGGAACCAATCAAGCAAAAACTACGAAATTATTAAAAGAATTCAGAGCGGCAGTTCCGAATATGACCATTCGTACTACGTTGATTGTTGGGTATCCTGGAGAAACAGAAGCACACTTCCAAACACTTAAAAAATGGGTTGAAGACATGCGTTTTGAACGTTTGGGATGTTTTACCTATTCGCACGAAGAAAACACACATGCATACAATTTGGAAGACGATGTGCCAGAAGAAGTGAAGCAAGATCGTGCGAATCAAATCATGGAAATTCAGTCGCAAATCTCTTGGGAACTGAATCAAGAAAAAATTGGACAAACCTTCAAATGTATTATAGATCGTAAAGAAGGAAACTATTTTGTAGGTCGTACCGAATTCGATTCTCCAGATGTGGATAATGAAGTTTTAATTGATGCCGCAAAACATTACGTAAAGCAAGGTGAATATGTGGATGTTAAAATCATAGAAGCTGCTGATTTTGATTTGTATGGGGAACCTGCTTAATTGGTTTTGAGATTTTAGTATTGAGCATTGAGATGTGCTTTGAAATGGTGAATATCGAATACTGAATACTGAATACTTAATTTTGAATGTAGAAGTGTTTAAAACGTCATTACGAGTAGTTTTCGATGAAGTAATCTGCTTCTTATTAAGTTTAAAATTGAAATTATTTGAAACGTCATTGCGAACAAAGTGAAGCAATCTGTTTCTTTTATACTAAAGGCTTAATGTTAGATGTTGAATGTTAAATCTACATCAAAATACTTCTCAAAGTGACATTTGGTAATTTTTAAGCATTTATAACGTTAAAACTATCAAGCAACAGTAATAATATCTAACAGCGCAAAAGCGCGGTCTAACAACAAAGCGGTCTAAAATCTGCGAGCAAAGCGAGCTACAATTCAAAACTATTATTATTCACCATAAAAATTGCATTGGCAAAAAACAGTTTCCCATTTTCCCAAAATGCTCTAAACATTGGATTATCTACCATATAAATCATGCTTCCATTTCCAATTCTGTGTTCTCCAAAAATCAAGGTGTTTTTAATATTTTTTATGGCTTTATGACCTGCAAAACCTGAAATTACTTTATTGTCTTCCAAATACGCTACTGTATAACCATCTTTTAAATAACTGTATGCAGCACTTCCTAACTTCAAGGTGAAATATGAATCGTCATATCCAAAAGCAAGCGGATGTGTCGTATCTACTTTCGTTTTAAAAATAGCACCCGTAATATAATTAGAAATACCAATACGTTCACTTTTTGCATACGAAATAATTTCATCCGAATCTTCCTTTTCTTGTTTCTTTTTAGACAATCCAAAACCATCTTTCCCTTCAAAAGTTTGCAAAGCAGCTTTCATGGCAATTACTTTTCCACCGCGGGAAACCCAATTTTTCAAAGTTTGCAATTGCTTCTTGTCAAATAATTCATCATAATTTCCATCAGGTAAGACCAACACATTAAATGAATTTAATGTATTCGATGAAAAATTAGCAGCATTCACATTCGTAACAGGGAAATTTAATTCTTGCTCAAAAAAGTACCAAAGTTCACCAAAACCTAACGATTCTGTGCCTTTTCCAAACATCACGGCTACTTTTGGCATTTTAATTTCTTTCACATCTGGCGAACCCAAATCGATTCCACTATCTGAAAAACCAGAAGCAAGACTCGTTAAAGAAATTTGATGCTTCTTAGCCAAGTCAACAATTGTTCTATAAAATTGATCTGTATTTTTATTATCACTTTTAGTAATAATCAAAGCACCTCTTTCAAATGTTTCTCCGTTAGAAGTAAATCCTTTCTCGCTAAAACGAACGCGAATTCCGTTTTGTAATAATTTACTCAAATACGCTGCATCTTTCACCGAATTCCAACGTGCAACATACGCAGGTGCGTTACTATTTTGAAATGTAATTAAATTTTCTTTTTGCTCAACATTGGAATTAACAAGTGATTTAGAAGCCGTCGTTTTCAATCCATACGCATACGGAATACTCCAAGCGGTAATATCATACGTAACCGAATCGCTCAATTTTGCGTTTGGTTCAAACAATACTTTTACCATTTTTGCTTTTGGCTGATTGGTACTTACAACCAATGCATTAGAAACAGTTTTCGATTTTTGTGAACCACTTTCATAATCAAATCCTTTTACAGTCGTATTCGTAAAACCATACTTAATTTCGTGTCTGTCTAATAATTCAGTCAATTTATTGATGCGATCTTGATTTCCTTCCATCACATAACTTTTATAGGTGAAATTTTTCTCGCTAAAAAATTTCTTAAACTCCGTATTCAACTTGTCAGCATTCTTTGAAGAAATCTCAACGGTTGACAATCCTGTTGTATGATGATGTGCAATTCGATCTTTCAACGTCAGCAAATCACCTTCATCATTCATAATTGCCAAACCTGCACGTCCGTGTCCTGCTTGCTCATACGTCATTCCAATCGCACCATTAAAAGTAGGATACGTATCTCCGTAACTCGGATAAAACAAATCGAAACGTTCGCGTGTAAAATACAACCAACCTTCTTTGTCAAAATAACCTGCATGATTTTTTCCAATCTGAATTTGGAAATCGCGCTGCCAATCGGTAATTACTTCATGGAAAGGTTCTGCGGCAGGCGCAAAATAATACGGTTCGTTAATACCTTGCTCGTGAAAATCGACATGAATATGTGGCAACCATTTATTATACACTTTCAAGCGTTGACGCGTTTCTACTTGTGTTGCCCAAGCCCAATCTCTGTTCAAATCGAATAAATAATGATTTGATCTTCCTCGGCGCCAAGGTTCGTTATGTTCAGTTGCTTTCTGATTCGAATTATAAGGAACACTTGCAACTTGATTGTACCAATTTACATACCTATCACGTCCATCCGGATTAATACACGGATCTATAACCACCACCGTATTTTGCAACCAAGCTTTCTTGGAAGTAATCAATTCGTAAATCGTTTTCATGGAAGCTTCTGTACTTGACGATTCGTTTCCATGCACATTATAACTCAACCAAACAATGGCTTTATCTGCGGAAGCGGACGAATTTTCAATTCCCGCATTTGCCAAATGATTTTTTCGAATACTTTCCAAATTCCCTAAATTTTCAGCCGTAGACACATACGCAACTTGCAACAAACGTTGTTCATTTGTACGTCCATATTCTTCCAATTGAATCATATTAGAAGCTTTCGCTAGATACTGATAATAGTCAACCACACGAAAATGATTGGTAAATCGTGTTCCCAATTCATAACCCAAAAACTCGTCAGGCGATTGAATATTTTGTGAAAAAACAGTAGTGGAAATAATTAAAAATGAAAGTAAAGTAAAAAAATGTCGTCTCATTATATTGAATAAGTTATAGATACATCAAAGCTAACCAATATAATTTTGAAAAAGAATATCTTAACGAAATTTTGAGAAAATCGCATTCAAATAACTTTATCTTTGCAACTTTAAAATTCTGACGACCCACTATGCCAACTGAATGTATTTCGTACCAAGAAACTGGATATTTTTCTCCGATAATGTGTGATTATTTAGCCGAAAATAATTCGCTAAAACCATTTTATCACCGTTTTCCGAAACTAGAAAACTTTGAAGCGCAAATTCTAGAAAAACAACAATCTCGTTTAACAGATACTTCACAAAGAGCCATTTTGTCAAAAGCAATAACAGTACAATATGCAGCTGTAGCCGCTTCCGGAAAAACGTTGCAAAACATTCAAAAGCTTGCCAATTCAAATACATTTACCATTACAACAGGTCATCAATTAAACCTATTCACAGGTCCGTTGTACTTTCTATATAAAATTATTTCTACCATTAATTTGTCGGAAACACTCAAAGAAAAACATCCGCAATATGATTTTGTGCCTATTTATTGGATGGCTTCGGAAGATCATGACTTTGACGAAATCTGCTACTTCAATTACAAAGGCAAAAAAGTACGTTGGAATCGGGAAGCAAGTGGCGCAGTTGGCGAATTATCAACAGAAGGATTGCAAGCAGTTTTTGAAGAATTTGCTGAAAAATTAGGAAACAGCAACAATGCCAAATACTTACAATCGCTTTTTGAAGATGGATATGTAAAGCACAACAATCTTACGGACGCGACGCGTTATATTGCCAACGAATTATTCAAGCGTTACGGTTTGGTCATTGTGGATGGAAATGATACGGAACTAAAAAGACTATTCATTCCGTTTGTAGAAAACGAGTTGTTTCAACAAACGGCACACAAAAAAGTGTTGGAAACTGCCAACAATCTGACGAAAGTCAACAAATCATACAAAATTCAAGTCAATCCAAGAGAAATAAACTTATTCTATATCAATGACGGAATTCGCGAACGTATTATTGAAAACGATGGTGTTTTTACAGTAAATAACACTTCCGTGAGATGGAACTCAGAGCAAATAAAACAAGAAGTTCATGCACATCCTGAGCGTTTCTCACCAAATGCATTATTGCGTCCGTTGTACCAAGAGATCATTCTGCCAAACCTTTGTTACATTGGTGGTGGCGGAGAATTGGCGTATTGGCTCGAATTAAAAACGTATTTTGAAGCCGTAAACGTAACCTTTCCTATGTTGTTATTGCGAAACTCCGCAGTTGTAAAAACGGCGAAACAATCGGAAAAGATGGAAAAACTCAACATTTCTAATCGTGACTTATTCCTAAAAAGAGATGTGTTTGTAAACAAAAAAGTAAAAGAATTAAGTGACATTGAAATTGATTTTTCTTCTCAAAAACAGCACTTGCAACAACAATTTAAACACTTATACAAACTTGCCGAACAAACTGACAAATCCTTTCTTGGCGCTGTAGCTGCACAAGAAAAAAAGCAACTCAACGGTTTACAACACTTAGAAAAACGTTTGTTGACCGCTCAAAAAAGAGGTCTGCAAGACAAAGTTTCAAGAAGTACTGAATTGCAAGAATTGTTATTTCCTAACAAATCACTGCAAGAACGTCAACTCAACTTCTCAGAATTATATTTAGAATATGGTGAAACCTTAATTCCAACTTTAGTAGCACATTTGCAACCGTTATCGGGTGAATTTTTGGTGTTGGAGCTTTAAAAAAGAGTGCTAAAAACCGTTGTGAATATCCTATAAAAAAATCTTCAATTGAAGTGTTAAAATCTAAAATCTAAATACTACTTTTGCGTATGCAACACGACAAGGTATTAATTTTAGACTTCGGATCGCAATACACACAACTAATTGCGCGCAGAGTTCGAGAACTGAACATCTATTCCGAAATTTTTCCATTCAATAAAATTCCAACAAACGTAAACGAATACAAAGCAGTCATTCTTTCGGGAAGCCCAATGTCTGTACGTTCTGAAAATGCGTTTCATCCAGATTTAAAAGACATTCGCGGTAAAAAACCAATGCTTGCTGTTTGTTACGGAGCGCAATATTTAGCACACTTTTCTGGCGGAGAAGTTGCCGAATCAAATACACGCGAATATGGACGTGCAAATTTGAGTTTTGTAGAAGAAAGTGAACCATTTTTAGCTGGAATTTCAGAAGGAAGTCAAGTGTGGATGAGTCACAGTGATACCATCAAAAATTTACCAACCAACGGAAAATTATTGGCAAGCACGCACGATGTGGAAAATGCAGCGTACAAAATAGAAGGAGAAACTACGTATGCAATTCAATTTCATCCAGAAGTATATCATTCCACAGATGGAAAACAATTGCTGGAAAATTTCTTAGTACACATTGCCAATGTAAATCCAGATTGGACACCAAACGCCTTTGTTGACGAAACGGTAGCAGACTTAAAAGCGCAACTTGGAAATGACAAAGTTGTCTTAGGCTTATCTGGCGGAGTTGACTCAAGTGTCGCCGCAATGTTATTACACAAAGCCATTGGCGAAAACCTATATTGCATCTTTGTAAACAATGGTTTATTACGTAAAAATGAATTTTCAGGCGTACTAAAACAGTACGAAGGTATGGGACTCAATGTAAAAGGAGTAGATGCTTCGGCACGCTTTTTGGATGCGCTAGCAGGACTGAGCGATCCTGAGAAAAAACGAAAAGCCATTGGTCGTGTATTTATTGAAGTATTTGATGATGAAGCAACACAAATACAAGATGTAACTTGGTTGGCACAAGGAACTATTTATCCAGATGTGATAGAAAGCGTGAGTGCAACAGGCGGACCAAGTGCAACCATAAAAAGTCACCACAATGTTGGTGGTTTGCCAGATTTTATGAAATTAAAAATCGTAGAGCCACTAAAAGCATTGTTTAAAGATGAGGTTCGTAGAGTTGGTGCTTCTATGGGAATGGACAAACAATTATTAGGTCGTCATCCATTTCCAGGGCCAGGATTGGCAATTAGAATATTAGGAGATATCACCGCGGAAAAAGTTCGTATATTACAAGAAGTTGACGCGGTTTTTATTGACGGATTACGCGAGTGGAATTTATACGACAAAGTATGGCAAGCAGGCGCAATTTTGTTACCTGTAAACTCAGTAGGAGTCATGGGAGACGAACGAACATATGAAAAAGTAGTGGCATTGCGTGCGGTAGAAAGTACAGATGGTATGACAGCCGATTGGGTAGATTTACCTTATAAATTTTTACAAAAAGTATCGAACGATATAATAAATAAAGTAAAAGGCGTTAATAGAGTAGTGTACGACATTAGCTCAAAACCGCCAGCAACCATCGAATGGGAATAATTAATTAAGAACAGAGAATGAAGAAGTTTTTAGGATTTTTTTTAGTGATTTTATTGACAAGTTGTTCTGCAACGGCACAACAATACAAAAGTCATAAAGTATCAAGAGGTGAAACGTTGGAAAGTATTGCCAAACAGTACGACATCAATCCAGATGACATTATCAAACTGAACCCAGAAGCGAGAAGAGGTGTTCGTAGAAATAGCATGCTTATCATTCCATCAAAATCGATTAAGCCAGCTACAGATGTCAATGTTACGTTTACCAATCATAAAGTAAGAAGAAAGGAAACGCTGTATGGTATTGCAAAAAAATATGGTATTACCGAAAAAGACATTCTAAAGTATAATGAAAAAGTTGCTAAAGAAGGCTTAAAAAAAGGAGATCGTATTGCCATTCCTCAATTTAAAAAGGGACCGGCAAAAGAAGAAACTGCGGAAAACAATAAAGAAGAAGAAACAAAAAACACGGAACCTTCTTTTGAAATATATACGGTAAAAGCCAAAGAAACGAAATGGGGAATTGCACATAGTTACGGACTTACGATCGAAGAACTAGAAGAAATCAATCCGGAAATTAAAGATGGTTTAAAAATTGGACAGGAAATAAAATTGCCAATTCGTTCAGAAAAACCAGCAATAGTAAGTGTGGAAAAGTATGTGTTTTACGATGTAAAGCCAAAGCAAACGATGTATACGCTTACGCGAAAATTAGGATTCTCGGAAGATGAATTAATTTTACTAAATCCAGCCTTAAAAGATGGTTTAAAAGCCGGAATGGTTTTAAAAATTCCGATTGCCAAAACAGAAGAAAATACTGACTTGGAAGTAATTGATGCTGTCATTGTTGATAAATTCAATTTCTTGGAAAATGCAAATCCTGAAAATGTTTCTAATATTGTTATCATGTTGCCGTTTAAGTTGGACGAAATGGACATGGATTCTGTTAGTCAGACAAAAGAAAAACTCAAAAAAGACAAACTATTAGGATATGCAACTGATTTCTACACAGGTTCATTAATGGCGTTAGATTCTATTAAAAAACTTGGATTCTCAGTGAATGTAAAAGTGATAGACAATGGCGGAAAAAAAGGAACGACTCGTACTGCCATCACAGAAAATGATTTTACAGATGTGCATGCAGTCATTGGTCCAATCTTAGATTCAAATGTTGATATTGTTGCTTCTGAGTTGAAATCAGATGGAATTTCTGTCTTTTCTCCACTTACAAATAAAGAAGTGAAGCACAGAAACGTATTTCAAACAATTCCAGACAAAAAATTACTAGAGAAAAAAATGTTGGAGTTCTTAAAAAAGAACGGTCAAGATAAAAATGTAATCATCATTGCAGATAAAACGAAAGCGAGTATAAAAGCTACGTTGCAATCTATTTTACCAAATCATACAGTTTTTAATCCTGAAAAAGGAAACTATATTAAACCTGCTTTAATTCTTCCACATCTGAAACAAGACATGGAAACTTGGGTGGTTTTAGAAACGGATGACTTATCATTAATAGCAAATGTAACTTCGGTACTAAACTCGTATGCAACAACCGACAAACGTAAAATTGTATTATTAACAACGAATAAAAGTAGTAAATACGATAACAGTCAAAACATCTATTACAGTCACTTAGCCAATCTTAACTTTCATTATCCTTCTATAGATAAACCTTCGTCACTAGAAAATAAATTTGTAAAAGAATACAAAGCATTATATGGTATTTCTCCAAGTAGAATTGCCACGCGAGGATTTGATATTACGTTCGATGTTTTAGTCCGTTTAGTATACGATCAAAACCTAGCAAAAAGTGTTCGAACAGGAACAGAAACAAACTATGTAGAAAATAAATTTGACTACAGAAAAAAAACATTTGGCGGTTTCTTTAATCAAGGTGTTTATATCGTACGATACGATGGACTAGATGTTAAAGAAGTTAAATAATAAAATTTACATGCAAAACATGACTTCAAAAGTAACGTATACTGGAAGCCTTAGAACGGTTTCTACACACATAAAATCTGGAAATGAATTCATAACTGACGCGCCTACAGACAATAATGGCAAAGGAGAAGCGTTCTCGCCTACAGATACTGTTGCGACAGGACTCGCAAGTTGTATGTTGACAGTAATGGGAATTAAAGCAGGACAACTCGGTGTAAATATGGAAAACACCACCGCAGAAGTTACCAAAACAATGGCTTCAAATCCAAGACGAATTTCAAAAATAGAAGTGCAAATTCACTTGCCTTTTGAAGCGGACGACAAAACCAAGAAAATACTAGAAAACACAGCGAAAACCTGTCCTGTACATTACAGTCTTCATCCAGATATTGAAAAAATTGTTGAATTTCATTGGAAGTAAATGTATAGACTCTTAGGCATACTTTGTATTTTTCTACTCGTTCAAGACGAAGAAGTCATTACGTGGTCAAAAGCGCAGAAACTACATTGGGGAAATTTTAAAGATGCACCCGATTACGATTCGGATGCCGTAGCCATTACCGCTTCCGGAATTACTTATGGTTTTAGTTCAAAAACGTATTCTAATAGTGATAAAATAGAATATACAACTAATGTTAAAGCGCAATTTTATCCAGAGCAATCGTGGTATTTAAAAGAGCGCGTAAATGATACTGTATTAGGACACGAACAATTACATTTTGATATTTCGGAGTTGCATGCGCGAAAATTTCGAAAACGAATTGCTAACACAAAATTCACTAAAAACATTCAGCAAGAAATTGCTAAAATCTACGACCAAGTCAACAAAGAACTACGAGAAATGCAAAATGCGTATGACAATGGTTCGGACTATTCCAGAGATTATACAGGACAAATAAAGTGGCAAGAACAAGTAGCGCGCGAACTTCAAAAATACAACAAGTACAAGTGATCTGTAACTGCAAATGACCGATTTTCCTAACAAAGAAGCGCAACAAAAATTGCTCATAGAATTGGCGCACGCCAAAATGCCTTTCGGTAAATACGAAGGCAGGTATTTAGTAAACTTACCTGAACGCTACCTAATTTGGTATCGACAAAAAGGATTTCCCAAAGGAAAACTAGGAAAACAACTCGAACAAATGCTCGATATCAAAATCAATGGTTTAGAACCGATGATTCGCAATATTCAAAAACACTTTGAAAAGCAGTAGCTAAAATTTCATATTCCTAACAAAGAGAGTAGAATGCTTTTTCCCGCTACTGCGGAATCAACTCTTAAAAACTTCACAAATCCAATACAACATTAACGAACATTTAACCTGCAAGGACGGAAAAGGTGTTTTTCCCCTTTCGCTAATTTTAAAATATTCCATACCTTTAAGAATTCCCCTTTTACATAAATTCAATAAGTAAAACATGTACTTATTAGTTATTTTGAAGGGATTTTTTGTTTAAAACACATAACTATGATCGTATTACTAGACAATGGACACGGAGGATTAATTAACGGACAATACCAAACACCCGGAAAACGTTCTCCTATATGGAATGATGGCACGCAACTATTTGAAGGCGAATTCAATCGAGCCATCGTCAATGGAATTATTGAAGAACTCACTACACTTGGTATTCCGTATGAAAACTTAGCACCAGAATACAGAGATGTAACTTTGCAAACACGTGTGCGAAGAGCCAATAAATACGGTTCTCGAAACTGTTTCTATATCAGTGTACACTCAAATGCTGGTGGCGGACATGGAAGCGAAATATTTACCTCTGTTCGGAATACAAGAAGTGATGCAATTGCAACTGTTTTTGGAGAAGAATTCAAAAGAGAATTTCCAAATAGAAGATTGCGTACCGATTTCTCAGACGGTGATTTAGACAAAGAAAAAAACTTTTATGTGCTAAAACACACTAAAATGCCAGCCATTTTGACCGAAAACTTCTTTATGGATAATGAAGAAGAATGTAAATCTATCTTAATGACGCGTGAAGGACGATTAAAAGTTATTCAGTATCATATAAACGCGATCAAAAGAGTACAACACGAATTATTTTAACCTTACATAACATTCAAAATATGAAAACACGTTATTATGCAATGTATCTAAGCGCATTGGCATTTTTATTAGTAACCTCTTGTGCGTCACTTCGTACGGCTGCTTTTGACCAATATTCCTATCAAAAAGGAACAGAAATAAAAGTAGATGCTACGCGATTAATGGCAAAAGCCACGATGTCTTACGATTCGCAAACAGCAGCGATAGATAACTTTGAAGCGGAATTAGAAAAAATGGTTGAATATGAAAAAAACAAACCAGACAATACCATAAGTTACGCGATGTGGAAAATGATAGCAAATCCAGATAAAAACTTCATCGCAGGATTCTTAAAACGTTGGAAAGACAAAGGAACACTATCTACTTTCTTTATCAACGAAGCAAAAGGACAAACAGTTGAAGCCTTGGATTTAATTCTACAATACGAAGGAAAAAAAGATCCTGCCGCAGAAAAAAGACTGAAAGGAATGTTAGGAATACAATAACGACATAACAACATATAAAATATGGACTTTAAAGATTTATTGAAAGAATTAAAAGGAAACCTATTAGGATTGATGGGTTCTAAATTTGACGACTTAAAAGATGAGTCAAAAAAAGATGTGCAAGATTTTTTAAACGCATCTAAAGCAAAGTTAGAACGTTGGACAACACTACTTGCCGAAGGTAACATTACACTTGATGATTATAAGTGGTTAGTAGAAAGTCAAAAGGATTTAGTAGTACTGAAAGGACTCTACGCTGCAGGTGTTTCCAAAATAAAACTAGGACATTTAAAAAATAGTATCCTAGATACGGTCATCAATACAGCTATTGGTTTTGTAAAACCTAACGAGGATAAAAAAGATGAAGCAAACGCCTAATACAATTGCCAAAAAATCAATGCTACATAGTTTAGTGTGATTTTGCAAAACATAGCATGCTGATAATCAGTTTTATCAGAAAAAAAATATAAAGGTTGAATACACTTGAAAAATAGTTATTCAACCTTTATTATTTATAAATTCTTCTTTGTACTTTTGCCGCCAAATACAACAACAACACAACACACAATTACTATAATGGCAAACACCAAATACATATTTGTTACGGGTGGTGTTACTTCTTCTTTGGGGAAAGGAATCATTGCGGCTTCATTAGCCAAATTACTCCAAGCAAGAGGTTACAGAACTACCATTCAAAAACTAGATCCATACATCAATGTCGATCCTGGAACGCTAAATCCGTATGAGCATGGCGAATGCTACGTAACGGATGATGGCGCAGAAACCGATTTAGATTTAGGACACTACGAACGTTTTTTAAATGTTCCTACCTCACAAGCAAATAATGTAACTACAGGTCGTATTTATCAAAGTGTGATAGAAAAAGAACGTAGAGGTGAATTCTTAGGGAAAACGGTGCAAGTAGTTCCACATATTACAAACGAAATCAAAGAACGCATTCAAATTCTTGGGAAATCAGGAAACTACGACATTGTTATAACGGAAATTGGAGGAACTGTCGGAGATATTGAATCATTACCGTACATAGAAGCTGTTCGTCAATTACTGTGGGAATTAGGAGATGACAATGGAATGGTAATTCATTTAACCTTAGTGCCGTATCTATCTGCCGCAGGCGAACTCAAAACAAAACCAACGCAACATTCTGTAAAAACCTTAATGGAAAGCGGAATCAAAGCAGATGTTTTAGTGTGTAGAACGGAACATGAACTCTCAGAAGAATTACGTCACAAACTAGCTTTATTCTGCAACGTAAAACGTGAAGCAGTTATTCAGTCTATCGATGCAAAAACCATTTATGATGTGCCAAATTTAATGTTGGAAGAACGTTTGGACGCAGTGGTAATGAAGAAGCTGAATTTGGTAGACGAAGGAACACCAGCGTTAACAACTTGGAATAAATTCCTAACCAAACTAAAAAATCCTAAAAATGAAGTCACAATCGGACTCATTGGAAAATATGTAGAATTACAAGATTCATACAAATCTATCTTAGAAGCGTTCATTCATGCAGGAGCAGAAAACGAAATCAAAGTAAAAGTAGAATCTATTCATTCAGAACACATTGCCGAAAAAACCATTGCCGAAAAGTTTAAAAACTTAGATGGGATTTTAGTTGCGCCAGGATTTGGAGATCGTGGAATAGAAGGAAAAATTCGTGCCGTTCAATATGCACGTGAGCACAATGTCCCATTCCTGGGAATTTGCTTAGGTATGCAAATGGCAGTAATTGAATTCTCAAGAAACGTATTAGGTTTAGACAGTGCCAACTCTACGGAGATGAATCCGAACACAGCTAGTCCAGTAATTAACTTGATGGAAGCGCAAAAAGAAGTCACAGACAAAGGCGGAACAATGCGTTTAGGTGCGT
Organism: Kordia sp.; assembly: GCF_045105435.1. Taxonomy (GTDB): domain Bacteria; phylum Bacteroidota; class Bacteroidia; order Flavobacteriales; family Flavobacteriaceae; genus Kordia. The sequence goes on along the minus strand of NZ_JBGCDL010000369.1, from coordinate 3,536 downwards.
GGGAATGCGAACTAAAAGAAGGAAGCAAAGTACACGACATTTACGGGAAATCGATGATCTTAGAACGTCATCGCCATCGTTATGAATTCAATAATGATTATAAAGAGAAAATAGAAAATGCAGGATTAATTGCTACAGGTTTCAACCCAAAAACAGGTTTGGTAGAAATAGTAGAATTGCCATCACATCCATGGTTTATAGGCGTGCAATATCATCCTGAATACAAAAGTACAGTAGCCAATCCGCATCCACTATTTGTAGCGTTTGTAAAAGCAGCGTTGGTACATGCAGAGAAAAAACAAAATGCCACTATGGCATAAAAATAAAAATTGGTTGCCTTTTTGAGTAACAAAAAAACAAAAAAGAAGTCTAGTAAAACAGATAGAAATCTTTTAGTGAGATTAGCATAAATTATCGATTAAATGGAAGAAAATAAGTTTGATTACAAACAATTAATAGGATTTGCTCTAATAGCCTTAATTGGAGTTTTTTGGTTAAACAGTGTAAAACCAACGGAGGAAGAAGCTGCAAAAGCCGAAGCTGAAAGGGCAAAAACAGAACAAGTCGCAACCGATAGTACAAAAACTACGACTCCAAAAACGGAAGTTCCAGAAGTTGCTACCTTAAATTTAAATGATTCCACGCAAGTGGCTAAATACAAAAACGCTACAGGTGCATTTGGTTTCAACGCAGGAAAAGTTTCTTTAGATGAGGTAACTACGATTGAAAACGATTTAATTTCCCTGAAAATAAGTAACAGAGGAGGACAAATTGTAGAAGCCTTAATCAAAGGGAAAAGAGATAACGGAAAAGTAGAAAAGCTTGAAACGTATGACAAAAAACCTGTATATCTTGTAAAAGATGGAAACGCATCGTTCGGGTTAAACCTAACAACAGCTGATAATCGTGTAATCAATACAAAAGATGCACCTTTTGAGCCAACTTATACAGAAACTGATGGTGTAAAAGTACTTTCGATGAAACTGAAAGTTGCTGCCGACAAATTCCTAGAATACAGATACGAATTAAAAGATGATTACATGATGGATTTTACCGTGCGTTCGCAAGGACTTAACGGATTCATCAATGCAAGTCAACCTGTAAACATGGAATGGAAACTAAAAAGTTTCAGACATGCAAAAAGTGTAACGTATGAAAACCGTTATACAGATTTACACTACGAATACGAAGATGGAAAAGATAGCTACCTAGGGCAAATGACCGATGAGGAAAAACCTAAAGGAGTTACTTGGTTAGGGTATAAGCAGCATTTCTTTACTTCTATCTTATTAACAGATATACCTTTTAGAAGAGCAGATATTACTTCGGAAAACATTGTAGACAGCGAAATGGCTGAGAAAGATGTTAAATTTTTAAAGAACTTTAGTTCTACTATTCCACTAGAGTTAAAAGGTGGCGAATTAAACTATGCAATGGATATGTATCATGGTCCTACCGATTATGACACACTTTCAGCGTATGACAGAAACTTAGATGAAATTGTACCATTAGGTTGGGGGATTTTTGGTTGGATAAACCGTTACTTCTTAATTCCATTATTCGGATTATTAAGTGCATTCTTACCAGCAGGTATTGCCATTATTGTAATGACTATTATGGTGCGATTATTACTTTCGCCAATCACATACAAGTCATACTTGTCACAGGCCAAGATGAAAGTAATTCGCCCAGAGGTGAACGAAATCAACGCAAAGTACAAGGACGATGCAATGAAGAAGCAACAAGAAACAATGAAATTATACGGAAAAGCAGGCGTCAGTCCAATGGCAGGTTGTATTCCTGCGTTGATGCAAATTCCTGTATTTTATGCGTTATTCATGTTTTTCCCATCTGCATTTGAACTCAGACAAAAAAGTTTCTTATGGGCAGAAGATTTATCGTCGTATGATACAATTTACCAATTCCCAGAAGGATTTAGTATTCCGTTATATGGAGATCATATCAGTTTATTCCCGATTCTAGCTTCTATTGCTATCTTTTTCTATATGAGAATGACAACAGGTCAGCAAATGAATTCAATGCAACAACCGAAGCAAGATGGAATGCCAGACATGAGTAAAATGATGAAATACATGATGTATTTCTCACCACTAATGATGTTATTCTTCTTTAACAACTACGCGAGTGGATTAAGTTTATACTATTTCGTATCCAACTTAATTACAATCGGAATCATGTTAGTGATCAAGAAATATATCATTGATGATGAAAAAATTCACGCACGAATTCAAGAAAACAAAAAGAAGCCGAAGAAGCAGAATCGTTTCCAAAAGAAAATGCAAACGATGATGGAACAAGCGGAAGCACAGAAAAAGGCGAAAGGGAAATAGGTTTAATTAGACCGCACATATGTGCTGTTAGAAGTTAGACCGCTTGCGCTCTTAGATCGCAATGCTTTTAGACTTACTCTTGCTGACGCAAGAATTTAAAAAGAATACTGTTTTTTACAATCATATAAAAAGCTTCTCAGTTTGAGGAGCTTTTTTTTGTGAATAGATTTGTTATTAGATTGAGTTTATTTTATTGATTTGTCAATTTGTTCGTTTCATTTAGACAAGAATCAAAAACCTATAATCATAGTAGTTGTATTTCAAAACGTCACTTCGAGTAAATTTCTGATAAGAAATTTGTATCGAGAAGTACTTTGAAACTTTAATATGAAACTCTGAATATAAAATTTCCACATTCGTCAAGTCGAACTTGATTCGGTTTCCCATGGCGACAAACCTAACTTCATGCGATGCTGAATCAAGTTCAGCATGACGCTAAAAACCATTTTAGTTTTCTAAATCTAGAATTGAAATTTGCAATATCTCAATACTAATGACTCACTATTTATTTTCAGACGTCACTTCGAGTAATTTTCGTAATGAAATGAAGAAAATTATATCGAGAAGTACTATGAGATCGTTGATTAAAAGGAAGTAGATTACATCGTCGTAAACTTCTCGTAATGACGTTTTAAACATTTTCATATTAAGAATCACAACGCATCACTTAGAGCGAAATTCTGAAATAATTTAGTATCGAGAAGTACAATAAATGTATTGATTAAAAGGAAGTAAATAACATCATTAAATTCCACAAAATAGCATCAGAAAAAACTTTTATATTTAAAAAATCCGACACCACAATACACAAGTCTAAAAGCGTTCACACTGAGCGAAGTCGAAGTGAAGCGTTCTAGCATCTAACAGCACGCAAGTGCGCTCTAAAAGCGCATAGCGCGGTCTAATATCTAACAGCACAGCGATCTAAAAAATCAAAGATTTTTCTTAAACTTCAAAATACGCTGATACGATTCGTTAATACGTTTCTCTGAAATCTCTCCATCAGCAATCATCTTCTTTACAATATCAATAATATCTTTCGGGAGAATCATGCCGCGACCTTTCATCGGAATATGATTTGAAAACATTAATACATCAACGCCAGCATGAATTGCCATTTGAATCGATTTCTCAAAACCAAACTGATCAGCAATCGCTTTCATTTGCATATCATCAGAAAAAATA
>NZ_JBGCDL010000368.1:0-6397 GCF_045105435.1 Kordia sp. | reverse complement strand
GATCGGTATGAATGGTTTTTAGAAAAAGCTACCGAAATCGGAATTGATACGATTACGCCAATTATTTGCGATCGATCGGAACGAAAAGTGATAAAGGCTGAACGTTTTAAAAAAATTATGCAATCGGCAACCAAACAATCGTTGAGCGCTTATTTTCCAAAGTTGAAACCTGCAATTTCATTTTCGAGCTTTATTAGTACTCATAAAGATGAACAATTGTTTATTGCGCATTGCGAAGAAGACAAGAAACAATCTTTAAAAGAAGTAATCGAAATCCAAAAAGATGTGACGATTTTAATTGGTCCTGAAGGCGATTTTTCTACAAAAGAAATCGCGCTTGCGCTAGAAAATAAGTATATTCCTGTGACATTAGGTAATACACGTTTACGCACGGAAACTGCTGCAATTGTAGCGTGCCATTCGGTGGCGTTTTTGAATGAGGAGTAGTTTTTTTATGTGTCACTGCGAGGAGTTTACGACGTGGCAGTCTGTTTGTCATAGAGCAGAATTGTGATTTGAAGTCACAGATTACTTTACTACATTCGCAATGACGTATCGTCTAAAGTACTAAGGTGAAGCGATCCACATTTCGACTCCGCTCAATGTTCGTATATTTCCAAAAGCGCTCGCACTAAGCCTGTCGAAGCGAAGCAATCCTAAAATTCCAATTTTCCCGCACTCAAAATATCTTTCTGATCGTTTTCTAAGATTAAAAACACACGCAATGCATCATTTTTAGTGACTATTTTCGGAATATCAATTGTGTAATTTCCTTTTTTATTGACTTCCGTCAGATAGTTCTCGTTGACAACTATATTATGATTTTTTAAGGTTCTTCTGGCATTTTCGCCACGTTTAACTTCGGTTGTACGTTCTTGTATTGCCAAGACAACTCGCGCTTTGGTAGCCGCAATGTTTCCGTCAATTTTGTAATTAAACTTGATGTTTTTTGCTGAGTTCTCTATCGCGCCAAGCAAAATAGTATATTGAGAAGACTTCTTTTTGTATTCTTTTATTTTTGCGTACATTTTAGTTTGGTTTGAACCTACAAAATGCTCTTTTCCATTCACAATAACTGCTGGCGTGTACACTTGATTGTCTCTAAATTTTCGCGCATACGAACGTTGTTTTTTTGTAAATGCTGATTGACTAAACGGATCTTTCCAGCCAATATAATTCCAGTAATCAACATGGTATGATAAGGTAAATATATTTTCGTTTTTAAATTCTGTCTGTACTTTTTCCAACAAAGCGTCTGCACTCGGACAACTAGAACAACCTTGTGATGTAAATAGTTCTAAAACGACTACAGCATTCTGTTTTTTATTGACCAAATTCGTGAAAGAAGCTAAAAATACGAGTGTAAAAAGTGAAAGTGTTATTAAATATTTTCGTTTCATAATCTTAAAGTTTACCTTGCAGTACATAAGACGTTTTTACATGAAGAAGCTTACGTTATTTTTATTTTTATTGAGTTTTTCGTTGGTACAATCTCAAGACATTGCCATTTTAAAATATGCTGGCGGCGGCGATTGGTATTCAAATCCGACTGCTTTGCCAAATTTGATTCAGTTTTGCAATCAAAATATAAATACGGCAATGAAAGCCAAACCCGAAACGGTTGAAGTTGGCAGTACCGATTTGTTTCAATATCCGTTTGTACACATGACAGGACATGGAAATGTTTTCTTTTCAGAAGATGATGCCGAAAACCTGCGCAAGTACTTAACTTCTGGTGGTTTTTTGCATATTGATGATAATTACGGAATGAATAAATACATTCGAAAAGAGTTGAAAAAAGTCTTTCCAAATCAAGAATTAAAAGAAATTCCAGCTACACATCCAATTTTTAAGCAACCCTATTCCTTCCCGAAAGGATTGCCAAAAATTCATGAACATGATGGTTTGCGTCCGCAAGCTATGGGATTATTTTATGAAAATAGATTGGTATTATTGTTTACGTTTGAAAGCGATTTAGGCGATGGTTGGGAAAATAAAGAAATCCACAACGACTCTGATGAAGTTCGCCTGAAAGCTTTGCAAATGGGCGCTAATATTGTGCATTATGCTTTTAAAAACTAATTATTTATGAAACTCGGTTATTATTGTGCTTCACATTCGTGTGGCAAACTTAATTACTTGAAAGTGGCTTCTAACAACAGGTATGACTTGAAAGATGAAATTGGGATAGAATTCAATGAACGCTGTAAACACTGTGGAAAACATACCAAAAAACACATCAATCGCCTTCATGGTGAGGTAAATAACACAATTATTATATTTTTTGTAATTATTGCTATGATTGCAACAGTTATTTTATGGAATATTGGTCTTATTGCTGGAGCAGTCACATTCGGAATTCCGTTATTTGTATGGCAATACGAGTTAAAAAAAGTTTCTGATTTTAATAAATTAATGGTTGATTAAGTAAATGTCACAACTCACACATTATACGACAAACTTCGAGAAGCAGACATTTCCTATTACTTTAGTGTCCGATCAAGTATCAAATGCGCCAAATATTGGTTCGTTGTTTCGTATTTGTGATGCTTTTGGTGTGGAGAAAATTATTTTTTGTGGTGATAACATTCCTGTGTTTGGCAGAAAAATGACCAAAACCTCACGTGCTACTGAAAAAGTAGTTCCGTTTGAGATTACAAAAGATATTCATCCTGTGATTTCAAAATTACAAGAAGAAAAGTATACGATTATTTCGTTGGAAATTACCGAAGACAGCAAATCTATTCACACACTCGATTTCTCGAAACTTGAAAAAATTGCTTTAGTTATTGGTGATGAAAATTTTGGTGTCAACCCAGAAACCATCTACGAATCGGATATTGTGACACATATTGACATGTTTGGACAAAACAGCAGTATGAACGTTGTACAAGCAACCAATATTGTGCTCTACGAGATTACGCGACAACTTATGCTTGCAAACTAATTTTATTGTATTAATTTTAAGGTCTAACTCTCGAAAATGACTTCAAATACTATTGCCAACGGAATTTTAAAAGCTTTAGGAATTACTATTGGTATTCTTTTAGTGCTTTATTTTCTCTTTAAAATTCAAGTTGTCATTATTTATATTGCGATTGCTGCAGTTGTTACTTTGATTGGGCGACCTATCATTCAGTTTTTGAAAAAACGCTTGAAGTTTAAAAATACTTTAGCGGTTATTTTTACCATGTTTTTAATGATTAGTTTATTGGTTGGTTTAATCGCTTTATTTATTCCACTTATAGAAGATCAAGGAGAAAAACTATCATTACTCAATAACGAAGAGCTACAAGGAAAAGTAGAAGGTTTATACGATCAAATTACGGGGTATTTATCGTTAGATTCTGAATCACTTAAAGATTCTAAAATCTTCTCAAAAGTTGATTTCAGTCTTATTCCAAGCTTTTTTAGTTCGTTGATAAGCGGCTTAGGAAATTTTAGTATGGGACTTCTTTCTGTGCTTTTTATTTCATTTTTTTTACTGAAAGACAGCCAATTGCTTCAAGATAGCGTGATGATTTTAGTTCCGAATACTAAAGAAAAAAGATGGGCGCGTTCTTTTGAAAAAATCAAAGATTTACTATCTAGGTATTTTGTAGGACTTGTGTTTCAGATTCTAATTCTATTTATAATTTACACAATTGCTTTGTTAATTTTTAGAATTGATAACGCTATTGTGATTGCCTTTTTATGCGCATTACTTAATTTAATTCCCTACGTTGGGCCAATGTTTAGCGGTGTATTAATGATGCTTTTATGCATGATTAGCAAACTAGAAACTGACGCAAGTGGCGAATTAATTAATAATTTTAGTGATGTTATTTTACCAAATACAATTGGCGTGATGGTCTTCTTTATCATTGCACAATTGATCGATAACTTTTTGAGTCAGCCATTAATATTTTCAAACTCTGTAAAATCGCATCCGCTAGAAATTTTCCTAGTCATAATTATTTGGGGAATTTTGTTCGGAATTATCGGAATGGTTGTCGCAATTCCTTCGTATACTGTATTGAAAGTAATTTTAAAAGAGTTTCTTTCCGAAAATAAAATTGTTCAATCAATTACTAAAGACTTGTAACTTTTGAATTTAGCTTTACTACAACCCAAAATTCAACAATTTATAAATGATCATTTAAAAGCTGATCCCACAAAACTATTGCTCAAACACAAAGAAGTTTCAGGCATTCCATTTGCAGAAATCATTGAGCAAATACAAGCAAAAATACGATGTGAGAAAAAATTACCTGCTTGGTTTGCTACAGAAAATATCTATTTTCCTAACAAGCTCAATATTGAACAAACCTCATCAGAACAAACCGCAAATTACAAAGCGACATTACTGCAAGGAAACTCTTTAATTGACCTAACAGGTGGTTTTGGTGTCGATTGTTACGCATTTTCAAAACAATTTCAAAAAGTAACACATTGTGAAATTTCGTCACAACTTTCTGAAATTGTAACATATAATTACAACATTCTTGGTATTGATACCATAGAAACGATCAATACGGATGGAATTGAATATTTGAAAGAAACATCACAAAAGTACGATTGTATTTATATTGATCCTTCACGAAGAAATGATATAAAAGGAAAGGTGTTTTTATTGGAAGATTGTTTGCCTGATGTTGTTTCACATCAAGAATTATTATACACAAAAGCGAATACAATTTTAATCAAAACTTCGCCGCTATTAGATATTACAAATGGTTTGCGCGCTTTAAAACATGTCAAAGAAATTCATGTGGTAGCTGTTCAAAATGAAGTCAAAGAATTATTGTGGTTGATTGATACAAAAAGTAACACCGAAAATATTTCGATTAAAACGATCAATCTTACGAATAAGGCACAAATGTTTTTTAATTTTCAACTATCAGAAGAAAAACAACTAACAATAAATTACGGAGAACCTAAAAAATATGTGTACGAACCCAATGCTGCTATTATGAAAGCTGGCGGATTTTCGAGTATTGCAAAGGCATTTCAGCTCGAAAAACTGCATCCACACTCACATTTGTACACATCTGATACGCTTATTGATTTTCCAGGAAGACGTTTTCAAATTCAAAAAATAATCCCTTTTAATAAGAAGGTTTTCAAAAAAGAACTAAATTTATCCAAAGCAAATATTACTACACGCAATTTTCCTGTCTCTGTAGCAACAATTCGCAAAAAATTAACACTTGCTGATGGTGGAAGTGATTTTCTATTCGCAACTACCTTATTATCAGAAAACAAAGCGATTCTACACTGCTTAAAAGTGTAAGAAAAACTTCAAAAAAATCGCTTTTACGGTTTTACCGTAGCTTTTATAATACGCGACCTTATCTCATACTTAAGACTTCTTCCTACATTTGAATATGCAATACAGTTTTAGGGATTTAGGGGAATCCACTATACTTTGGGGAACTTTGGGAAAAGTTCCCCTTACTTCTTTTATAGGGTTATCTGATTAAAAAATTACGCACTTTCAAGTATTTCCTTTCATTTAGTGTGTTTTGTCGAAAAAAAAATAACCTTTCAACGAATCAACCATTTTTGTAAGATTGCAAAATTAGTATGACAATCTGTATTCATAAATTTGCTCATACTTTTTAGGTAACTAGTATATAACGATACTTAAAGCCGTGTCTTCTAAAGATACGGTCTTTTTGTTTTTATATCTTTTCAAAGTCCATTCCTTACTGCAATAAATTTAAAAAAATGATTTTTTTACCGTAGATATTTCCTACATATCAACACATTAATCGATAAAATGTGGAGTTTATAGAAAGATATCGCAATTATACGTGATTGTCTCTCATATTCAATAGTTTTACTCGCGAAAAGCTTTTTAACCCTATCATGCTTTAAACAACTAATACTCGATTTCAAAAGCTTATGCATCGTTTTTTAAGCCAAAACAGCATTAAAGTTTTTAACTAAACAGCAAATAAAAATTCGACATCGAATTTTTACCAGGTTGTATGCAAATACAGCCGTCATGAAGGGAGGTTTATGGTAGGGCCTCCCTTTTTTTATTTCACAAATTGTTGATCTACAATTTTTAATCTCTCATCTTCTTTTTTCTTATCTATTGTAAAAATTTAACACGAACTATTTCTTTAAACCAAAAACATATTCTAATATTGCAATATGGGAATAACTAAAACAATCGGCTTTTCAGAAGCAGTAAATACAATGTCGGACGTATTGAAAGCACTCGGACATCCTGCGCGTTTGTCAATTATGCAGTATTTGGCAAAAAGCCCTTCTTGTATTTGCAATGATATTGTGATGGAATTGCCTCTCGCCCAACCTACAATTTCTAGACATTTGTCAGAATTAAAAAAAGTTGGATTGATTCAAGGTGAAATTTCAGGAAAAAATATTTGCTATTGCATCAATCTCC
>NZ_JBGCDL010000367.1:0-3282 GCF_045105435.1 Kordia sp. | reverse complement strand
AGGATTTACCGAAGAAGAAGCAAAAGCACAATTTGGGTTCTTAATGGACGCTTTCCAATATGGAGCGCCGCCACATGGTGGATTGGCTTTTGGTTTGGATAGATTGGTTGCTATTTTGGGCGGACAAGAAACAATTCGTGATTTTATTGCATTCCCAAAAAACAACTCTGGACGTGATGTCATGATTGATGCACCTGCACCAATTGACACTGAACAATTAAAAGAATTAAGCATCAAACTTGATTTACAATAATATATAAAAGCGGTTTTTTGAACGAAAAATTTACGTCAAACCGAACTTGATTCGGTTTCTCATCATTGTGAGATTAATACAATGAGATTCTGAGTCTAGCTCAGAATGACGTTTATACGTTTTTTCAAAAAACCGCTTTACTTTTCAATCTACATTAATGACATTGTTGATTTCCACAAGCAGAATATAATGCTGTAGTTCCACAAGTCCAAGCACAAGTAATACAGGTACACGTATGACAACCTGCAGTTCCTGCTCCTGATACCGCTTCTTCTTCTAAATTCGAAATTTTGCTTTTACTAAACGAAAGCTTTTTTAATGACTTTTTTTTCATGATTTAAAATTTTAGTTATTGATTTTCATCATTTTACGAATGATGTTTTTTGAATTTGAAAGCATGCTTTTCTAGATCAAATCCAATAACAAGATACCTTTAATTCAAACTAAAAAAGTAGTCTTATTCCGTAAATTAGATGATTTAAGGTGTGAAAATCAGTAAGAAAAGTAATAAATAATCCCAAAAACAACAAAGGTCAATCTGTAGTTTGTACCACTATAAAATACATTCATACGATTACAATCGTATTATATATAGAAACCCTGCGATTTGCAGGGTTTTTTTATTAGCTTTATCCTATGCAAACAGCCAAAACTAATATTTTCTTCTATGTCATTGCAAGTCTAACACTCTGTATTACTTCGTGTAAAAAACAACCTGAAACTGAAAAATATACACCATATAAAAACTATGTTGGTTATATAGATCAAGAAAAAGCAATGATGAATAATACCCATCAGCTTTGCAATAATGGAAATATTTATTATACCTACAGTAGCGCAGGACTTAAAGCATATAAGTATTCTAAAAAAGAATTTCGCGATCGTATTTCAAAAAAATTCAACACGAATAGTTTTACGGACTCTGGCTATTTAAATTTTCGATTTTTAGTGAATTGTGAAGGAAAAGCAGGTTGGTTTGAAATCATTCAGATGAATTTAAATTTGGAAGAAAAAGCATTGAATTCTGAAATGGTAAATACGCTTCTTAAAATTACTTCCAATGCTGAAAATTGGAATGTTATTACCTATGAAGAAACACCCTTAAATTATTACATGTATGTCTCATATAGAATTGAAAATGGAAAAGTTACTGAAATTATTCCTTAGTATATGCTGTCTTAGTCTCTTCATTTCTTGTCAAGAAGAAGATCTTAAAAACAAAAGAAAGCGTGCTGAAAAGCGCTATAAAGAAGCGGTTCAATCCAGACAAGGTTCTATTCCGTTTCAAAACGGAATTATTGAAGCTATCGCTATAGATCCTACCTATGAACAAGCTGTTTACGAAATTTCTGTTGCACACTTAAAACGTGGAATGCCGCACCAATGGTTGCCACAATACAATAAAGCATTGGCTATGGATCCAAAAGTACGTGTTCCTTGGCGTGGTTACTTATATTTATGGTTTTATAGAGATTACAAAAAAGCCATTGCCGATTTTAACGCTTCCGATACACTAACTCCAAACTTTACCGATGCACCACAAGGTCATAGTGTCGATTTTTGGCGCGGAATTGCCTATTTAGGTTTGAAAGATCATAAAAATTCGATTGCTTATTTTGACAAACACATTCAAAAAGAAACCGAAGAAACTGGCGAAGATTGGGTAGAACATGAAGCGTTTCTATACCGCGGAATTGCACATTATGAAATTGAAAAAGACAAAGAATATCTCAGTAAAATAAAAGAAAACAAGTATGAATTGGCTTTAAAAGATTTTAATACATTATTAAAATACAATTCCGATTTTGCAGATGCCAAATATTACAAAGCGTTGATTTTATTTGATGATTGTCAATCACTACAACTAAGAATCGGCTTTGAAGAGCAAACACGTAGCAACAATACTTTGGCAAAAATTCTTACGGCAGAAAAACTCGATAAGCAACAAAAAGCCTTAAAAATCATTAAAGAAGCTATTGATAATTTTAATAATGGTTACTCAAATCAACGTCCGTATGTAGAAACATTACGCCAATTATATTGGGAAGATTACACAAACCTCAAAGCGAAATTGGAATCGATGCATTAGATTTGTACTTTTAAAAGATACAAACGCGCAACATGCCAACGCAGAAAAAATCACGCTTTACACGTTTCTTAATTTGGAGATATAAACATATTTCCAACAAAAATTTCGTGTTTATTTTAAGTGTTTTAGTCGGCTTGGGTTCTGGTTTGGTTGCCGTTACTATAAAAAACATCACGTTCTATATTCAGGCATTGTTGGAAAACGGAATTATCTTTTCTAAAAATCAACTGTACTTCATTTTGCCTGTTATCGGGCTTTTTTTAGTTTACGTTTTATTACGATATGTATTTAAAAAAGAAACTGAGCATGCTATTTCTTCCATTTTGTACGCGCTATCCAAACGCACAGGAATCATTCCAAATTACAAAATATATTTGCCATTAATTACCGCGCCATTAACGGTTGGTTTTGGTGGTTCGGTCGGATTATTAGGTCCGGCAGTCGCTTCGGGTTCAGCAATAAGCTCCAACATTAGCAAGTTGTTTCATATTGATAGCAAAACCAGAATGTTACTCATTGGTTGTGCAGCAGCTGGCGCTATTTCGTCCATCTTTAAATCACCCATCGCTGCAATCATTTTTTCCATAGAAGTATTCAGTCTCGATTTAACATTAACCTCTTTAATTCCGTTGTTATTAGCTTCAGTTTCGGCAGTTGTGACGTCGTATTTTTTCTTGGGAAATGAAAACTTGTTCAATTTTATACTTTCGGAACGATTTCAATTAGGAGACATTCCATTTTATATTGCACTTGGCGTGGGAACGGCCTTTGCTTCTATTTACTTTACTAAAATGCATTTTGCCATTACGAAACTGTTTGAACGCTTCAAGCAGAAGAAACACAAATTGATTTTTGGCGGATTAACCATTGGAGCAATGCTCTATTTTATTCCTCCATTATACGGTGAAGGTTTTGGATTTATTACCAATCTGTTGGATGG
>NZ_JBGCDL010000366.1:0-3577 GCF_045105435.1 Kordia sp. | reverse complement strand
CACTCTTGTTATGAAACTTATATTTTCTACTCATATCTTTAAAATACGAAAAGCTACGCTAAAAAATTAGCATAGCTTTTTGTTATGGTTACTTTTTTGCTTTTCTTACTCATGCTCGGCACTAGTGCATACTAGCGCTAGAGTGGGGGACAGTTTATTGTGAAACTATCTCGGAGATAGCACGGCACTAGTATATACTAGCGCTAGCGTGGGGATAGCACAGCGCCAATTTACACCACGAAAGGAAACAGAACCCTTATTTCATGCTTCCTAAGAAACTTTCATTATTTCAAAGAACTAGAATGAGCCTCAATTAAGAGACTCATTTTTTATTTAAATTATTGATAATCAATATTAAAACTTCACTCTTTTTCAAAAGCACCATTTTGACCCATTACCCACCATTATCAGGATAATTAGGTGCTTTTTTTCCCATATCATATTCATTTAATAATTCTTCTAACCTATATTTAGCTAATTCATAGATACTATAATCTTGAAATCTAATAATACCGTAAGGGCTTGCATTTTTAGCTTTTTTAGGCTTTTTTTTAATTTTATTACTGTTACTTTCCACCACAGATATAAGTAATTCTATATTTATAACCCTATCTATAATTAATTTTCTTAACGAAGTCCCATCATGTACACTTGTTAATAATTCACTATTTTCTCTATCAAAATTAGACCTATAAAAAAAACAAGGTAGTTTATTATTATTTGGTTTATATGAATTTAAGGAATCTGCATATTTTTGAATAAATTGAGTTCTTCTATTTATTACTTCTATTGTTCTATCACCAAGAGGTTTGATAGAATCATTTTGAGAATAGACTTCCGCTATTACAAAAAGGCTTATTAAAATTAAAAAAGCATGTTTCATTATTATAAATATTTTATTTTTCTTATTCCATTATTATACTGCATTCTACCCTTCAAGATTTTATAGGCACGATTATTAGCATCACTGTGACCAGGGTCACTAGCATTAAATTTAACATACCTAGCTTTTACAAATTTTTCAAGTTGATTAAGAGCTGATTTCATATTAACATTTAAAATTGCTTTTTGATCTTCAATTACTTGTTCATTAGTAAGATTAAAAGGATTATCTGTTTTAACATCTTCTAAAGCTTTTTCTAAATCTATCTCATAATCTTTATAAACTTTATTAAGAATATCTTGAACATCACCTCTATAATTTCTTTTTCCTCCATAGGATTCAATAGTCACTGCAAAATCTCTTTTCTTATCAAGAATGGTTTCTGAAATTTGCTCTACATGTCCATCTTCATGTGCTTCTATTTCTTTTCCTATACCTCTATTTTTTCTAACAAATTTATTACTGTCACCTGGTTTTAAAAATGGAGAAAACTCCTGTTGAATATAAAAAGTTGCATCTACCTCTTTTGTGGTTTCATTATATTTCCAAGATGTAGACCCATCTACTAGATTTGTTGAGCCTAAGTCGTCAATTTTTTTTACTGTAGCAATGTTTTTTCCTTCAATTCCATCGTATAGTCTCTCCTTAGTTGATACAATTATACTGTCTCCTTTTTTATCAACATATAAAACTGGGTTATTCGCCCCATAGTGATAAGGTGATTTATCTAAATACTTTTGTGAAAATCTATCCACAGTTATAAACCTTCCTAAGGATGCCTCATAATTTCTATTTCCATAATCAAGTAATTCCAATCCAAGTTCATCATTTTCTTCCTTACCATTGTACCCATACTGATGATCCCTTCCGACTTGATTGGCATTGTAACCTTTATGTTTCAAACCAAAAGGATAATAATGATTCTCTTCTTTGATTTCCGTTTCTGGTTTGATATTTCCGTTTCCATCAATGTCTTCGTAAGAAAGTCTAATATTTCCTAGATGATCTTTGTACTGATAGGTATAATTAAACCCTGTTATTTTTTCTGGCTTACTAGGATCAAACTGTGGCTCAACATAGCCTTCTTCACTGTTAAAGAACGTAAGTGCTAATGAAGCTTGTGCCGTTGCTTTTTTGTAAATGTAATTCCCTGCATAATGCGTTTGTTGCACATTTTCATTGCTTTGGTCATTTACAATTTTTTGTTGCTTTGCTCCAAAAGCATCGTAAATGTATGAAATGTGAACGTCAGTTACTAAAAACACAAAAAGCTATTCCAAAAATAGTTTGGAACAGCTTTTAACTTTTAACTCTTTTATTGTTTACTCATGCTCGGCACTAGTACATACTAGCGCTAGCGAGGGTAGCGCTCACTCTGTCGTGGACATTCTAGCGCCATCGTGGGGCTAATTGCTGTTTTTCAGTTATTTATAATTTAAGTAAGGTAATACACTAATTTACACCATTACCAACGCTCATAAGTTTAAATTTGCTTTCTTTATCAAGGATAAGTTTTAACATTCCATAGTTATTACGTTTTAAAATACCTGAAGCTATATACTTCATATTTCCAATTTCATTGTTAAACTTAATTAAGGAGTCATCTTCTATTATGATCTCCTTATTATAATAGAAGTCTAACATCTCATTTTCAGAAAAATATACAGTATCTACTCTAAATAAGTTTGCACATTCCCCACAAGCATAAGCTTTGTAAGTCATACCAAATTTAACACTATCTTGATATGCAAAGCTCATGTTTTTCGATTTATTATTCAATGTTTCTTTAAATTTTACAATCGAAATTTTTTGATAAATTAATATAGCAATTAAAACCAAAATAATTGCTCCTAATATTACTTTATAACCTTTGTTTTGTTCCATCATATTTTTCTCCCTGTTTTGATTTCAAATTCAAATACTTATTTATTTCACTTCCCGTTATCCTACCTTCTTTTCGAGTCGTAAAAAGTACAGTTCCATTATGGAAAACTCTTCTAAGACCATGCCTGTAGTCATCTCCTTTTAATTTTTTATGTGCATTTGGATTTGCGTAAGTAGCATGACCTATCACAACAGCATTACTTTTCCCTGCATCTCCTAATTTTTTTGATAAAACCTGTGCAAATGGAGGATCAGAATTATCACCTTCAATTGATGCTGTGTTACAGCCATGAATTTCTATTTTTGCATTATTCGTAAATTTATCATAATCTATATGATCTAAATTTTTTGAATCATTCCAAAAATACCCTGCATCCTTTTTTTCAGTTTTTTTGTCTTTATATAAATTATTATTACCCGCTATTTCACTTTCTTTGAAATGAAGTTCATTTGTTCCTCCATGAGAAAATATATCTATAGATTGAATTGAGTTATCTTCTTCCGAATTAATTTTATCTACAATCGTTGCTGCGGTTTCTATTTGTGTAAAATCTTTGGGTTTTACTTTGTCAGAACCATAGTCATTATTGACATTTTTACCAGCTCTTTTAAAAAGATCATCATGAGTTTTTGATCCTCCGTAAAAAATCATTCTTTTGTATGGGAGTTGAGATCCAAAAGGCTTCATTCCGTCTGGGTCAAGAAAATAAATAGGATTATCAAAAGCATAATTATATGGAGAATGTCTTCTCATTTGCTCAGCTAATGGATCAATATTCATCCAACGCCCAAGACTTGCATCATAATTTC
>NZ_JBGCDL010000365.1:0-12982 GCF_045105435.1 Kordia sp. | reverse complement strand
TGATCAAGAAGAGCCAAATAAACTATCGCCAAAAGAAAACGAATTACTACGTTTACTAGCATTACACGAAAATGATTTAATGCCAAGAGAATTAGCATTAACAAAGATTTGGAGAGATGATAACTATTTCACTTCTAGATCGATGGACGTTTATATAGCCAAACTACGTAAGTATCTTAAAAGAGATGAAGACGTGGAAATCTTAAACATTCATGGAGAAGGATTTAGATTAGTAATCAAAAATAAAGCAGAGTAGTAGAGAGCTATTCTAATTTACCCTCAAACACTTGAAAAATATAGTCGACAACCCGAATGTCGACTTTTTCATTTATTCTCTAGTAAGTCTATGGATAACGTCCGAATGTAACGGATATTCATCTTTTAACGCTGTACGATTCGCCAATTCGAAATCATCAAAATCGAATCCTGGCGCCACAGTACAACCCACAAATGCATAGGAATCTTTTTGTGGAACGCTTGACGCGAACCAACAACCCGCAGGAACTACTAATTGTGGCTGTTCTCCATTATTAAAGTTCATACCAACTTTATGTTCAGTATAGTTTCCTTCTGTATCAATTACATGCACACTGAGTGAACTTCCACCATAAAAATGCCAAATTTCATCTTGTTTAATTCTGTGAAACGCAGAAAAATTCTCAGAAGTCAGTAAAAAATAAATGCTCGTACAATAACTGCGATCGCCAGAAAAATTAGCTGGCAACGCTTCTTTCGTAATTACTGTTGCGCTTCTATATACTTCTTTATAAAATCCGCCTTCGGGATGTGGTAAAAGGTTGAGGTTGCTAACGAGTTTGTTTATTTCTGAGTTCATTTTTCGGGTTTTAAGTTTTAGGTCGCTTTGTTTTTTTGGTTTTGGTATAACGCTTTCGCTGGAATTTTTACATCGTCAGTTTGAGTCAAAACGAAATAATCTATATATAAACAAACAGATTGCCACAAGTTTTTTCAAAACTTTCGCAAAGACGTTTCTAATAATTTAAAAAAAACGAACAAGTCTAACAAGTCTAAAAAAGCCTACTTTCAATTTGCTGAATAATTTTCTCAATATCCGCTTCATAATCAAACCATAACGTAGTTTCATCTTTTTTAAACCAAGTTCCTTGTCGCTTGGCAAAACGGCGTGTATTTTTTTGAATCTCGCTCACGGCGAATTCCAACGTACACTTTCCATCCATATATTCAAAAAGTTCACGATAACCAACAGTTTGCAAGGCGTTCAGTGCTTTATGCTCATATAAAACTTTTGCTTCGTCCAGCAAACCTTCGTTCATCATAATATGAACACGTCGGTTGATACGATCGTACATAATAGACCTTTCTGCTGTTAAGCCAACTTTAATAGTTGTAAAATTTCGTGTGGCAGTTTTATCTTTCAAAAAGCTAGAATACGGTTGTCCGCTTCCAATGCAAATTTCAAGTGCGCGAATCAAACGATGTGGATTTTCAAGTGTCACGCGTTCATAATACACAGGATCAAGTTTTTGTAATTGCTCTTGAAGCGATTCGATTCCTTGATTTTCAAGTTGTTCATTTAATTTCGCTCTAATTTCAGGCGCTACTTTTGGGAATTCATCCAAACCTTTCACAACAGCATCTACATACAAACCGCTTCCGCCAACCATAATGACAACATTATTTTTTTCAAATAATTCATCAAGTTTTGTAATGGCGTCTTTTTCAAACTGTCCCACATTATATGCATCAAAAATGCTAATATGTTGAATAAAATGATGTTTGGCAGCACGCAATTCTTCCACAGAAGGAACCGCAGTTCCAATATTCATTTCTTTAAAAAACTGTCGTGAATCGCAGGAAATAATCTCTGCATTAAAATGTTGCGCTAGTTTAATACTTAACGCAGTTTTTCCAATTGCAGTTGCACCGACAACAGAAATTAAATAGTTTGCCATGAAAAGTTGTATTAATTGGTTTCTTCTGGATTTAAAACGGCGCCACAATCAAAGCAAAATTCAGCACCATCTCTGTGTCCTTCTGCCGCACAATTAGGACACGACTGTGTATTTAAATGAAGTTGATCTTTCTCCATTGTAGCAAACTGAGCCGTTACAATTCCTGTAGGAACAGCAATAATTCCATAACCCAAAATCATAATGATTGATGCAATAGATTGGCCAATGACAGTAGTTGGAAACATATCGCCATAACCAACAGTTGTCAATGTTACAATTGCCCAATAAATACTTTGTGGAATACTGGTAAATTTACTGTTTTCTATACCACCTTCAACCAAATACATTATAGAACCTAAAATGGTACATAAAATTAGTACAAACATAATAAAGATGCCTATTTTTATTCGACTCGCTTTCAAAGCACGCATAAGATTGTTTGATTCTCCAACAAATCGAGCTAATTTCAAAATACGAAAAACACGCATTAATCGTAAAGCGCGAAGCACAACTAATGAATGTGATCCAACAAAGAAAAGCGATAGATATTTTGGAATGGTAGACAAGAAATCTATAATTCCGTAAAAACTAAATATATACTGAGCTGGTTTGCGAATACAGATAATTCTAGCAAAATATTCAAAGGTGAATAATATTGTGATAACCCATTCTGAAATATTTAAAAAAGTCCCATACTTTCCAGCAAAATCAGCTACACTTTCTAGCATTACCAATGCAACACTGGCTAAAATTAATACTAACAAAACTACATCAAATAGTTTTCCAGCACGTGTATCTGCTTCGTATATGATTTCGTGAAGTTTCGATTTCCAATTTTTCACCATGTTGCTAAAGTACTATTAATTTAGGAATTCTTTTTCTTAATAGTTAAAAGTGTATTTTTCTGAATTTCTACAATATCTTTAAAAAACGATTTTAGCACTTCATATTCGTCGGTTACATAATGAAATTCATTGATCATAAGTGTAAAAGTCATATTGAGTTTTCCATCTTTTTCAACAGTAGTAAGCTTGCAAACGGCTTTGTTTTCAGCGATTTGAAATAGTTGATCTTCTGGTAAGTTTTCAAACTCATAATTTTCGGGAAGCGACACCACAAAACGTGTTGTGTATATTCTTGGATGCGCAAAATCTACTGGATATACTCGTTTTTCAAGTGTAAAGGGATTCTTAGGAAACGCTTTTAATACAAAAGGATCTAAATACAAAATGCCATTCTCGAATGCTTTATTAATAGTAAATTCAAACGTTTCTTTTAGTGGAAGTTCAGGAGTTTCCTTGTCAACTAATTTATAATCAGTAATTTCTAAATCTTGATATTCATTTTCAATCAAATTCAAATATTTTTCATCAATTGAAGCGTCAGATCGGGTTCTGTAATTCAATGCGATATGTCCTGTATACATATTTGTGAACCTACCTTTAATTGCGCCATCTTCATCAAATTTTACACTAATCGATGTTGTAAATTTATTTATGGGATTTGGAGAAATAGTTTCCCAATAACTTTCCGCAACAAAATCAAGCGCTCTTCCTTTGTAGTTTAGTGCTCTCAATGGTAAAACACCAAAAGGAGCATTTTTCTCAGAAGCATCTAAAAAGTATACATTTCCATCAACAATCGTTTTTACAATCATATAATTAAAATCACTGATCTTCGGATAATCGAGCGTAGGAATGCTATTATCTCTTGTCGCTGATAAGAGTAGTTCTGCATGAATTCCAGCTGCATGTAATGCATTCATCAATGATAAATTAATCTCTGAGATACTTCCACGCTTCGCTCGAAACGCTTTTCTAAGTTTATTTCCATCAATTCCACCAAGTTCACCATTAGCTGTATAATGATCTCTGATAAATTGATAAATCTTTGTTGCTTTTTCTATAGCTGATTTTGTATTCAATAGTTCTTTCGGAAGAAATCTCTTGAACATATATTTTTTTAAAATGGATTTGATGTTAAACTCATCTTTCATAATAGCTTCGTCAAACTTCTCCCATGTATCTATATGTGCATAACTACCAATACCAAACAGGCGAAAACTTCGATACTCTGCAAGTTTAAATTCAATTCTAGCAATATAATTCTCGTAAGACAATGAATAGTCTTCTTCCTTAAACGCAGGAACATCTAGCATTACATAACGCGAGACTTCGCAAGAACCAGCATCTTTTAATTCAGGAATTTTAAAACAATTCTTAAGCGCAAAAGCTTTATTAACATCTAATTTTAATGGTCCTTTAAGCGATCTGAGAAATTTATAATTTGAAGGGATTTTTGCATTAAATTCTGAACGTACTTTTGGAATGGTAGCTTGAAACAACCAAGGTCTAAATGCATGTGCGTAAGGTGACACAAGACTGTATTGATATTCAATAACACTACCAACTTCTACTTTGGGAAGCAATAGTTTTATTTCTGATACACTTCCTGAGATTTTAGCAACTATGATTTGACTTTCTTCCAAATCTGTGGAGCCATTGCGATTGTACGTAATTCCTTTTACAT
Source organism: Kordia sp. (assembly GCF_045105435.1). Lineage (GTDB taxonomy): Bacteria > Bacteroidota > Bacteroidia > Flavobacteriales > Flavobacteriaceae > Kordia. The sequence continues at coordinate 8,519 of NZ_JBGCDL010000365.1, read as the reverse complement.
TAATGATCTTTTCTGATCCTATATACGGGATAATAATATTAGCTTCTTCTAAACCTTCCGTTTTTAGAATTTTTATTTTAGAATAATAATGAAGTGTAGTATAAATGTCATTGGCTTCACTGACATATTCAAACGTTTTATTTCCTTGTTCATCCAAAACAACTGCAGTAGCATCAGGATCTTTTTGATACGTTGTCATGTTTAGCTCTTTATCAGAAACTTTATTAAAACGATCTTCGAATGGATTTTGTGCAATTGTCTGTAATGATATCATACAAACAATACAGGAATATAGATATTTCATAAATAAAAAATAATGTTAACCTAGTTTCTTTTTAATGGCTAATCGTGTATTTTTTTGGAGGATGGATAGTTTACTGAAAAAATCTTTTAATTCTTGATATTCTTCAGCTTCAAAGTAAAAATTATTCAAAATTAACTTGAATGTTAGATTTAATTGTCCGTTTTGTTGGACTACTTTTAAGCCACAAACGGCTTTTCCGCCAGCTAATGTAAAGTTTTGATTCTCAGGAAGGTTCGAAAACTCATAATTTGGCGGCAACGACAATAAAAAACGTGTGGTGTATATACGTGAAAACGCAAAATCGACAGGATATGCGCGTTCTTCTAGCGTAAACGGATTTTTAGAAAATATTTTCATAAAAAACGGATCTAAAAATGTTTCGGCATTCGTAAAACCATCTTCATCAAACTCAAAAGTAAATACTTCTTTTAGTGGTTTTTGAACGTTTGTGCGTTCTTGTGCTTCGTATGCTGAAATTTCTAAGAATGGCAAACTATCTTCAAAATCATCTAAATATTCTTCGGTACTTTGTTCCGCTAAAGTTGCGCGTTGTTCATAAGCCAAATAACCCGTACTTGTTTGTGAAAGTTTCCCTTTGGCAGTTCCGTCTTCATTTATATTAATCGTAACCATCGTATTTTGACGATTTTCTGCATACGGATTGATGGTAATCCAATAACTAGGTTTCTTAAAATCCATAGCGCGTCCGTTATAATTTAACGCACGAATTGGTAGCAAACCAAACGAAAGTTGTTTTTCAGTCGCATCTAACAAAAAGTCTTCATTACCAATAGTGACTTTCGCAACTAAATAATTAAAATCGGACATTACCGGATGTTTCTGTGTTGGCAATCCTTTGGCACGTGTGGACAACATCACCGTTTCCGTTTTAATTCCTGCGGCAAGCAAACTATTGACTAATGACAAATTGATTTCAGCAGCATTTCCGGTCTTATCTTGAAACGCCTGACGCACATTTGCATCATCAAACAATCCATATTTGCCATTCCAAGCATAATGATTTTTGATTAACTCATATACTTTTTGGGCCTTTTTAAGTTCCGATGATTCATTTAAGATTTCAGCAGAAAGATGATTTTTAAAGAACCCTTTTTTTCGTACTTGCGCACCAATATCTTTATCTTTTCGCATGTCTTTATCAACCGCTTTCCAAGTTTTGGTATATACCTTTTTTCCGCCATTAAAGAGAACTTCTTCTGCCAATTCAAAGGCAATTTTAGAGATGTAATTATTTTTAGACAACATAAAAGATTCTTCTGTAAAAGCAGGAATATCTTTCATGGCGTATTTTAGCAATTCACAATCAGCTCTACCAATGATACCAGGAACTTTAAAACACCCTTTTTTTACAGATGCTTCATTAATGTTTAGTTTTTGAGAACCTTTCAAGGTTCTATTGTATCGGAAATTAGCAGGTATTTTTGCATTAAACTCACTATACATTTTTGGAATATTCGATTGAAAATCCCAGCCTTCAAAATTGTAATAAAAAGGAGATTCAAGTGTGTATTGGTATTCAATAACGCTTCCTACTTTTACATTGGAAAATGTAAATCGCTTTTCTCCATAAAAACTATTAAGATCTACAGAAAAAATCTGATCTTGAACCAATTCGTTGGTTTTGCCAGGATTGTGCGTAATGGCTTTTATGTTTTTTATGACTTCAAAAGCATTTCTTCCTTTGTAAAATGGAATTTTAATTTCTGCAGCTTGTTGAATTCCTTGCTTGTCTAAAATTTTAATTTTCGCATAAAAATGTTTGATTATAAAATACCGATCATTAATAACTTCAAAATAATTTTCTCCGTATTCTTCTAATACAACGGCATGTGCTTTTGTGTCTTTTTCATAGACAGTCATTTTAAGTTCTTCTTGCGAAACTTTATTAAACTTAATACTCATCGGATTTTGCGCATAGGAGCATAGAGTACATAAGATGGTAAGTAATAGGTAAATCGGTTTCATAAATGTAATAAATATGTTATAATGTAATGATTTTCAACTTGTTCTTACGACGAAGATGACTCTGAATAATATGCTGAACATCTCTATTGTTTTGCATTGGAGTAATGATCGTCTTTAACACGTCTCTGTTGGTAATTTGATAGTTGAGCGTGTAAAAACCAAACCCTTTGTATTCGCCGTTTTCAATCAAGATTGCGCTGCGTTCGTCATGATGACGTCCACGATCAATAATAAGCATATCTTTATTTGTATAGCTGTATTTGTCAATGGCTTCTTGCGCACGCTTGTTATAACTTTCGGGAGTTTCTTTTTGTATACAAGCGCCTTCACAGTCTTTTATTGTATACTGAAAACAGTGTTTTTTGGTCGCATACAATTCGTTGATTTTTTGACATAACGAGAATGTTTCTGTCAATTTAAACATCACGTGTTTGGCTTGTGATATATTGGTGAATGTTGTAATGTATTTTTTACGTCCATCTGCTTTTTCAATGCGAAAACCAATATAACCGTGTTCATCTTTGTATGAACTTAGCGCATATTGAAAAATAGTTTTTCGTTGCGCACGATTGTAAATGGGCTTTTTAAGCTTTATTTCTTGACTTTCTTTTAAAAGCGCTACTAATTCGCTTCCTGTGCGTTCAAAAGTAACAGCTGCGACTTGTTTTTGTATTTTTTTAGATTTGTTATTCGTGCCTGTAAAGTGCTGATTGATACGCTTTTTTATGTTTTTACTTTTCCCAATATAGATAATTTCCCCTTTGGCATTGTGCATATAATATACACCAGTTTCAGATGGTAAACCTTCAATAATATCGAGTAGGCGTGTGGCAACTTTTTTACGAATTTCAGTTTTTACTGCTTGCTGAATGATGGTTTTTTCAGAATCTTTATCCAATAATAATTGAAAAAGTTTTACTGTAGCAAGCGCATCGCCAGAAGCTCTATGTCGGTCACTCATCGGAATTCCTAAAGCTCTTACGAGTTTTCCAAGTTTGTATGATTCCATTTCTGGAATGAGCTTTTTTGAAAGTTCTACGGTACATAACGACTTGCGTTTGTACTCGAAACCTAAGCGTTTAAATTCCATTTGAAGAATTCGGTAGTCAAAAGTAGCATTGTGTGCTACAATAATACAATCTGTAGTAATTTCTACAATGCGTTTGGCAACTTCATAGAATTTTGGTGCATCGCGAAGCATTTTTGAGTTAATTCCGGTCAAATTCACTACAAAAGGTTGAATTTCACGTTCTGGATTTACCAAGCTAATGAATTGATCTACAACTTTATGACCGTCAAATTTATAAATTGCTATCTCTGTAATACCTTCTTCATTATATTTTCCACCAGTGGTTTCTATGTCTACTATTGCGTACAAACGATATGCATTGTTTAGGATTCTGGTATAAATATAAAAAGATCCTAAGGATGTTTCCTAGCTAATGACGCTTAATCTTTAAAAATAATAGTTGAAATGCGTAGAAATATAGTTTTAATACTTTTCTTACAAGTAAAATGCAGTTCTTTTTTGTGATTTATTTAGAAATATATTGATGAATTTAATGTGATAACTAAAGAATTCAAAACCTTATGGTTGATAATTTCGAGCGCCAAAAATGCTACTTCCAATGCGCACCATTGTACTTCCTGCTGAAATTGCCAATTCATAATCGCCACTCATTCCCATAGAAATGACAGTGATATTCGGTTGTTTTTGTTGTAAGCTGTCAAATGTTACTTTTAAGTGTTTAAACTCTTGTTGCACTTGCGTGAGATTGTCTGTAAACGTAGCCATTCCCATAACGCCTACAATTGCAATGTTTTTTAGTTGTTGAAATGCTTCTGAAGCGAGTAATTCTGTAGCATCCTTGGCTGACATTCCAAATTTAGAATCTTCTTCAGCAATTTTAATTTGAAGCAAACAATTAATCACACGATCGTGCTTCTTTGCTTGCTTGTCAATTTCTTTCAGCAGTTTATAATTGTCTACACCGTGAATCAAATTGACAAACTTAGCCATATACTTAACTTTGTTGCGTTGAACGTGCCCGATCATGTGCCAAGAAATGTCTTTAGGAAGTTGTTCCCACTTTTTAGCCATTTCTTGAATTTTATTTTCACCAAACACGCGTTGTCCTGCGTCGTAGGCTTCTTGTAAATCGCTGACAGGTTTTGTTTTAGAAACCGCAACTAAGGTTACATTTTTAGGTAAATCGTTTTGTAATTCTTGTATTTTGGATGCTATTGACATAAAATATACTTGTTCTTTTAAAATTATTTTCGTGTATACGTATCCCAGCCTCTAAAGCCGCAACCTGTTCCTATGATAGAATCTTTCTTTTGCTGTTCAAAGCTGTTTAGAAATATTTTTTCGTAGGTAGACCATTGCATGTGGACAGTTTTATTTGGCGCTGAGCACGATTTTTTTACATAAATAATGTTATTGTTGCTGTTAAAAATAATACCGCCAAATTCAGAGTTGTAAAAGCTTGTTTTTTGACGTTCTGATAGCGTTTCAAATGAAATTTCATCTTTTTCTACCTTGTTTATCATTTTTACTTGTTCTGAATATTCTTGAAGTCTGTTTAGTGCAATTGCTGTCGTTGGATATTCAAAAATAAAATATACGTAATCGTCCAAGTTATCGGATATATAACTTTTATTGAATTTTGGATCTTTAAATGCTCTAATTTTTAAGAGTTCTTTGAAATTAAATATGTGTACCCATTTTGGAATTTTCTTTGAAGCCGAAGTAATGTCTATATATTTTAATTCTTTGGCAAATAAAACCATATTCAAAGTTTCAGCAGCTTTATATATTGGATTTTCAGCTGTTTTCGCACTTGTTTTTTCATTTTTAACTACTATATCTTTTTTGACTTCAGTCGTATTTTTCTTAATAATCGGCTCTTTTTTTTCGTTCTCGCAGGAAATAAAAAAAACGAAACAAAAAGGAATCAATCGTATTAAATAATATTTTTTAAACATAATAACAATATGAAATTTTAAATTCAAAATGTAAAAGTAATTCCAAACACATAAAAGCGAAGCAACCAATAACCAAAACCCAACACCTAAAACTCATAAATAGTAACGCCACTACGCAGTTTAGGTTCTATGTATGTACTTTTTGGTGGCATGGTTAATCCGTCGTCTGCAATACGTTTCATTTCATCAACATTGACAGGTACAAGTCCGAAACCAACAGAAAATTCACCAGAGTCAATTCGGTTTTTCATTTCAATGACATTGTGTTTGTTGTATCCGTAATCAATTCGGCTATCGTTTCGTAAATCGCTTATGTCTAAAATTGGTTTTAAAATAGTGATATGCAGAATATGTGTGTCTAATTCGCTTAACGAATCGGTAAATTTATAGTTCGTCTTACGCAAGTACAAGGAGTAAAATTCACCATCTAAATACATGCTAAAGTGATGTTTTTTAGAAGGTTTATACAATTCGCAACCTCTATTTTCAATACGATATACTTGATCGAGTTTCAATAAAAACTGTTCTTTCGATAATCCATTCAAATCCTTAATCAATCTATTAAACTCGTAAATACACAATTCTGATTCAGGAATTAAATAACTCATGAACGAATTGTAACTTTCCTCGCCTGTATGCGCTTCGTTTTCGTTTTTAGAGTCTACGCCTAACAAATAGGAAGAAGCCGAACGGTGATGTCCGTCTGCAATATAGATTTCGCCCATTTCTGTAAATTCCTCTTGAATGGCTTTGATATCAGCCGCAGCTTCAACCAACCACAAATAGTGCGTATCTCTGTAAGTTGTGGTAAATTCAAATTCGGAACGTGTTGCGGTATATTTTTGTAAAATGTTTTTAATCACGTCAGAATCGGGATAGGTGAGCAGTACAGGTTCGGCGTTGAAACCGACTGTTTTTAGGTATTCTTTAAAAATTTGCTCTCTATATTCAATCGTATCTTCATGTTTTTTAATGATATTGTTTTCATAATCTTCCGTACTTGCAGCGGCTACAATTCCTGTGAAAACTTTTTGTTCACGATTTACAATTCTGTATATGTAGAAACAAGGCGATTTATCTTGCACAAAAATTTCATCTTCTTTAAACTCTAGATACCTGTTTCTGACTAAACTATAACGTTCTTTTCCAGAAATTTCTTTGTGGTATTTATAGCCAGGATTTACAATGTGCAAAAACGAAAACGGATTGTAATCCAAACGTGCTTCACGTTCGTCTTGCGTGTAACTTTGATACGATCTTGCTGCGACAAGACTTACTTTATCGCGTGTTGGTCGGACCGCTTTGAATGGATGTATTTTTGCCACGTTAGTTTCTGTTAGATTTGATAAATGTTGTCGGATTCAAAAATCCAGTTGTATTTTTACTATATCCGTCACCAATTTCCATAAAAATATCCTCGCGAATTTCTAAATGTAAGTGTGCGTAATATGCGCCATCTGCATTGCCAATAGTGCCAATTTGCATGCCTTTAGTAACAAAGCTACCTTTTTTTACGGAGATTGTATCACAATGTGCATATAAGGATTCGAAATACTTGCCTTTGTATTTGTGTACAATGCGAATGACATTTCCCCAACCGCCGCCATAGTTTTCGGCAAATTGTACATATCCGTTTCCAATGGTGTATATAGGATCGCCCAAATCGGTATTTCCGCCGCCTGTGCCATTCCAATCGTCACCTAAATGATCGTTTACCGTAAATTTTTGTGCATTGTAATAGCCTTTTGCATCTGGTTTCCCGATAGGAAAATCAAATCCTTTTGCAATGTAGTTTGGATTTTTGGCGAAAATACGATCAAAAAAGACAAATGGATCTTTGGAAACATTTGTCTTTTTTTGTTGCTTTTTGGGCACGCTTTTTTGCTCAGTTTGTTTACAACTAAGCAAACATAAACATAGTATTAATACGAGTTGCTTCAAGCGTTTATATACGTTTTGAATTTTGTGATATCGTCTTCTGAGTAAAATATATCGTGTGGAATGTATGTGTATTTTATTTTGGTTACATATACAAGCCAATAACCTTCTTTGGTGACAACGTTTCTAAGTTCGCCCATGTTCCATTTTTTACTTTCGTCGTTGACTGTAATTTGCAATGTATCTGCATCAAACTGTATGCTGGTTTCTGAAAAAAACGGTTCTAAATTCTTCACGAAAGTGAGCATAAAATAACTAAAACCGGCTACAATAAGAACGATCAAACTGTATAAAGCAATTAAACGACCAAGTTGCCAACCTAATAATAAGGTCCACATAATTAAAAAAGGTAACAGAAGTAATATACTTTTTATAAGTAGAAAAAAGAAGATTTCTCGATACTTTTTACTTGTTAGGTGATACGTTTTGGTATCAATCATTAGCTAAACATTTTTGCGACTTTTTCCGCTTTTCTACTTTCTGAGTAATCATAAAATCCTTCTCCAGATTTTACACCTAATTTTCCTGCCATCACCATATTTACTAATAGTGGACACGGCGCGTATTTTGGATTTTTGAATCCTTCATACATTACGTTTAGGATAGACAAACATACGTCTAAACCAATAAAATCAGCCAATTGTAATGGACCCATTGGATGTGCCATTCCTAATTTCATAACCGTATCAATTTCTTGAACGCCCGCAACACCATTGTATAAGGTTTCAATAGATTCGTTAATCATTGGCATTAAAATTCTGTTTGCCACAAATCCTGGATAATCGTTTACTTCCGTTGGAACTTTGTTCAATTTCTTAGAAAGTTCCATAATTGTTTTTGTAACTTCATCAGAAGTGTTGTATCCACGAATAATTTCGACCAATTTCATAATTGGTACAGGATTCATAAAGTGCATTCCGATCACCATTTCTGGTCGTGATGTGACTGCTGCAATTTGTGTGATAGAAATTGAAGACGTATTGGTTGCCAAAATGGTATCATCTGGACATAATTCGTCTAAATCTCTAAATATTTTAAGTTTTAAATCTACATTTTCAGTAGCCGCTTCTACCACTAAACTTGCATATTCAACACCTTCTTTAACACTTGTAAATGTGGTAATGTTGTTGAGTGTATTTTGCTTGTCTTCTTCCGAAATACGTTCTTTTGTTACCATACGATCTAGGTTTTTCGTAATGGTTGCAATTCCTTTATCTAAAGAAGCTTGAGCGATATCTATTAATTGAACTTTAAAGCCAAATTGAGCAAATGTATGCGCAATTCCGTTGCCCATAGTTCCTGC
>NZ_JBGCDL010000364.1:0-3409 GCF_045105435.1 Kordia sp. | reverse complement strand
TAGATTTGGGTTCCGTTGGGAATTTGAAAGGAAAGTCGCTTGTTTTAGAAAAAATGAATACTTTTCAAAAGAAAAAATTCACTATCACCAAAGAAAAAGCGATTCAAATTTGCAAGCAAAATACATTAAAAGAATCTGACTCCGATTATAAAACATATTTAAAGTTTGGCTATAGAAAAAATACTCCATTTACAGGAAAATTCTATTATGAAGTTGTGCAACAATACGATGAATTAAAAGATGAAAACTGCAAAAACCATTGTAAAATCGTCAAGTTTTTTAATATCTGGCGAATTGATCCATGGTCTTCCGAATTGATCTTAAAAAAACCAATGAAGCAAGAATTTCAATTGCATAACGGATGTTTGTCAAGTAGTGGTTTTATTGAAGTAAAAAAGTAAAAGTCTATAACCGATCTTTTTTAGCTTCAGAATTTGTAATACTTTTACAACAATGCAACCACCGTTTTCCATAGCACTTCTACAAAAAAAAGACACCATTCCGCTTTTTGAGTTAATTCAGGCGAATGCCAAACGATTGCATCAATATTTTCCTATTACAACTAAAGAAATAAGTTCGTTAATTGCTGCTGAAAATTATATCAATAGAAAAATACGTGAAGTTGCCGCAAAGGAAAATTACACCTTTAAGGTTGTTGAAAAAACGACACAATTACTAATTGGTTTGGTAACCGTAAAAAAAATTGATTGGCAAACAAAAGAATGCGAACTCGCCTATTTTATTGATGCTGCGTACGAAGGAAAAGGAATTACCTCAGCTGGAATTTCACTACTTATCGCCTATTGCAAAGAAGAATTGCAACTCCAAAAAGCCATTCTTAGAATTGGAGAAGACAACCCTGGAAGTCTTCGCATCGCGGAAAAACACAACTTTATATTAATTAAACGTGTCAAAGATGGACATAAAGATTTTCACGGAAACATCATGGACGTTTTACATTTTGAACGCATATTATAATCTAAAACTGCATGCAAATCGATACTATTTCAAATATAAAATTTGATAAAAAAGCAATTAGTTACTTAGCGGTTTTAAAACCTGCTGCGACAGCTATTTTATTGTCTCCCACAAAAACACAACTCAAAGACATCATGCGATATACGTTGATGGATTTGACATTGAAGAAAGTACTTTCTGTTGCACATAAAAATATAAAACTGAATCCGAACGATGCTTATGCCAGCGAACGAACTATTATAGAAACGGATACAAATTTTAAAACCTATCGTAAAAGCAGGTATGAAAAGTATTTTTTATCAATTCTTACCGAAACAAGTTACTTTCAATTGCATGCATACCTGCTTCGAATTTATCACGGAACACCATTAGATACTAAAATGAAAAAAAGTATTTTGAAAGAACAGAAAATTGGCAATCTATTTTCTCTTTCATTCACATTGGACTCTTTTAGTATATTTCGATTGAATAAAAACGGTAAAAAAGTTCGAAATGAAATTCAACGTTATTTTGTAGCAATTGAAGATAATTTGGAACAAATCATTGAAGATTCGCCACAAAAAGCATTATATCTAGTATCTTTTTTAAAAGGAAATTTTTTCTTGTTAAAGAATATACCTGTTGAAGTATTAAAAAAACTAAACGCACTCATAAAGCTTCAGAAAAAGGAAGAAATAAAGAATGAATACTTTAATTTGTTTGATATCTTTGAGTTTTCAGACGTATTCTTCTCAGGTATTTCTGAAGAAATTGAAGAATCATTACGAGTGATTGAACGAACATACAATAGTGGTAGCGGAAGCAACTATGACTATGATCCTGTAGATTTTCAAGACTAATTGTACATTTAAACCATGATAAAAGAAGTATTCAACGGAATTCAAGATTACTTTACAGCCTACCGATTGCTGAATGAACTCAACCTATGGAAATATTTTAAAATTCCTATTGTCATCAGTTTTCTGCTCGGAATTACAATCATTTTTTCTTCTTGGAGTTTTTCCGACGACCTTGGAAACTTTATTGCAAGTGCTTGGGGATTTTCTTGGGGAAAACAAACCGTAATTGCCATTAGTACTTTTATTGGTGGCATGCTTATTTTTGCTGTCGGAATTGTCATTTTTAAACACCTGTTAGTCATTATTGTAGCACCGTTTATGAGTCCGATTTCAGAAAAAATAGAACGACATATATACGGAATTGTTAAAAAACCAGGAACAGGTTTCAAAGCACAAACGTCTGCTTTTGCACGCGCTTTTCAATTAAGCATACGTAACTTTGTCGTAGAATTATTGTGGATTACTCCTTTTTTTATCTTTAGTTTCATTCCAGTTATTGGCTTTATTTTCGTGCTACTCATCTTTTTAGTACAATCATATTACGCAGGATTTGGAAACATGGATTATACGCTAGAACGCTACTTTCCATACAAAAGAAGTCTTGAATATGTACGCAATCATCGCGGAATTGCCATTGGTAATGGAATCGTATTCATGGGAATTTTACTCATTCCTATTCTGGGAATTTTAGTTGTATTGCCACTATCCGCCGTAGCGGGAACAATTACGACGCTAAGAGAATTACACACAAAAAAGTAACAGTATTTTCTAAACTTTAGTGTAACGCATTGCCTATTGCTTTTAGTTACTTTTCACGCTTAACTAAAACATAGATACTATGAAAAAAAGTAGCGCAAAATTAGCAATCAGTAAAAAAACGGTTGCTTCATTAGAAAACATTTTTGGCGGACGTGGTTCTGTGACTTCTTACAGTTGTCCAGGCGACCAATGTCCAACTGAAGGAAAAACCTGTGCCAAAGACGGTCCGTGTGAAAGAACGATTCAACATCAGTAAAACTCAATTTGAGAAGCTGACAAGACATTCTTAAACTTCACCGAAAACGGTTTTTACAAAAAAGAAGAAGTCAGCAATGGCATCTTTTTTTACTTCAAACAAAAAATCAAATCATTAAAACTAAAACAATGAAAAAAAGCAAAACAACATTAAGTCTAGGGAAAAACACCATCGTTTCGCTAGAGAAAAAAGCGCAACAAATGATTATTGGTGGTTTTGAATCTCCACAAGCACCAACTGACAGTTGTCCTGGCGCTGCTTGCCCAAGTGAAAGAAATAGCTGCAACTTATCATGTAACGGCTATCCGAAATGTTTCAACTAAGCACATTTTAAAAATATAGTTTGTGTGAAAGAAGTCAGTAATGGCTTCTTTTTTGCTTCACGCAATTGTACTATTTCTAATATAAAAAGTAATGAAAAAAAAATTCTTTACTATATTCATTGATTCTTAAAAGATAGCTATGTATAAGATTGAAGACTTTGATATTAAATCAGAATTAATTCGCAAACATTGGGAATTTGTCAATGTAGTTTACGGCTCATTAGTTGAAACTTTGAAGGAAGACGAATTGGAAA
>NZ_JBGCDL010000363.1:0-12386 GCF_045105435.1 Kordia sp. | reverse complement strand
GTAACTTTTAAAACGCGCTGGACCAATCCAAATATCAGCGTCTATGGCTTTATCCAATACGCTTTCAATGCTCAAAGACAAACTTCCCGTACCTTTGGAAGCTGCCCAAATATAACTGGCGTTCGCATCTTTCAAATACTGTGCTTGGAAACTTTCGCCCGCAGGCAAATACCAAACATCTTTATACATAGCGCCCGCTAAAACAGTTGGTTTTGTAGTCGCTTTTTGAGCCAATTGTGTTGCTTCCAAATAACTTTTCTCAATCTTGTCAAACACTTCGGTGGCTTTGGCTTTTTTGTGGAAGAAAGGTGCGAAAAAGTGAATCCATTCTGCTCTTCCTAAAGGTGTTTTCTCCGTCCAATCGCCATTATAAACCACAGGGACATTGGCTTTTTGAATGGTTTTATACGTCGGATTTGAATTGTTGATCGAAAAACCAATAACGAGTTCGGGTTCTAAATCGATTAGCAATTCAATATTAATTTTTTCGTTCTGTCCAATATCTTTTACTTTTCCTGCATCAATCAATGCGCGTGTTTTTTCAGAAGAAACATAATTTGTTTGCGGAAACCCTACCAAAGCATTTTCTACACCAAGCATTTCCAAAGTGGGAATATGTGTGGTAGAAGTCACCACAACACGTTCTACAGGCGTTAATACAATGGCATCATAGTCATCTTTATTCAGTGTAATTGCTGCTGCTTTTTCTCTAGGAATCAAAGCGTATTTAAAATCGTTTTCAGCATCTGGCCAAGGAGAAAACACCGTTATAACTGTAATATCACCTAATTTTTCAACAGAAAATTTTTCAGCATGACGCAAACTTTTAGAAACTTTTTCTGATTTTTTTGTAGTTGGAAGTGTTTCTTTTGGAACTTCCTTTTTTTCCGTTTTACACGAAAAACAAATCAGGCACAGCGTTACTAAAAGGCAAAAAACAGGTTTGAATGTTTGCATGGATAAGATTGCTAATTTTTTCAAAAGTACTATTATTTCATGTTTTATGTAGATAGATTCTAAAGAATGTTTATTTTTGCACCGAATTTTGGTTTTGAGATTATGTTAGTAATCTCAAATTAAAAGGGAATCAAGTGAAAAGGTAACACACCTTCAGTCTTGAACTGTTCCCGCAACTGTAAGCATGTGCTGAAATTTTTTTTCAGTACTTCATTTCAAAAATGAATTGCTATAACTACATGACCACTGAGTATTCGGGAAGGTATATAGCAAATTGCAAGTCAGGAGACCTGCCACATTTCGCAATTAATGTCAAACTTTCGGGATAAGAGTTTGCGTATGGAAACCCATACTTTATTCCCATAAACGAAAATTAAATGAAAAAAACAGTACTATCTGTTAGTGCGTTGTTTTTAGCATGTACTACCGTATTTGCACAACAACAAGATGAAACCGAAGACCTTGATGAGGTTGTAATTTCTGATTCGCGTCACGCGTTGAAACGTGAAAACTCTGGTAAAACCGTGATTACGATTTCTAGTAAAGAAATTGAAAGGAATCAAGGAAGAACCGTTGCCGAAGTCATCAATACCAAAAGTGGAATTGAAATTTTAGGAAGTAGAAGTAATGCCGGACAAAACCTAAGTTATTTTGTACGTGGAGGAAACAACCGTCAGGTATTAATCATGATTGATGGTGTACAGGTAAATGATCCGTCTTCTATTGCGAATGACTTCGATTTGCGTTTGATTGCTTTGGATCAAATTGAATCGATTGAAATTATTAAAGGTGCTTCAAGTACACTCTACGGAAGTGGTGCGGCAACAGCTGTGATTAGTATTACGACTAAAAAATCGTCTAAAGATACCATCGCTTTGCGCGTGAATAGTTCTGTTGGAACGAATCAATCACAAGACGATTCTGATTATAATGTAACCGATTTTTCAAATAGTGCGCGTGTTGACGGAACTGTGGATGATTTAACCTATGCAGTTGGTTTTAGTCATCAAAGTACGGACGGATTATCTGCTGTAATTGGAGATGAAAGCGATCGTTTTTCACGTACAAATGCAAATGTACGCGTTGGTTATAAGTTTTCGGACGCGTTTAATGTGAGTATTTTTGGTTCACAAGATAAATTTAAGAGTGACTTCGATAATTCTTTCCCAAGAGCTGACGCTGATTTTGTTGGAAACAGTGAGCAGTATCGTTTTGGAATTGCTCCAAAATATACCTACAAAAACGGTAGTGTTACCATGAATGCTGCGTACACTACAATTGATCGTGAGTTTTTCTCAAACTTTCCATCAAGTTTTGAAGGTGAAACAGTTGCTGTAGATATCTTTAATAAGTACAACTTTAGCAATCAATTTTATACGGTTGTCGGATTGAATTATATAGACAACCAAACTACATTTATTGAAGAACAATCTTCTTCAATTGTTGATCCGTACATAAATGTTGTATATGTTTCTGATTTTGGATTTAACTTAAATGTTGGTGGACGTTTAAACAATCATAGTGAATACGGAACTAACTTTACGTATAACTTCAATCCATCTTATCGTATGGCATTAGGAGAAGGATATGCAAAAGTATTTGGTTCGTACAGTACGTCATTTATTGCGCCATCCTTGTCACAATTATTTGGAAACTTTGGCCCGAATCCGAATTTAGAACCAGAAGAAAATACGACGATTGAAGGTGGAGTAGAAGTGAAGTTGTCTGAAAAATTACGTGTAAGCGGTGTATACTTCAACAGAAAAGAAGAAAACTTTATTCAATATACAGTAACTGATTTTGTAACATTTGCAGGAGAATATCAAAATACAGATCAAGAATTTACAGTAAATGGTTTTGAATTTGAAGTAGCTGCATCGCCAATTGAAAAGTTAACAATTGATGCAAACTATACATTTACAGAGAAAAAAGATGTAAAAGTATTGCGTATACCAAAGCACAAAGCAAACTTAAATGTTGGCTATGCATTTTCGTCTAAAACAAATGCAGGATTGTCATACCAATATACTTCTGACCGTTTGGATACTGATTTTACTACGTTTCAAGATGTTACATTGGAATCGTTCAATTTAGTTGGCGCAAATTTAAGTCACACTTTTAACAAACGTTTCAGTGGATTTTTAACCGTATCAAATATATTCAACGAAGAATATAGAGAGATTACAGGATTTACAACGAGAGGTACAAACGTACGTGTTGGATTCTCATTGAACCTGTAAAGTTTATTTAATACCTATCATAAGTTGAAAAGTCATTGGGAAACCAGTGGCTTTTTTTGTATTTTATTTTCTGAATAGTAAGGAATATTAAATTGCTTCCATTCACATATAAACATATTACAGCCAATTTCAATATGGTTTTTATTGTTGCGTAAAATGTACAATTCATCAAGAACATTCAACAGTTCAGTGCTATAAAATTTCTATTTTTACCAGATACATGGAATTTTGCAAGTGTTACATACATAAAGATCATTTTAGTAAAAGCAAATTATAGTATGAAGAAAAAGATATTTAAAATCGTATTACTCTTAGGGACTTTCATTTCCATGTTCTACGTACCTTGGATTTTGGTTTGGGCTTGGATTTTACCATTACAGAATACAGTTCAAGAACAAGTAGATGAAGCTATTGGTCACGGATTTGATGGAATGATCGTCTATGTAGACGAAGCAGGAAAACCGCCCGCATTTTATACAGGAGGTTTTAAAGATCGAGAAAAAGAAATACCTGCAGATCCGAAATCATTATTTAAAATTGCAAGTATTAGTAAATTATATACGGCTGTTTCCATCGCAAAACTAGCCAAAGACAATCACTTATCTTTAGATGATACACTAACAGATTACTTTCCTGAACTTGCCGATAGAATTGAAAATGCAGAAAAAATTACATTGCGATTGATGGTACAACATCGAAGCGGTATTCCAAATTTTACAGACAACGCTGCTTATTGGGAAAATGAACAGGAAAATGGTAAAAAGGCACTTGAGTTTGCACTCGATTTGCCAGCAAGTTTTGCTCCAGATAACGGATATGAATATTCAAATACTAATTATTTATTACTTCGTAAAATTATTGATAAAGTGCTAGGTTATAGCCATGAACAGTACATTAAAGAGAAAATACTACTTCCTCTGAAGCTGAACAATACTTTTTTTTCGCTTAAAGAAGTAAATATTGACGATGTTATGAGCGGATATTATGTAGGAATCGATACAGACTTTAAGACGAATGAAAATGGCATGCTAGCTACAGCTGAAGATGTCGGTATATTTATACGCGCATTAAACGATGGTTCTGTGTTTAATGCAGGTGAAAAAGAAATTTACACGTCTATTTATGAGTATGAACATGGCGGTTTGGTTCCTGGTTATCAGAGTCTCACAGCATATTATGACGACATAGATACAGTTGTAGTACAATTTATAAACACAACAGATTTTAATGGATACGATTGGAATTTATCAGAAATTGTATTTAATCGTATTGAAAAGATTTTAAGGAGGGAAATATCTCAACGAAATTGATGGTGCAATTCTAAGTGCTGAATTATTTAATGAAATGCCAATTTAGGTTGTATATAATTAATCAGTTTTAGCTGATTTACGAAAATCCTTTTAGATTTTCTATCTATTATTTACTAACTTAAGTACCAAATCATACACAAAACCATTGGCTATAATTTGAAGAATTCCTTAAATGGCAAGAATATATGGAACCATAGAATCATTAAAATCTCTAAAATATGAGTTAGAGAATAAAGGAGTTACTAGATTTAATTCAGAAGATCATTTAATGTGTAAAGGCAAAAAATGCTTCTAAGAAATTTGAAGCGTTTTTATTTTTTACTTTGTAAAGATTTCTATCACACCATTTTTAGAAATATGTTCAAAACCAGCAATTACTTGCGATTCTTCATATTTTTGAATAAAGTTTATATGTCTAACTTTCAAATTTTGCAATACTTTAAAAGCTGAGTTTACAGTAAGTGGTTTTCTGTTGAAAATAACTAGCGGTCTCGTAGCTACAGTAAATTGTCCGCTAAAATAGCGTTCTTTCAATCGCATTAAAATCTTCTTTTTAGCTTTCCGTTTTTGTATATTTTCATTGGTTCTAATGATAGGAATGATGTCAAAATCGTATACTCTACAAGCAATGTTAAGTTTTGAAGCATTCGCAAAATAAATAGTTTGGATTGCTGATTTATCATATTTCTTCAATTCTGAATCAATTGTAGGTTCGTTTTCAAATGATTTTTCATAATAAGGAATTCCATCAAGGACAAACATAGAGCCGATTTTTAAACTATCACTTGCGTGAAGAAACCGTTCTTGTATGTGTTGTTTAATTTCGTCACTAGTATACGAATCGGTTACTTTTTGAGACACAATTTTTGTCGTTACACAAGAAGAAATAAAAAGAATATTCAACAGAACGAATAGTATAAAAGATACGTTGGTTTTCATTTGATAATTTTAATTACACTAAAACTACAATCGATTCAAATCATAAAAAAGTATGATTGAGTTAACGTACCGTTTCAATTCGCGAAAAGCATATTTAGAAAAGGGTGACTAAACTGCATAAAAAGAGACTGTATAAAAAGTTTTAAAAGTCGTCATTCTGGACTTGATCCAGAATCTCATAAAGTTGATCTCCAACTGTTGTGTGAAACCGAACTTGATTCGGTTTGACGAAATTATGTCTTTTTAGACAGCCTCTTTAAAATATATTTTCTATCAGAATTATTCCTGCGGTATCACTTTATGATTTTTTAACGCGTCATCGCTGTTACCAACTTTTAAATCGATATACATACGATTTCCAGTAATTCTACGCAATTTCGTTTCCGTAATTCCTTCTATTGGAACTATTTTTGTCGGATCGGCTAAAGGTCTTCCTGCTGCGGAAATATCCATCAAAGCTGCGGCTAATAAAGGTTCTGTTTCATCACCTAATACACCTAACGCTGTTAAATCTTCAGCAAGTACAATATCTGGATTCAATCCTTCTGTATAATTAGAAAAACCTGCACTATTTTCAAGTCGCGAAATCAGCGGTTGCATTGCCCATTTATGATTTGGGTTTAACTGTTCGTCACCAAAAGTCCAAGATGGAGAATCGTATAAAGAAACGGAAGCTTCATTTTTCCCTGTAGTTGTTGTTCCTACTTGTATAACGTCAATATAAGGTTCTAATGAGTTAATTACCAGTTCACTTGCCGAAGCTGTACTTCCTGTCGTAATCACGTATACTTTAGATAATCCTAAACTACTAATCGCAGTACCATTACTTAATGCACTTTGGAAATAACGATTTTCTTGTGCATCGGTTAGCAGTGGCTGAATTTTATCATTATATCTAAACTTAGTAAACAATTGTCCTTCAAACTGTCCGGTAACCATGCTTCCAATATTGATAGCGCTACTTACAAATCCACCTGGATTGTAACGGAAATCCAATACTAAATCGGTAACACCTTGTGCTTGAAAATCTGCAAAGACACCATTTAATTGTGTGTCAAAATTAGAAATGAACTGATTGTACATTATATATCCCACTTTTTTAGCACCAACATCAATTGTGGTATTTACTAAAATTGGGTTTTCTGTAATATTCGTTTTCGTCAAAGCAATATTTCTACCGTTTGCAGAAATAGAACGCACACCACCTGAAACAGTTAAGTCTGCAAGATTAAATGTATAAGAAGTTGGATCTAATAAACCTAAATTATTATCTGTAGAAGAATTAAAAAATAAACTTTGTCCATCAACTGCGTATACAATATCTCCACGGCGAATATCTTTTCCATCGGCATCCGAGCCAGGAATAATATAACGTACATATCCAATAACTTCCGAACTTCCACTATTTAAAAAGATGTAGCGAATGTCTACTCCATTAGAAGCCGAAGTTCCTTGTTGAGAGTTTTGTAAATCGTCATAATCATCTACAATGACACTAAAACGATCATCTGGATGGCGTAAATGTTCAAATAAATCTGCTGGATTAGGATAGCCTTGTAAAAATGCAATATAACCTTCTGCATCATCAAGTTTACTATCTGACAAATCGGCTACTTCACCTTGCCAAAAATACCATAGGTTTAAACCTTTCCATACAAAGTCTTGAATCTCTATATTTCCAGGCACACTAAACAGATTATCATCCTGATCTGTACAGCTTGTTGTCACTATAGAAACTGCAACAAACAGCAATAGCAGCTTTTTTATATTCATAATTTTCTTTATCATAGTTTGTGTTTACTTTTATAAACATTAAAAATAGCCACATTATTGTAAAATAAAAATTATTTGTAACAAATTCGTAACTGGTTCGTCTTCCTTATAACTAACCGAAATCAATAGATCATTAAAATGAAACAGGCAGATTTTTTAAATACAGTATTGCCTTTTAAAGACAAATTATACCGATTGGCAAAGCGCTTGCTAGTTTCGAACGAAGAAGCAGAAGACGCTACACAAGAAGTATTATTGAAATTATGGTCTAAAAAGTCGAAAATGGAAGCATATAAAAATGTGGAAGCTTTTGCAATGACAATGACTAAAAATTATTGCTTGGACAAGTTAAAATCAAAACAAGCCAGCAATTTAAAATTAGTACACAGTAATTATAAAGATGAAAATACCTCGTTACAACGAGAAGTAGAATTAAAAGATAGTGTAAGTTTTGTGCATGAGATTATGAACCAACTGCCAGAGCAACAAAAAATTATCATACAATTGAGAGATGTAGAACAGTATGATTTTGAAGAAATTGCCAAAGTAGTAAATATGAATCCAACTGCCATTCGCGTAGCATTATCAAGAGCAAGAAAGTACATAAGAAAAGAACTTATAAAAAAACACAACTATGGAGTTAGCTAACATAGAAAATTTAATAGAGAAGTATTTTGAAGCAACAGCAACGGTTCAAGAAGAACAAGAGTTGAAAACGTATTTTTCGCAAGACAATGTGGCGCCGCATTTGCAAGAATACAAACCAATGTTTCAATATTTTACCGATCTAAAATCCGAGAAATTTACTCGTAACGTTCCATTAAAACCTAGAAAAAACTATTTGAAATGGATTTCTGTTGCCGCTGTATTTGTTCTCACAACAAGTCTGTTCATAAACGAATGGAAAAAACAACGAGAAGTTGATGAAGCAATTGCCGACTTTAAAATGGCAATGTCTCTCGTGTCAGAAAATCTCAATACAGGAGCAAGTCACATCAACTACTTATCAGAATTTGAAGAAACAACGAACAAAATTTTTATAACAAGAAACAATTAATTAAAATGAAGAAAATCATAACATTAGTAATGTTATTGGCACTGCCAGTACTTACATTCGGACAAAATATATTTGAGAAATACGCAGACAACGACAATGTAACGTATGTGTCTATTTCACCTAAAATGTTTAAAATGCTAGCTACAGTTGGCGTTGATGCAGATGATCCAGAAGCAAAAGAGTTTTTAGATATGGTGAAAAGCATGAAAAGCTTGCAGGTATTAGCTACTGAAAGTGAAACTATTTCTACGGAATTAAAAACTTGGGTAAATAAACGTGCTTCTAAGTTAGAAGAGTTAATGCAAGTAAGAGACGGAAATACACGTGTGAAGTTCTACGTAAAAGAAGGTAAAGATGAAACACATGTGAAAGAACTTTTAATGTACATTACAGGAATTCAAGATAAAATACAAATGAAAGATAGAAATATCAATACTGTAGTAGTTTCGTTATTAGGAGACATCGATTTAACGAAAATTTCAAAACTTACCAGTCAAATGAATATTCCAGGTGGTGAACACTTGAAGAATGTTAAGAAATAATACGCATATCACTAATTTGCGTCAATAAGTACTAGTTGCTTGTTGGCGCATTTTTATATACATTCATCACATCAAAAAACAATCAATCACAAAAATTATGAAAACATTCAAACCACTTTTAGGACTGCTGTTAGTCGTCATAAGTTTGGCAAGTTGTTCCAATGGAAATAGCCTGCGAAGTTATTTTTTAGATCATGCCGAAAAAACAGGCTTTTCTTCTAGCACGATTCCAATGAGTCTTTTAAGACAAGAAGGCGTAAAATTATCTGCAAAACAAGAAGAAGCGCTCGATGCTATAGACCGTGTAAATTTATTATTTTACAGAATAGATAGTACAAAACAAGCAGAATATACTGTTGAAAGAAATAACCTTAAAAAGATTTTAAAAGATAAAAAGTACGAAGAACTCATTAATATGGGAAACAACGGTGTTATAAAATACATTGGAACTGACGATTCTATAGATGAAATTGTCGTTTTTGTTTCAGACAAACAAATGGGGTTTGCCGTTACACGTATTATTGGTGACGACATGACTTTAGAGAAATTTATGGAGTTATATAAGATGACAGAACAAAGAGATATACCTTTCAATTTTAACTTAGGTAGTTTGTCAAATATTATAGGAAACTAAAAGAAAGTGATGCATGTAGCAATGTATATGTATCACTTTTTTATATTAGAATAAATTTATTTTTTAGAATAAAAATAAATTGTAACAAGCGCAATAACAGCTAATACTGTTAAAAAAACAATCTCTTTAATCTCTCTCCTTTTTATTTGGATACGATTTACATGTTCTATCTCTGTAATTTCTTCGTGAACTTTTTTGTTGTAATTATCTAAAAAACCAGTTTTTAGCTTTTCAATTCCTTTCATGAAATCACTTGAGCTTACACCTTCTTTTGCTAAAAAAGTACATTCAAAGCTTTCATAAAGATCAAAATCAGAAAATTCATTCTTTTGATCGTTTACAATTGATAAAGTATTCACGTCAATTTTGGGGAGTTTCACAAGGCAGTCCATTGTATTTTGCAAAGATAAGCTATTAAGGATTTCTTCCAGATTGCTATTCATATTTCCAAAATGAATTCCCGATCCGTATGTATCAATAATAAAAGACTTGAACGCTTTGTTGTACACACCTTTTTTGATTTGGAGTCTTCGAGTGTTTTGTTCAACATTCAAACTAGGGGCTACTTCTTTATTTGTGAGTTTAATATTCACAATATTTATTTTTTGTTTAGTTCTTGGCGTTACAAAATTAACAAAAAAACAATGCGATGGACTATAAAATGCTATATTCCTGTATAATTACTAGGATTTATTTGCTTTAATTCCAATTTGATACCCTCAGAAACCGTTAAAGTGTCAATAAATTCGGCAATTAACTCCTGAGTTATCTTTTGATTGGTTCGAGTGAGTCCTTTTAATGCTTCGTAAGGGTTTGGATAGTTTTCTCGTCTTAATATGGTCTGAATTGCTTCCGCTACAACTGCCCAATTGTTTTCCAAATCGTCTTCAAACTTCTTTTTGTTTAACAATAATTTATTTAAACCTTTTAGTGTAGACTTAAACCCAATTACGGTATGCCCAAAAGGAACACCTACATTTCTAAGAACTGTTGAGTCTGTTAAATCGCGTTGCAATCTTGAAATTGGAAGTTTTGCCGATAAGTGTGTAAAAATTGCATTTGCAATTCCTAAATTTCCTTCGCTATTTTCAAAATCGATCGGATTTACTTTGTGTGGCATTGCAGAAGAACCAACTTCTCCCTTTTTTATTTTTTGTTTGAAATAATCCATGGAAATGTACGTCCAAAAATCACGATCCAAATCAATCAAAATCGTATTGATACGTTTCATTCCATCAAAAATTCCTGCAACATGATCGTAATGTTCAATCTGTGTTGTTGGAAACGAATGATGCAAACCTAAAATGCGTTCTACAAAGTTAGTACCAAAAGCTTTCCAATCAATCGTTGGGTACGCCACTTTGTGCGCATTAAAATTTCCTGTAGCACCACCAAACTTTGCCGCATGTGGAATAACAGACATGGTTTTCACTTGTGCTTCTACACGTGTAATAAACACTTCAATTTCTTTCCCTAAACGCGTTGGAGACGCAGGTTGTCCGTGCGTTCTTGCCAACATAGGAATCTCAGCCCATTCGCTTGCAAGTGCTTTCAGTTTTTCTAAAACGCTTACCAACTCTGGAAGATATACATCTTGAATTGCTTCTTTGATAGAAAGTGGAATTGCGGTATTATTAATGTCTTGTGAAGTTAATCCGAAGTGAATAAACTCTTTATGTGCCGAAATATTAAGTTGATCAAATTTCTCTTTAATAAAATACTCAACCGCTTTAACATCATGATTGGTTACTTTTTCAATCTCTTTAATGGCTAGTGCATCTTCGGAAGAAAAATTTTCATAAATAGCACGCAAATCATCATACAAAGAAGCATCAAAATCTTCCAATTGTGGTAATGGCAAGTTGCATAATGCAATAAAATATTCGATTTCGACTAAAACACGATATTTAATCAAAGATTCTTCACTAAAATAATTAGCTAAAGAGATGGTTTTGTTACGATATCTTCCATCAATAGGAGAAATTGCGTTAAGCGGAGTAAGCGTCATTGTAGTTGTGTTGTTGTTTTAAGCTCACAAATATACTTGTTACGTTCTTAGTACTAAAATTTTAGGACTTCATTTTCTAGCCTTTTTTAATTCGCTTGATGAGGTCTCTAGCTCTCGCTTTAAAAGCAGCACTTTGCGACAAATAATCGCGTTCTAAAATAATAAGTAATTCTTCATGAATCCAATCAAATTCGCTTCCCAATAAAAATAATGAACGCATAGAATAGGCTTTAACGGCTACTTTTTGATCAGAAATCATCCAATCAAAACAAGCTTCCGTAATTTTTTCGCGCTGTTGTTTTGTTAGTTTTTCTTTTGTCTGATTTGGATTTTTATGATAATACGCTTCAATCAAATATTCAGTAACTTTTGCCATGGGTCGAACGGCAGGATCTAAATATACGGTTTGCATTTTTTCAGTGTAAAGGTCTAAATGTGGTAAGATGGCGTCCAAACGTTCTCTAGCAACAAATTCAAACAGCCATGCGGCTCTTGCCGAAATTTTATCATCTACCGTAAATACAACTTCTAACAATGTTGGCAACAACTCAATATTGTTTAAAACGATCTTTGAATAGTAGTTTCGCTTCTCGCGTGAATGATTTACATAATTTAATTCCGAATAAAGTTGTTCAAACGTCATTGTTTTTATAATTTAGACTGCTTAAAAATAACAAAATGAAGATACTTAAAAAAATAGCAGTTTTAGCATTAATCGCATTGGTAATTTTACAATTTTTCGGACCAGAGAAAAATGTAGGTGATGTAGCAGATTTAAAACCTTTTATGGAGGAAACAAATATGTCAAGTTCTGTAGCAGCTACTTTAAAAGTTGCTTGTTTTGATTGTCACTCTAGCAATACGCGTTATCCTTGGTACAGCAACATTGAACCAATTTCTTATTGGATGGCAGAACATGTAGAACA
>NZ_JBGCDL010000362.1:0-4605 GCF_045105435.1 Kordia sp. | reverse complement strand
GGTTTTATGATATAATCTTCCAGTACACCAGATAGAAATGCGTTGACGAAGTCGTTATTTCCTACTAATACTTCCCAAGCATCATTGAAAGTGTAGTGCGATTGTTCGTTGGTTTTGGTAGTTTTTTTAGCCATAATTTGTTAGTTTATATGCTATTTCTTGATTTTAAAGATATGAAAAGGTAACGCAGGATGCAATTCTACAAAGTTCCATTCGCTGTACCAATTGTAACTGTTTCCTGTTATCAAATCGTGCACTTCTACTTTGTGTCCGTCATGAATTCCTAAATCTTGTAACGGCAATTGCATGTTTCCTTGTTGTGAATAGTATTGATCTAAACTAATGATGACTAACACTTCGCTTGTTCTGTCTTGATTCCACTTGTAGAAACCTATTAGATTGTCATTTTCTATGTGACAGAATTTGATATTGTTGGTTTGTTGCAACGCTTCATGTTCATGTCGAATCGCATTGATTCTGCCAATTAACGTCGTGAGTTTGTTTTGTTTTTCCCAATCGTAATGACACAATTGAAACTTCTCAGACATGTAATATTCTTCTTTTCCAGGAATGGCAGCATCGATCATTTGTTCAAATACAGGTCCGTAAATTCCAATGTTAGCACTCAAGGTTGCCGCTAATGCGTATCGCTGAATGTATTTTGCTTCGTTGGCGCCTTGTAAGTGAAACGGATTAATGTCTGGCGTATTTGGCCAAAAATTTGGTCGCATGTATTCTTTTTGATCCGTTTGCGTGAGTTCATTCATATATTTTATGAGCTCGTGTTTGTTATCACGCCAAGTGAAATACGTGTACGACTGCGTGTATCCTTGTTTTGCCAATTGCTGCATGACTTTCGGTTTGGTAAACGCTTCCGCGAGAAAGAGTACGTTAGGATGTTTCTTTTTTACTTCAGCAATAACCCAATTCCAAAAATAGTATGGTTTTGTGTGCGGATTATCCACTCGAAATACTGCTACACCACAATCAATCCATTGCAATAGAACGTCTAAACATTCGTTCCATAAATTTTTATAATCTTCACTTTCCCAATAGATTGGTAAGATGTCTTGGTATTTTTTTGGTGGATTTTCGGCATATTGCACTGTTCCGTCTGGTCGCCACTTGAACCAATCTGGATTTGATGTTACCCAAGGATGATCGGGCGCAGCTTGCAGTGCGTAATCCATTGCAATTTCAATTCCTTGTTCTTTTGCTTTCGCGACTAATTGTTTGAAGTCGTCCATTGTTCCCAATTCTGGATGTGTGTCTTTGTGTCCACCATATTGCGAACCAATTCCCCAAGCAGAACCAACATCGCCTTTTTTGGCTTCTGTTGTATTGTTTTTTCCTTTACGGTTGACTTCTCCAATTGGATGAATTGGCGGAAAGTATAAGGTATCAAATCCCATGTTTGCAACTCTTGGCAATAACCGTTCGCAATCTTTGAATGTTCCATGTTTTCCTTCCGTTTCCGAAGCTGAACGTGGAAAAAATTCATACCATGTACTGAATTGCGCTTTTTTACGATCAACATATATTTGTAAATCGTGCGATTCATTGGCTAAGTGTTTTTCGGGATATTTTAGTAAGATTTCGTGCAAACGTGCACTTTTGGTCGCTGTAATTGCTTCTTCATATTGCGCTGTATCTTCAAACGCTGCTATGCAATTTACCAAATATTCCTTTTCTGTTTTTGTCGTTTTTTTGAGCAATGGTTTAAGCAACGCTGCGCCTTCTAGCAATTCTGAAGTTATGTGTTGGTTGTCGTCAATTTTGCGTTCTGCTCCGTGTTGCCAGTTCAACGCATAATCTACCCAACCTTGTACTTTGTAGGTATAATATCCTTGTTTTTCTACGACGAAAGAAGCTTTCCATTCGTCATTTCCGACATCATGCATGCGTACTTCTTTCCAGGTACGTTCTTTTTCATGTTTGTACAATACAGAAGCGGCAATGACATCATGTCCGTCAACTAAGACATGTGCTTGCACGGTTACGATTTCGTTTACAATTCGTTTGATAAAAAATTCTCCTCCATTCAATTGTGGAGAAATATGATCGATAACGACACGTTTTTGGTTTTGCATTTTCCGTAATTATTTGCGTTCTAAAATCCGAAATTACTAAAAATCGCAGCAATTCTCATAGTCCTTTAGCGATTATCTTACTGATTCTGAAACTACAACGATTGCGGAATTGATTTTGAGTGTTTCTACAAGCTCCGTATGAACACTTTTGGGGTTTTGTATTGTTTTTTGCTTCTTAATTTTTGTGTATGCTTATCGTAAATACGTGGTTGTTCGCTAAAAATTTTTACGGTTATAAGATTCGTTTTCAACAAAATACACATTCATTTTATATTCACTAAATTAGGTGTTTAAAACCCTGCCTTAACATGTTAGTATTAAGATAAATGATTGAAAATTCAACTCGAAAAATAATACAGTTTTTAGAAAATGATATAAATCAGGCACTATTAATTAAAGGAAAAAGTGGTGTTGGAAAATCACATTATATTAAAAACAAACTATTCCCAATAGTTCGTGACACGCTAGCATCAGCTAAAACAAGTGATGATAAATTTTATCCTGTATTCATCTCTCTTTACGGACTTAGAAGTGTTGAAGAAATTAAAGAACACTTATTTTTAGAGTTTGCACCACTTTTAAAGAACAAAAATGTGGGAGTTTCTTCTGCAGTTAAAGCGTTTATTACAAAAGTGTTTTCTAAAGTAGCTATTGAACAATTTTTACATCAAGAGCAATTACTTAGTGAGTTGCCAATATTTCATAAAAGTGTTTCTTTTGTTTCTCAAATTAGAAGATTTCTGATAGAATTATTCTCAAAAAATAAAACATCTTCAGCTGCTAAAGTGAAAATGCTTATTTGTTTTGATGATTTTAACCGAACAAGTAATACGCTACAAAGCAAAGAGTTATTTGGATTTGTTCGTACTATGCTTGAATGTACTGATATTAAAGTACTCCTTGTTGAAACTGAAGATGAATTAGCCAGTGGCACAGCTAATTATTTATTAATGAGGGAAACTATTATTGGAGGTGCAATGACGTTTAAAACCAATGATGCATTGGCTTACGAAGAAATTATTACGACAACGTATAAAGAGCAATTCCCTAGTTATTTTGATTTTTTAAGAAAACGCAGTCAAGATATTGTTTCTAAAAGTGAAGCATATAATAGCAATTTGAGGACTTTAATCTTCTTTTTGGAACGTTATGAGTTACTATTTACCACCATACAAGAAATATTAAAAAAAGATATAAAACCAGCACTTTCAGCGGCTGAATATTTTAACAGAACATTCAATTATGCACTGTCGATTGCTTTAGAGTTTAAAATGGGCGGATTGACACCTAGAGTGATTTTTAGCTTACAACACGAAAACGATGAGCGTAATTTTGGTAAGCATCCACTTTTTGAGAAAGATCCTTTTTCTGACGAATTAACGCTACAAGAGTTGGAGATTTACGAAGAAATAGTGTCGTATAAACAGCACTATGAAGAAAAATATTTACAAAATATCCAGTTTCAACCAATAGCTATTTTTGATTCAATATTTGATTATATCGTAGGGAATACTTCATTTATTTGTGAAAAAAAATTAACGCAAGAGTTGAAACCATTTAAAGTAGTTAATAATTATCCGATTTTTAATCCGCTGTTTGAAGTTGAAGTTTTGAATTTACCGCCATCAGAAATTGATAAATTCATTGATAAAATGTTGATTTTGGTAGACAACGCAGTTTTTCATCTAAGCGAATATACGCATGTCTTTAAGATTGTAAACAGGTTTTTTAATACCAAAACGCGAATTAAACCGCTGTTGAAAAATGAAGAAGACACAAATGAAAATTCATATAAAGAAGCCTATAAAGAACTTATAGAGCGATTTAAAAAAGGAATTGATGCATGGAAATTACAATATAATTCTATAGATTATCCTGAATTTAATGTGGATCTTGGAGCAATAAATGATATTAAGTTGGACGAACTTTACCTCAGAAATCCTTTTGTAAAGGAAGAGGCGCATTTGCATAAGCTTGAATTTAATGAGTGTTCAAGTGAAAGTGTACATGAAATTAATATGTACAGCCAAAAAGTATATCATGATATTAGAGCTCAGTACGAAACTCACCAAGTTACACTTCTTTGTGAGCTGTATATAAAGGATATGATTGCTTTTATAGAAAAATTGAATGATCCAAATTTACATTTGTCGTCTTACCCAATATATGCCAAGTTTGATTTTAAAGAATTTTGGTCCGTTTTTAAGAAAGCTACAAACTCACAGTTAGTAACATTTGGACTTCATTTAGAAGAGCGTTATCGAGTAAAACAAGGCGATTCAGAAGATCATCTTACAGGTATTCTCAGTTCTGAAAAACCATTTTTCTGTTCGCTGAGAGAAAAACTAAGTGAAGAAAGAGCGAAGTTTCAGAATCCATTATTCTCTGATTTTGATGAAATTGTCGTACAATATTTACTTAAAGAAGTGAACAGTCTTTTAAGTATGTAAAACAAAAAATAACGAATTAAATTATGCTAAGTGCAATCAAAATACCTTTACTGAACAAAGTCGAA
>NZ_JBGCDL010000361.1:0-10778 GCF_045105435.1 Kordia sp. | reverse complement strand
AAGCCAGCATAAATTTTGAATTTACGCTGCACAAAAAACATGCTTCCCAAAAGAGAAACGAATACGAGTATGGTTTTAATGATAAGTGCGAACATACAATTACAAACGTACAATAAAATGTTCTTTTACTTGCTCTTTGCGAAAAAATACAAATCCCCAAAAGAACGTATCGACAGTTACAGTGACTTTCGGATGCTTTTTTATAATTTCCCAAGCTTCGGTCATGTCTTTGCTCCAATGAATATCGTCAAAAATAAAAACAGTATCGTTATGAGCTGTTTTGAGCAATGTTTCAAAGTAAGAAAGTGTAGCTTCTTTTTGGTGATTTCCATCAAAATAGACCAAATCATAGTTGTGTTCAGCGGCTTTTGGTAAGGATTTAGAAAATTCTTCAACTTGAATAGAAACAGTATTTAAATTGTGTTTTTTGAATTGTTCTTGTGCGATTTGAGCCGTTTCAGGACAACCTTCTAATGTCAATACTTCGTCTGCTTTTTTCATCGCAATAGTGCCAATTCCTAGTGAGGTTCCTAGTTCCAAGGATTTTTTTATGTCTAAATAAGGAATCAATCGCGCTAAGAGTTGTGCACGTTTTTTAGTAATTCCTGCATTTTTAGCGATGGCGGAAACTTTTCTTTTGTTGGATGAAAAAACTCTGCTTCCTGCACCAAAATCTTTGACTTCAATAATCGTATCATTTTTTAGTAATTCGCTGCGATACTGTTGAATGTTCTTGTAAATTTCTTTGGACGATTTGTCATAAAAACACTTCGTAATCAAATCATACACAAACGGCGAATGCACACCATGCTGATTGCTTGATGCTGCCAAAAACCGAAAATAGGCAAAGATTTGATACCACATAGTTACTCTTCCATTTTTGCAGCCAACTCAAACCAACGTTCGGTTTTTTCTTCCGATTCTTTGATGATTTTCTGTAAATCCATTGATTTCTCCTGAATTTCTTCTTGTGATAATTCGCCCGAAACAAATTCTGCTTCAATTTTCTCTTTATCTTCTTCCAAACGCTGAATGTCTTTTTCCAAACGTTTGTATTCTTTTTGCTCGTTGTGCGTTAAATTTTGCGAAGAATCATCTTGTCGCCACGATTTCTTTTCTTTCTTTTCAGTAGATTTTTCAGGTTCAACACTGTCTTCATACGCTCTAAAGTCGGAGTAATTTCCGGGGAAATCTTCAATCACACCATTTCCTCTAAAGATGAATAAGTGATCTACAATTTTATCCATAAAATACCTGTCGTGAGAAACCACTAACAAACAACCAGGGAAATCAAGTAAAAAACTTTCTAATACGTTCAATGTAACGATATCTAAATCGTTTGTTGGCTCATCCAGAATTAAAAAATTAGGATTCTGAATTAAAACAGTACATAAATACAGATGTTTCAATTCGCCACCAGATAATTTTTCAACAAAATCATACTGACGTTTTCTATCAAACATAAAACGTTCTAACAACTGCGCAGCCGAAATTAAACGCCCTTTTTTCAGTGGAATATATTCACCAAATTCTTTAATGACATCAATTACTTTTTGTCCTTCTTTCGGATTGATTCCACTTTGTGTATAATATCCAAACTTAATAGTTTCTCCAACAATTACTTTTCCTGAATCAGGTTTTAAATTCCCTGTAATCATATTCAAAAAAGTAGACTTTCCCGTTCCGTTTTTTCCAATGATACCAACGCGTTCGCCTTTTTTAAAGACATATTCGTACTTGTCTAATAAAACTTTATCTTGAAACGATTTCGAAATATTATGCAACTCCAGAATTTTACTTCCAACACGTTCCATATTAATTTCTAATTGCACTTCGTGTTCGTTACGACGTTTGTGTGCTCGTTCTTTGATGTCGTAAAAATCGTCGATTCGTGACTTTGATTTTGTCGTTCGTGCTTTAGGCTGGCGACGCATCCAATCGAGTTCTTTTTTATATAAATTCTTTGCTTTTTCAACTGAAGCTTGTTCAGATTGGATTCGCGCTTCTTTTTTGTCTAAATAATACGAATAACTTCCTTTATAGCTGTATAATTGCCCGTTTTCTAATTCTACGATTTCATTGCAAACTCGTTCCAAAAAGTAGCGATCGTGCGTTACCATAAAAAGGGTAATACTTTCTTTTTTGAAAAACTCTTCTAACCATTCAATCATTTCTAAATCGAGATGATTTGTTGGTTCATCCAAAATTAATAAATCGGGTTTATTGATTAAAACAGTTGCCAAACCTAAGCGCTTCTTTTGGCCACCAGATAAATTACTGACTTTTTGCGTTAAATCGTCAAGCTTAAGCTTAAATAGAATTTGTTTGTATTGTGTTTCAAAATCCCATGCATTGTGCAAATCCATTTTATCAAATGCATTTTGGTATGCTTCTGAATCATCAGGATTTAGTAAAGCACGTTCATAATTTGCAATAACATCCAAGATTGGATTGTCGGAAGCAAAAATGGTTTCTTCTATCGTAAGTTTCGGATCTAAGTTTTCTTTTTGCGATAAAAATGCCATGTGAATTCCTTTTCGCATCACAATTTGCCCACTATCGGCTTCTGCATTTCCTGTGATAATATTTAACAGGGAAGTTTTTCCAGTACCATTTTTGGCAATGAACGCTATTTTTTGATCTTTATTGATTCCAAAAGAGATATCTTGAAATAAAACACGTTCACCAAAAGACTTTGAGATATTTTCGACGGATAAATAATTCACGTTGTTGATTTTTTTACAAATTAAAAATAAAAAGATCAGATATGTTGCATAGAATTTTATTATTACTGCGTAAAACTTATATTTGCTTGTTAAACAACAGTACTTATTAATGAAATTGAAAGTCCCAATATCAATTCTACTCATTTTTTTCCTGTTAGCTTCTTGTGTTTCTAACAAGGAACTCACGTATTTTGGAGAAAAAGAAGGTGATAAAGAACTTATTGAACAGTCTATAAAATTAAACTCAAAACCTTACAGAGTTCAAATTGGCGACTTATTATCAATCAGTATCAAATCGACAGATGCAAAGTTGGTGGCAATGTTTCAACCCGTAGCTGCTGAAAATGTTGGAGGACAACAGTCAGAACAAAGTTTATACTACAATGGATTTACAGTAAGCAAACATGGAAACATTGAAATTCCGATTTTAGGAAAACTCAATGTGTTGGCATTTACCTTAGATGAAATTGAAGAAGCAATCAATAAAAAATTACTAGAAGAATATTTTAATAAAGCAGAAGACTTATTTATTGTGGTAAAATTAGCAGGTTTGCGTTTTACAGTAACAGGAGAAGTTGCAAGTACCGGAATTTATACATTATTCCAAGATCGTGTCAATATCATTGAAGCATTGGCAAGTGCGGGAGATATTACTGATTTAGGAAATAGAAAAGACGTTTTAGTCATTCGTCAATATCCACAAGGACAAAAAATCCATCACATCAATCTCACAAGTGTAGATGCGTTTAATTCTCCATATTTTTACATTCAACCCAATGATATGGTGTATGTAAAGCCTTTAAAGCAGAAATCGTTAGGAACAGGAACTACACTTATACAATCTGTTACAGCAATTGTTACGGTATTATCATTAGTAACAAGTGTAATCGTATTGTCTAGAAACTTATAGGAATATGGAAGGTGAATTTGACGAATTAAAACCACAAAATTCTTTAGATATAAAAGCGCTTGCTTTCCGAGCACTTAATTATTGGTATTTATTTGTGATTACTTTGGGAATTGCATTTGCAGTAACGTATTTCTACAACAAACGATTGGAACGTATTTATAGTATAGAAAGTTTAATTTCTATAAAAGAAGAACAAAATCCGTTCTTTTCTTCAAGCATGAACCTTACCTTCAATTGGGGAGGCGCAAGCGATAAAGTAGAAACCATTAAAACCATTTTAAAATCAAGATCGCATAACGAAAATGTAGTACGCTTGCTACAATCATACATTCATTACAAAAAAGAAGGATTGTATCGTTTGGAAGACATTCATACCAATGCACCTTTTATTGTAAGTTTAGATGAATCTGTACCGCAACTTACCGATACGCCCATAAAAATTATATTTACAGACGAAAAAAATTATACCGCAAGTATTGATTTTTCTGAAGATAGAGTCTACAGAGGATTAAATTATAAAAAGAACAAAGCTTCTAGTTTTTCAACAGATGGAACTGCATATTCAGGTAATTTTGTAACGAATGTTGAAGTAAAATCACCGTATTTCAAATTTGCGTTAACGTCACGGAGAGATACACAAATCAAGATAGGGCAACCATACTATATTTATTTGACGAGTTTAAATTCTGAAATCTCTAAGTATCGTTCTATCACCGTCGGTGTAAAAGTACAAGGAGCTTCGATGTTGGTATTAAGTCTTACAGGTCCAAACCGTGCTATTTTAGCGGATTATTTGAATGTAACGACAGAACTATTAAAAGAAAAAAATCTCGAAGAAAAGAATCAATTCGCAACAAATACACTGGCATTTATTGAAAAAATGATTTCTGGTGTAGAAGATTCGTTACGAAAAGATGAGCAAAAACTAAAGAAATACAAACAAGATAACAAAGTATTCAATCCATCTTTAAAAGGAGAAGAAGTATTTGCCAAATTAAATCAATACAGTATAGAGAAAAATGGCTACATGCTTAAGCTCGAATACTACAAACTCTTAGAAGACTACTTAACAGGTAGTACAGATTTTAGATCGTTGCCAGCACCAGCTTCTTCGGGAATTGATGATGTCAATATTGTGAATAATGTGTCTACAATTGTTGGCTTATCAATTAAAAGAGCAAAACTAAGTGAAACAGTAAAAAATGATATCTTCTTTAAAGAAATAGACCAAGATATTGAAGCGACCAAACGTGTATTGCTTGAAAATGTAAAAACGGCAAGATCTTCCACAGATATTGATATAACCAATGTAGAAAGTAGAACAGCAAGAGCCAATGCAGAGTTTAGAAAATTACCAGAAGAAGAGCAACAATTATTCAATATAGAACGTAGCTACAAATTGAGTGAAGCTTCATATAGTTTATTGCTAGAAAAAAAGAATGAAGCAGGAATTGTAAAAGCAGCCAATGTTTCGGATGTAAAAGTAATTGACAGTGCTAAAGATTTAGGGCAAGCGTCAATTTCACCAAATACCAGAAAAAATTACTCTATAGCTTTATTCTTAGGATTGCTACTTCCATTAGGGTTTGTGTTTTTGGTAACTGTGCTCGACAATAATATCAACACGCCAGAAGACATTAAAAAGCTTTCAAATATTCCAATTTTAGGAATTGTAAGCAGAAGCAAAGCAAATAATAATTTAGCAGTATTTGAAAGTCCAAAATCATCTGTTGCAGAAGCATTTCGAGGAATCCGATCGAGTTTGCAGTACATTTACAAAAACTTAGCAAAAGACAAAACCAAAACAGTAATGATCACTTCTTCAGTCAGTGGAGAAGGAAAAACATTCTGTTCTATCAATGTGGCTTCTGTATTTTCTTTAACAGGAAAAAAGACGGTTTTAGTTGGGTTAGATTTACGTAAACCTAAAATATTTGGTGATTTCGGAATCGACAATGAAATTGGTGTTGTAAACTATCTCATCGGACAAAAAGAGCTAGATGAAGTCATTCAGAACACAAAATATGATAATTTAGATGTGATTACTTCGGGATCAATTCCGCCAAATCCATCCGAATTATTAATCAGTCAGCAATTAGAAGAATTTATAGCAGCATTAAAACAGCGTTACGATTACATCATATTAGATACGCCGCCATTAGGTTTGGTGTCTGATGCATTAGATTTGATAAATCATGCAGATGCAACAATATATATGGTTCGACAAGACTATTCAAAGAAAGGCATGTTGAACATCATAAATGATAAATACAAAAAGGGAGAAGTCAAAAACATAAGTTTCGTATTCAACGATTATCGCCAAAAAGCCAAATACGGTTATGGCTATGGATACGGTTATGGCTACGGATACGGGTATGGAAGTTACGGAAATGGATACCATGAAGAAGAAAAGCGATCACTCTTATCACGACTGACAAAACCTTTTAAAAGAAGAAAAAACTAACAATCCCCAAACAATGAAATGCTTTTAAAGTATTTCAATAGAAAGTGATTATGACGATATTAGGAATATCCGCATTTTACCATGATTCTGCGGCAGCAATTGTTCAAGATGGCAAAGTAGTAGCTGCAGCGCAAGAAGAACGTTTTACACGTAAAAAACACGATCCTGCATTTCCTACAAATGCAGTAAAATACTGTTTGGAACATGTCGGAAAAACAATAGACCAGCTAGATGCAGTCGTTTTTTACGACAAACCATTATTAAAATTTGAACGTTTATTAGAAACCTATTATGGCTTTTCGCCGAAAGGTGTCACATCTTTTATAACTGCAATTCCAGTTTGGTTGAAAGAAAAAATGTTCTTAAAAAAGTTGATAAAGGATGAATTAAAAGAAATCCAACCATTCAACAAAAAAACACTAAAACTATTGTTCCCAGAACATCACTTGTCGCATGCTGCAAGTGCCTTTTATCCGTCGCCGTATCAAAAAGCAGCGATTCTAACCTTAGATGGTGTAGGAGAATGGGCAACAGCGTCCATAAGTCTTGGTGAAGGAAAAGATATTACGATGTTGAAAGAATTGCAATTTCCACACTCTGTCGGATTATTGTATTCAGCATTTACCTATTTCTTAGGATTCAAAGTCAACTCAGGCGAATACAAGCTCATGGGATTGGCGCCGTACGGAAACCCAAATTCGGAACGTACACAAAAATTCAAGGAAATCATCAAAACGAAACTCATCAAAATAAATGATGATGGTTCAATTTGGTTAGATCAACAATACTTTAACTATGCGGTTGGATTGCGCATGGTATACGATAAAAAATGGGAAGAATTATTCGGTTTCCCAAGAAGAACATCCGAATCTGAATTTGAACAACACCATTCTGATTTAGGATTGGCAATTCAAGAAGTAACGGAAGAAATCATCATCAAACTAGCCAAACACGCCAAAGAAATTACAGGCGCAGACTATTTATGTATGGCTGGTGGCGTTGCACTAAACTGTGTAGCGAACGGAAAACTACAGAATGAAAACATCTTCAAAGAAATATTCATTCAACCAGCAGCAGGAGACGCTGGCGGATCGTTAGGAGCTGCATTAACTGCATATTACACGTACTTTGATCAAGAACGTAAAGTTGAACCAAACGATGCAATGAGTGGTTCGTATTTAGGACCTGAATTCTCAGACTTAGATGTGGAGAAAATCAACAGAAAATACAGCGCGAAAGCAACATACTTCTCAGATTTCAATAAACTAACAAAAGAAGTAGCAACCTACATTTCAGAAGGAAACGCAATTGGTTGGATGCAAGGCCGTATGGAATTTGGTCCACGTGCGTTAGGACGCAGAAGTATCTTAGGAGATGCTCGAAATCCTGAAATGCAGAAAAAACTCAATCTAAAAATAAAATACAGAGAATCATTCAGACCTTTTGCGCCATCTGTTTTGGCGGAAGATGTAAACGAATTCTTTGATTACGAAGGCATTTCACCATACATGTTATTGGTGCATAAAGTGCATCCAAAAATCAAAAATGAAGTACCTGTAAACTATCACGATTTACCAATACGTGAAAAACTATATGTAGAACGTTCTTCATTGCCAGCAATTACACATATTGACTTTTCGGGAAGAATTCAAACAGTACACAAAGAAACCAATTCAGAATATTGGGAGCTCATCAACGAATTCAAGAAAATTACGGGTGTTGGTGTTGTCGTAAACACAAGTTTCAACGTGCGTGGAGAGCCAATTGTATGTACGCCAAATGATGCGTATCGCTGTTTTATGCGTACGGAAATGGACTATTTAGTCATTGGAAATTTTGTGTACAAAAAGTCAGATCAGCCAAGTTGGCAAGATTCGGACGACTGGAAAGAAGAATTTTTATTAGATTAAATAGCTGTGTGGAAAACAATTAAATACAATCTTATCATTTTATTGGTGCTTATCGTACTGATAGAAATCATCTTGCAGTTTTTTCCGGTGCCTGATCCGTATGAGAATGCAAAAAAGAATATGTTTTATCCACCGATTGGAAACATGTATATCGAATCGCAATTTGATCCGAATACAAAGTTTGAATTTGCTACGGAAGAAGGTTTATTAGGGTTTGATAATTACAAGGAAAAGACCAACTTTACAGTAAACAATGTTGGTTTTCGCGGTGATGAACTCAAAATGCCAAAACCGGATACTGAATATCGAATTTTCGCTATTGGCGGAAGTTCTACAGAAAGCTTGTATGTAGACGATGCAGATGTTTGGACGCAAGTGTTGCAAGAAAATTTAAACCGTGACAACTATCAAAACAAAATAGTAAAAGTATACAACGCAGGAAAATCGGGTGATAATATCCAAGATCATGTGGCTATGTTATCGCACAGAATCATTCACTTGCAACCAGATGAAGTCATTGTTTTTTGTGGAATAAATGATGTTACACGTTTAATGTTAGACAATAATCCGCTAAAATTTAACGTAACTGAAAAAGTAGACACCGAAGTAAGTTTTGGTAAAATGTTAGGTGTTTTCTTGTATGAATTTCAAATTCCAAGACGATTATACTACGCGTTCAAAAGCGAAGCAGATGCACTAGAAACCATTGAAATTCAGTCGAATTACAAGAAAAAAGTAAAAAAGACGCAAGCGCGACCTGTTGAAAATCAATTACCTACAACCGATTACGGGAATTATGCAAATAAATTAAAAACCTTAATTGGTATTTGTCAGGCGAATGATATAAAGCTTATATTTGCGACGCAAGTAGTAACTTGGGATACGGAAGAAGAAGCGTTGCAAAACTGGCATTGGATGACGTCTCGCGGCGGAATTCGTTACAACGCGAAAATGCTACAACAAAAAGTAGATAGCATCAATGATATCACAGTAAATGAAAGTGTAAAACTTTCGATACCTGTATTCAAAACGGATTCAATCATTCCAAAAACAAGTGCGTATTTGTACGACGATTGCCATTTTAATCCTGCGGGAAACAAAAAAATGGGCGACGAATTAGCAACATTTATAAAGACCTTAAATCAATAAAAATATGGAGTTTTTAAAAGATCTATTCAGATTCTTAAAAGAACGAAAAAAATTCTGGCTTTTGCCAATGATCATTGTATTACTATTACTAGGAATCATCTTAGTTTTAGGTGGCGGATCTGCCATTGCACCATTCATTTATACCTTATTCTAGACTATGAAAGAGGATAATTCAAAAGTAATATTGGTCATGGTAGTTGGTTTTTTGCTAATAGCAACATACCTACATTTTAAAACTGACTATGTAACTGCCGCCAAAGTACTATTTATAATAGCGCTTAGTGTTGGTGTAGCTTCGTTTTTTCCACCATTGGAACGTTTAATTGTATGGATTTGGGGAAAAATTGCACTAGTTTTAGGATGGATCAACACAAAAATCATCTTATCGTTAGTCTTCTTTATCTTTCTAACGCCATTTGGAATCTTGTCAAGAATATTCACGAAAAAAAGTGCATTAAAGTTAAAAAACGATTCCAAAACTACTTTTGTAGAACGCAATCATACCTACACAAAAAAAGATTTAGAAAATATTTGGTAACCTAAAACTCAAACCATTTGGACAAGCCCCAAAAACATACTTGGTTATTTGAAATATCTTCAAAAAGCAATGTACTCGATTTCAAATTCAAAGAAATTTGGCAATACCGAGACTTACTAATGCTTTTTGTACGTCGTGATGTCGTTACCTTATACAAACAAACCGTTTTGGGTCCGTTATGGTATCTAATTCAACCTTTATTAACTTCGGTAATATTTACCTTGGTTTTCAACGGAATTGCCGATATTCAAACAGGAACGGTAAATGCTTTTTTGTTTAACCTTGCGGGAATTACCATTTGGAATTACTTTGCAGAATGTCTCAAAGCGACTTCAGACACGTTCAAGAAAAATGAAAACATCTTCGGAAAAGTCTATTTTCCAAGAGTCATCATGCCGCTATCAATCACGGTTTCCAACTTATTAAAATTCGGAATTCAAATCCTAATATTTACTGCGTTTTACATATTCTTTGCTTCGCAAGGAAAGGCAGGAGATCTTTCACCATTCCTGCTATTATTACCTTTAATCGTACTGATAATGGGATTATTAGGTTTAGGTTTAGGAATGATTATCTCTTCAATGGTCACAAAATATCGCGATTTAACATTCTTAGTACAATTCGGAATTCAACTCATGATGTATGTTTCCGCAGTCATGTATCCGATGGCAATCGTAACAAAAAAATTACCATCGTACGTTTCATGGATCGTAGAATACAATCCGCTAGCGCGTGTCATTGAATCATTCCGTTACATGGTATTTCAACAAGGAGAATTTTCATTACAATACATATTCATCACTTTAGGAATTTCAATCGTAGTATTTCTATTCGGATTGATCATATTTAACAAAACAGAACGTAATTTCATAGACACGGTATAATGCAGGAGAAAGAAGTCATATTACGTGTAGAAAGCCTATCGAAACAATATCGTCTGGGCGTTATTGGTACAGGAACCATTAGTCATGATTTAAATCGTTGGTGGCATAAAATTCGTGGAAAGGAAGATCCATATTTACGAATTGGTGAACGAAACAAACGGAATTCTGTTGGGAAATCAAACTATGTTTGGGCAATA
>NZ_JBGCDL010000360.1:0-11321 GCF_045105435.1 Kordia sp. | reverse complement strand
TTGTGCATTTTGAATTCAAAAGTATAACGAAACGTCATTTCGAGTGATTTTGAGGTACGAAAAATCGTATCGAGAACTGTTTAGTACAAAATATTCTATTCTCGATACAAATTTGACTCATTTTCAATCGTAAAATTCACTCGAATTGACGAAATTTTATCAAAATGCACAACAGATTAAATAATCTTTTTTCAATACATAAACAAGAAGTAGTACATAAAACTACTTATGATGACACCGAAAACTAGAAATACAATGATTGCCATACGTCTTGTTTTGCGTTGTTGCTTTTGTACATTATCTCTAATTTTATGTAGCATATACTCTGATGCTTCATTGTATTCTGCTTCAGAAGTTTTTGTGCCAATATAGCGTTCTACACGATCAAGCTTATTGATGCGCTTGCGTTTGTTATTTCGTATAACGGTATTTGCATGTGATGAAAAGCCAGACATAATATAGAATTTTAAGGTGAATACTGATTTTAATAACTATTTAGAAACTTAGTAAATCCCAAAATATTTAGTTGCAAAAATAATAAGTCCAATAGTTATAGGAATTGCAATGATAAAAGAGAGCATCAACTTGTCGCGCTCTTTGCGATTTTGTTTCTTCATGCGTTCACGAATTTCCAACAACTGTATTTTGGTAGCTTTTGGAAATACTTTCGTAATCTTCTTTCCTTGATATCGCAATGAATCACTACTAAATGGTGTGTGTTGCTTCCTTCTTTTCCTATCTCTTTTAAATGCTTCTATTGCATAGAGCCCAAATCCTGATCCTAACATAAGCTTCTTCTTTTAAATTGAACATATACTATTATCTGTATATAAAAGAAGAAAAAAGTTACAATTTGGAGCATTATTTCACTTTCTGAACACGTTTTAACTCTAATAAATTCTGTGGATTATTTATCAATGTACTGATCAATAAATTCATAAATTTCTGCATCTTTTGGACTTGGCGCATCTTTAGAAATCATATTTCCTTTTGTATCATACATGATATATCGTGGAATTGATTTCATCTGTAATTCTCTGTAATACTGGGCAGATGGATAATTTACAGACAAATAATTATTTTTAAAATACTTTAAATTTTCTTCGTTAGAAGCTTTAAGCCATTGAGAAAAATCTTTGTCAATAGAAATAAAAATATAGACAAAATCTTTGTTTTCATAGGTTTTTCGCAACTTTTTAGCAGGTTTCATAGCTGCGCGACACGGAGCGCACCAACTTGCCCAAAAATCAACATATACAACTTTCCCTTTAAATTGCTGAATGATTTCCGTGAGTGTAGTTCGTTCTTTAGTTGTATTGGTTAAATAAACATCATCTGTTTTTCCTTTCAAGGAGATAAAATCGGTTAAATAGGTGTCGTTTATCAAATTTAAAAGCGTGCTATCTTTCACTGTTTCTGTAAACTTTTGATGGTAAGATTTAAAATCAGCCAACGGATAATATTTGGCAATATCTTTCAACGTAGCATACAATAAATAATGCTGTATTTTTTTTGAAAATAAGTTGCTATTTTGAATGGAATCGAAGAGAATCAATTTATCAGCTATTCGGACATTTTTTCTTTTAATGATGGGAATGTTCAGTGTTTCCGTTACATAATAAGATAAAAAACGTTTGTAGAGTGGAAGCATCAACAAGGAATCGTTTTGCAATTCAATTTTATCTTTATCAATATCTGAAAAGTCAGACATCAGATTGATTCTGTATTTGAGTTTATTTTTTTGGAAATTATAATTTGTTTTTTGGAAATTCCCATTTGAATGTAGGGAATCTAAAACTACTAATTGTTTGGTTCGATTTTTTATCAAATCTTCTAAATACACATCGTATTCTGACTTTGTTCTGTATCTACCGTGCTTCTCTCGGAATTCAATATCATCTACATAAATGTCATTAGCCAGATTATAATTCACTTCAAAATTTAATACTGTATCTAACTTTCTATTATTTAAAAGGCGTGCGTAAGGAGCATCATTTTTATAATCGAACTGAATAGTATCTCCTGCTTTTAGTACATAATTAGAAGCATAAAAATAATGATAGCGGTGTTCTAGTAAAATCTGATTTTTAGTAGCAATAGTAATCGTATCGCTACTATTTAAATTATGGGCTTTGATTTCGTGTCGTTCATAAGGATAATTCTCAAAATAGGTAAGAATCGGATTTTTTTTTAAAGAATACGATTTCCCATTATTAAAGTATATTGTATCCTTTTCAAAAGTACGTTTGCCAAAAATAAGTACAATATTTTCTTTTTTGGACACTGTTTCCGTAGTTTTTACAGTTGGTTTCTCCGAACAATTAACAAAAAGAAAAAGAATAATAAGAGAAGAAATGTATTTCATAAAACAAAAATAAGGAAACATACTACAATTTAGTTAAGTTTAAATTTCTTTTTATAGAATTTACTCTAAACACCTGTTGTTCATTTTGAATTCAAGTGTATAAGGAAACGTCATTTCGAGTGATTTTGAGGCACGAAAAATTGTATCGAGAACACTTTTAGTTCGAAAAATGTTATTCTCGATACAAATTTCACTCGAATTGGCGAATTTTATCAAAATGTACAATAGTTCTAAATAATAGAAAATAGGATATACGTTAGATTTATATTCTATAAGCTTCAGATTTAAGTATTATTTCACTTTCTGAACACGTTTCAATTCCAATAAATTCTGTGGATTTATACCCAAACCTTGTACATTTTTTTGTGTAAATCGAACGACTTGATCGTAATACAAAGGAATCAGTGGCGCTTCTGAAATTAGTAAAGAATCCATTTTCGTGTAGATTTTAGCGCGTATAGTTGGATCGGTTTCACGAAGTGCAGTTTCGTACCATTCATCAAACTGTATATTTTTAAAACGTGTATAATTTGGACCGTTTGGTGTGAAGTTTTTACTATAAAAAAGCGATAAATAATTTTCTGCATCTGGATAATCGGCAATCCAACTCGCTCTAAAAATTGGCAATTCACCTTTCGAGCGCTTCTCACGAATTGTAGAAGCAGGAATCACATTTACACTCGCTTTAATACCTGTTTTTTCTAGCTCTCGCTGAATGTACTCACAGAAATTCAAATACTGTCCGTTCGTTGTAATCGCAACTTCTGGTGAAGCATTTCCAGTTTCTGAAATATATTGTTTGACCAAACTTTTTGCGCGTTCAGGTTCATACTCAAAACCTTTAATATTATTAAAACCAGGCAATCCTTTCGGGATAAAACCATGAATGGCTGGCGTTCCAATTCCGCTTCGTAAATAGGTAATCATCTTTTTGCGATCAAAACTGTAATTCATTGCCTTTCGTAACAAATGATGACTTGAAACATTGGTGCTATCTCCAATATAAATACCTAAATATTCCGTGTTTAAATACGGTCCCGTAATCATATTTACTGTGGAAGTGTACGTTTCTCGCAATTGCCCAGAAGCATTTAAAATTTCATCTTGATATGATGGATCAAGCGAATTCAAAAAGTCAATATTTCCTTGTGCAAACTGTAAAAATTCACTCTGTTTATCGGGTAAAAAAGTAATAGCAACTGCTTCCAAATAGGGCAATTGTGTTCCTGTGGCATCTTTCTCAAAATAATTTGGGTTTCTGCGCAAGACCAATTTTGTGTTTTCTTCCCAAATCTTAAACTGAAAAGGACCAGTTCCAATCGGATTCGCTCTAAAACTATTGCCATAATATTCCACAATTTCTTTCGGAACTACCGAACAATATTTCATCGTAAGTAAGCTTAAAAATGCAGGAAATGGTTGTTTCAGGGTAATTTCAAAAGTAGAATCATCAATCGCTTTAAATCGATCTACACTTTTAAAAATCCAGCGTCCGCTAGAAGCCAATTTATCATCTAAAATTCGCTCAAAACTATATTCAAAATCGTACGCAGTTACTGTTCGTGTACTGTCTTTTCCAAACAATTTGTGCTTGTGAAACGGTACATCATCACGCAAAGTAAATGTATAGGTTTGTGCATCATCAGAGACTTTCCAAGAAGTTGCAATGGCAGGAATCACATTCAAATCGGCGTCCATTTCCACCAAACCATTAAACAATTGGTGCACTGCCCAAATATTCCGTTGATCTTTCGCAAAAGCAGGATCTAACGAGGTAATATTTGCATGCTCGTTATAGCGGAAAACCAAATGATCTCGATCCTTGGAACGATCTTGTTGACACGAAAAAGAAATCAACAACCAACAAAGAATTGATAGCTGCTTAAATATCAATTTAAAATGTTGCATTGTTAATTTTATCATATTCTGAATTAATTGTAAATTTGCAGGCTTAAACTATGCTAAATTGTGAATTTGATACAGCATTTTTGATTTACTATTTACCAATTATAATATGAATCAATACTTGTCAGTTCGAGCGCAGTCGAGAAATACTAATATAACAGATATTTTCACTGAATCTCGACTGCGCTCGATTTGAAAAATTGGTAATTATGTAAAGACAAATATGTGATTATTTTCTTAATTTCAAACTCACATTAACAAGGTTTAAAAGTACATAAATAAAAATACAAATCGCTACCGTTTTGGTAGAAAAGTACAGGAATGAACGATAGAAAAAAAGTCGCTTTTTATACGCTAGGTTGCAAACTGAATTTTTCAGAAACGTCTACAATTGCACGAAATTTTCAAGAAGAAGGTTTTGAAAAGGTAGATTTTTCCGAACATGCTGATATGTATGTAATTAATACGTGTAGCGTGACTGAAAATGCGGATAAACGCTTTAAAACTATTGTAAAACAAGCGCAAAAAGTAAATCCGGATGCGTTTGTGGCGGCAGTTGGTTGTTACGCGCAGCTAAAACCTGAAGAATTGGCGGCTGTTGATGGTGTGGATTTAGTGCTTGGCGCGACAGAAAAGTTTAAAATTACCGATTATATTAACGATTTGACAAAAAACGATTTTGGAGAAGTGCATTCTTGCGAAATTGAAGAAGCCGATTTTTATGTCGGAAGTTATTCTATTGGCGATCGTACACGTGCTTTTTTAAAAGTACAAGATGGCTGTGATTATAAATGTACCTATTGTACAATTCCGCTCGCAAGAGGAATTTCAAGAAGTGATACACTTGAAAATGTATTAAAAAATGCCAAAGAAATTTCCGAAAAGGATATCAAAGAAATTGTGCTGACAGGCGTAAATATTGGCGATTACGGAAAAGGAGAATTTGGAAATAAAAAACACGAACATACAT
This sequence comes from Kordia sp., assembly GCF_045105435.1. Lineage (GTDB taxonomy): Bacteria > Bacteroidota > Bacteroidia > Flavobacteriales > Flavobacteriaceae > Kordia. The sequence goes on along the minus strand of NZ_JBGCDL010000360.1, from coordinate 6,081 downwards.
TCCTAGAATTAGTTCAAGAACTAGATAAGGTTGAAGGAATTGAGCGTTTGCGAATTTCTTCTATAGAGCCAAATTTGTTAAAAAATGAAACGATCGATTTCGTATCCAAAAGCAACACATTTGTACCACATTTTCATATTCCATTGCAAAGTGGAAGCAACACTTTATTGCGTTTAATGCGTCGTCGTTACATGCGTGAATTGTATGTAGATCGTGTCACACAAATAAAAGAAACTATGCCAGATGCGTGTATTGGTGTAGATGTAATTGTTGGATTTCCAGGGGAAACCGACGAAATTTTCTTAGAAACCTATAACTTCTTAACGGAATTAAATATTTCGTATTTACATGTATTTACCTATTCGGAACGTGAAAATACAGTCGCAGCCGAAATGGAAGACGTAGTTCCGCTAAATGTGCGCAAAAAACGTAGTAAAATGTTACGCGGATTGTCTGTGAAAAAGCGTAGAGCTTTCTATGAAAGTCAATTAGGAAAAACGAAAACGGTTTTATTTGAGAGTGAAAACAAAGAAGGATACATTCACGGTTTTACAGAAAACTATGTGAAAGTAAAAGCGCCTTGGAATCCAGAATTGGTGAATACACTTTACAAAGTTACGTTAACTAAAATTGATGATGATGGAATGCTACGTTTCAATTTTGTGGATGAAACAGTTGTGTTTAGTTAATTATAAAAATAATGTGATGAAATACGGAATACTATTAGTTGCTTTCTTGCTACTATCATGTTCAAACGAGCAAAAAAGTGACATTGAAGGATTAATTATTGATCCAAATATCAAAAATGAAGTCGAAAAGTATATTGAGGACACACCAAATTCAAAACGTTTTAATAATGATATGCAGATCTACAAAAATAGCTTTCATTTAACGAGTTATACAAACGATGAATTGACGGCTTCGACAACAGATTTTTCAAAGAAATCACCTTTCAAATCCTTCTATTTTTGGCATGATGATTTGCTTAGGATTGATGGCGCTTTTGGGATTTTTGGCGGTTTTGGATTTGATATTCAGATAAATGACGAGAAAGCAACACTCTACCACATGTTAAGTTCAGATGACTTTCCTACGTATGCATATAACGAAACCGATGATTTTATTTTTAGGCTAGAAGTGCCTTGTACGGAAACTAAAATAGTATTGTCAGAAATGCCCGATCGAGAGAAACAACAAGTTATATATGGATATGTTGAATTTAAAAGTGGAGATTTTTATACCATGTCTAATTCAGCTGTAGCTGGAGAAAAATCAGAACGTGATAAGTTGCGAAACAACATGAAAATCTACTTTAGAAGCGGTTTTGTAAATCTAAATTAATCAAGTGTTTCATTTTTTTAGATTTGAACAATAATACGCTTCATCGGCTTTATACGGTTTTGGTACGATTCATGTAATTATAGCTTTGTAACTATTAATTATTATAAATAGATACTTATATTTAACTATTGAATTTATATCATTTGAAATGAGCAGAACTCTATTTTATCTTTATAATTGATAAAAGTTTTTAAGCGAATTTCATTTGACAGCATTAATAAAATAGGATACCCAAATGAAAACAACACTACTCTCAATATTAGTCTTAACTTTAATAAGCTGCGACGCTTCTACCAAAGAATTTATTGGAAGTTCTTGGAAAGTGACTGAACTTAAAAATAACGGAACGGTTGTTAAAATGACTAATGATGTGATTTTGACAGTGAATAGTGAAACTCGTTTTTTGTTGAAATTAGATAAAAACAATTGCTTTGGATCATACACAATCACAGGGAAAAGCGAAATTAAATTAGGAGAATTAGGCTGTACACAAATGTGCTGCGATTCCGATTTCTCATCAGCAGTTGTAGATGCGTTGCGTAAAGTTTCAACAATAAATTTAGACAAAGATATTGTAACACTTTCGTCTGATGTGGTAGCAATTAAATTTGAACGCTACAAAGTGTTATCTAAAAATGAATTAACTCAGAAAGCGACTGAAACAGCGTACACGCGAAAAGAAAAAATACCAACAGAAGAAACTACCAATGTCGGAATGTTTGAAAATCCAAACAACGCACAAGGTTCGTCTGATGGTGTTCCAAAAGGAGCATATATCGAATTGTACAAATCGCCATGTAAAGGAACTTGCGAAGAATTCACAATGAAATTCTATGCAGATGGAACCGTATATTACACAGGAAAATTTAACGCACAAGTGCAAGGAAATCATTCTGTAAAAATTACGGCAAGCAAATCGAAATCGCTTTTTAACGAATTTGAGCAATCAAACTTTATGGGTTTTCAGGGAAAGTATGACAACGAACGTATCATGGATTTGCAAAACACATATTTGACCTACAAAGGAAAAAAGATTCACATTCGCGATAAATACGCTGCGCCAAAAGAATTAAAAGTATTGCTTGAAAAAGTAGAAGCACAGGCAAAAGAAGCGTTGGACAAATTGAAAAAGAAATAATACTAAAAACTACTGTGTATAAAAAAAGGGAACTTATATAGTTCCCTTTTTTATTTTTTTAGATTCTTACACCGACTGGCAATAAATCTTTATACTGTTTATTTTTTCGTAAAAAACTAGCAATCTTTGGGCTAGTTGGCACAACTCTCAGGTTTCGCTCTTGAATACTATCTAGAACCGTTTTGATAAATGCATTTTTAAAATCTACATCGTCAAGTCCTTCGGGAACTATTAATTTTGTTAGAAAGATTTTACGCTCTTGTAATGAATACTCAATCTTGGCCATTCCATGTTCCGTCTTGTGTTCAAATTGGCGTAAAAATTCGTTATCATTGATAACAATAATAGTAGCATTATCCATAGCAATTTAATTTTAAATTAATCTTTAAAAAATGTAATGTTTAGAAGAAATCTTGATTTAACTTTGCAAAGATAAGAAATTTAGAGTAGATTTCCGAGTTTTTAAGTTGACTATCTGTATGAACGTAAGTAAAATACAAGTTTATTTTATGCCAGGAATGGCTGCAAATCCTACAATATTCAAGTATATTGAATTGCCAAAAGAAGAATTTGAAGTTCACTATTTAGAGTGGTTTCTGCCCGAAAAAGGGGAGACTTTGACGCATTATGCATCAAGAATGGCACAAAAAGTAGTACATGATAACATCATTTTAATAGGTGTTTCTTTTGGAGGAATCTTAGTGCAAGAAATGGCAAAGTACATCAGTGTGCAAAAGATTTTTGTAATATCGAGTGTGAAATCTAAACACGAATTACCGCGCCGCATGAAACTAGCGCGTGCTACCAAAATATACAAACTCATTCCTACAAGTTTGGTAAATAATATAGAAGTATTGAGCAAATTTGCTTTTGGTGAAGTCGTAACCAAACGCTTGGAATTGTATGAAGAATATCTTTCTATTCGCGATAAATATTACTTAGATTGGTCTATTGCGCAAATTGTCAATTGGAATCAAGAAAAACCGTTGCCAAATACCATTCATATTAATGGCGACAAAGATCGCGTTTTTCCAATACAGCATATTTCAGATTGTATTTCCATCAAAGGCGGAACACATATTATGGTACTCAATAAATTTAGATGGTTTAATGAAAATTTGCCAAGATTGATCAAAGAATAGAAAAACTTTCCTTAAATTAACAACAAATTACACAGATAGCTGCATGATTCTAAATCAGTTTGTTATTTTTGTAATCCCTATCCGACCATTTTTATAATTACACCAAAATAGCTAAGTAAAAGTCGATTAAGAAATATTTAAAAAAAATACCACATGCGTAAACTTAAAAATGGATTTGCCTTTCTTGGATTAATTTTCCTCGGAGTATTACTAATGAATGCAGTACAGCAAGACAAAGTTATGACGGCTGAAAGTACTTCAACAGCAACAAGTCAAACAACAAAAGCAACTGTAAATGATAACAACGATTACAATGTATATGCATTGGATCTGCCAGAAACACTAAATTTTGCAGGAGAACAAGTGCCATTGCATTTGCCAGATATCAAAGAACGCATGGACAGAGAATTGTTGGTAAATACCTATTGGCAATCAAATGGTTTATTACTATTTAAACGTGCAAACAAATACTTTCCAGTCATAGAACCAATCTTAAAAGAATACGGAATTCCAGACGATTTTAAATATTTAGCTGTCATTGAAAGCGGATTACAAAACGTAACATCTCCAGCAGGTGCAAGAGGTTTTTGGCAAATAATGAAAGCAACAGGACGCGAAAACGGAATGGAAATCAATTCAAATGTTGACGAACGTTTTCATTTAGAAAAAGCAACACGTGTAGCGTGCAAGTACTTATTAGCTTCCAAAAAGAAATTCGGAAACTGGACATCAGCAGCAGCAGCATACAACGCAGGAAATGGCGGAATTGGAAAGCGAATGGATGATCAACAAGTAAACTCATACTACGATTTATTATTAGGGCAAGAAACTGGTCGTTACATTTTTAGAGTAGTGGCGTTAAAAGAAATCTTTACCAATGCTAAAAAGTACGGTTTCAACTTCAATGAAAAACATTTATACACGCACATTCCAACCTACAAAGTAGAAGTAGATACTGCCGTTACAAACTTTGCAAGCTTCGCAAAAGAATTTGGAATCAACTATAAAATCTTAAAAATTCACAATCCGTGGTTGCGCGAAAACAAGTTGAACAATAAATCGAGAAAAAAGTACATGATTTCTATTCCTGAAAAAGGATATTATACGAAGTAAGTTATCGTCAAATTGAACTTTTATGATGAAGTTTGCCTTGTTCAATTTCATCCACGATTTCAAGACGAGACAAAACATAAAAAACCGTTTCAATACATAAAATGAAACGGTTTTAATTTTATATGCTACAAAGATTATTTATATCGAATACAGCAAAAATAAGTACCTGCAATCGCCCATCTTGTATCGTCTCCACCTGTTAAAGTTTTAACTTCAAATTTTGAAATGGACTTTTTGTTTAGCTTTAACGTTGTAAGTTTTTGTTTCTTCATGATTAAAAAAATTGGTTAATAAGTGTTCAAATTATCAAAATAATCTAGAACTGAAGTACGGTATTCCCGTAAATCACATTTGTACCCTTAATATCAAACGCTAAAACCTGTCACATTGAGCGAAGTAGAAATGCAACACCTAAAAATTGCCAATTCCATAAAATTTTCGTTCTTTTGAGTGTTACCAACCAATACAAACGCTACATATTGCGCATTCAATCTCTTGAGCATACAAAATAACATACTGCAAACCATTCATCATTTACGTACTTCTGGACAATTTGTGCTCTATACAAACAAGCCAAAAGTAAGTACAAATGAACTCAGTGATTTAGCCGATTTTTTAGAACAAGAATATGAAAACGAATCGCTAAATTATCCGTTTGAAGCGCCAACGTTTCACAAAGAAGCCGCCGTTTGGGCAGCAAAAACAATATACTATGCAGCGCAGTTTCTAGCACATCGTACGGAAGAACCTAAAGATTTAAGTAAATTCTTTACCGATTTTAAAGCTGAAATTACGCCAAGTGTGTGCCTTTCGGCAGATATATCACTCAGATTCTTGCCGTTTATCATCAAAGAATTAGAACATATAGATGCAGAAGATTGGCTCGCAAAAATACTCACAAAGCAATTACAAACCTTTCAATATTCCACAATCGGACACGATATGGAAATTGAAATTAACGAAGAAACACTTGCGAAACACTTTGAAAATAACTGTTTTCAAACACTATTCATTGACAGAGTCATCGCAAAAAAAGATATCAGCCTCACGGCACACAAAATCATTCAAGAAAACGTTGCTATCCAATTAGGAGAACATTCCAAACACTTTTGGAGCGCGTTTATACCTGAAGCATAACATTATGAACGAAACACAAAAAATACGAACCATACTCGATGAAATCAAAAATATCTTTGTCGGTAAAGATGAGGTCATCGATTTATTAGGAATTGGACTTTTGGCAAGAGAAAACGTATTCCTATTAGGACCTCCAGGAACGGCAAAAAGTGCGATTGTAAAACAATTGTCGAGTCACGTAATTGGCGGAATTAACTTCGATTATTTATT
>NZ_JBGCDL010000359.1:0-10549 GCF_045105435.1 Kordia sp. | reverse complement strand
ATTTCACCAGAAGAAGAGGCAAAATTAATATATGAATTTAATGATGTAAAAAAGGCATATCCATCTAGTTCAACACTTGGAGAATTATTTACACAACAAGCGTCTAAAACACCAGAACAAGTTGCAGTATCTTATCAAGATAAGCAAGTAAGTTATGCTGAATTAGAAGCTCGTTCCAATCAATTTGCAAACTACTTACAATCACAATGTAATGTAGAAAAAGGAGACATTGTTGCAGTATTGTTAGAACGAAGTGAAAACTTACCAACGGTTATCTTAGGAACACTAAAAGCAGGAGCAGCGTATTTACCATTAGATCCATCGTATCCTCAAGAACGTTTAGATTTTGTACAAACAGACAGTAACTTTAAAGTAGCTGTAACGGACGAATTATTACAAAATTTCTTAGCAGATGAATCACTAAGTGAAGAAACGCAATTTACGCTTGAAAGTTCTTCGGCTGATCTAGCATACATCATGTACACATCAGGATCTACAGGAACACCGAAAGCAGTAATGATTCCGCAAAAAAGTGTGGTGCGTTTAGTAAAATCGGCTAACTATTACGATTTTTCATCTTCAGACAAACTTATTTCAACAGGAGCTTTTTCTTTTGATGCAACAACGTTTGAATATTGGGGAATGTTACTCAACGGAGGCGAATTGATATTATGCGATCAAGATGTATTATTAGACAATAATGCATTGCAAAATGAGATTCAAACTAGGAACGTAAATGTTATGTGGTTTACCGCAGGTTGGGGAAATCAATTAATAGATGATAACATTGAAATCTTTAACGGATTAAATACGGTATTATTAGGAGGAGAAAAGCTATCACCTAAACATATCCAAAAACTAAGAACTCAATATCCAACTCTTCAAATTATCAACGGATACGGACCAACGGAAAACACAACGTTCTCCTTAACGTATGATATAAAAGAGGTGAGCGATAGTATTCCAATTGGGAAGCCAATAAGTAACAGTTCAGTATACATCTTAAATGAAAAACATCAATTACAACCAATAGGCGTAGTTGGAGAAATTTACTTAGGAGGAGACGGATTGGCAAAAGGATACTTAAATGATCCAGATAAAACGGCAGAGAAATTTGTTTCAAATCCATTTATCAAAGGAGAAACAATATACAAGTCAGGAGATTTAGGAATGTGGCTTTCAGATGGAAACGTTCTTTACATGGGCAGAAATGACAACCAAGTAAAAATACGAGGACATAGAATAGAACTTGGAGAAATAGAACAAGTATTACAAAGCCAGGAGAGTGTATCTCAAGTGGTAGTAACAGTAAAAACGTTTGAAAAAGACCAAACAATTGTAGCGTACATACTTCCAGAAAATGGATCAATAGACAAAGAGGGATTAAAATCGGATTTAAGAGAATTACTTCCAGATTATATGATTCCAAACCATTATGTAGAAGTTACAGAAATGCCATTAAATGCAAACGGTAAAGTAGATTACAAAGCGCTTCCAGAATTGCAAGAGGCAGACATGATACGCACTGAATATGTAGAAGCTTCTACAGAAACAGAATCTCAATTGGTAGGCATATGGCAAAAGTTATTACAGCTAGACCAGATAGGAGTCAGAGACAACTTCTTTGACATCGGCGGACATAGTATCAAAGCCATAAAGATGAGCCATGATATTAGCACTGTATTTGAATTAGATGTAAGTATTAAAAACATATTTGTATATCCAACAATAGAACAATTGGCGGCTCAAATAGACATTGCTGTTAAACAACAAGAAGCAATCAAATCAACAAATTTAAACGAACTTGAAATATGATAGATTTTATTAAAAATCTTTCTGATCAAGGCATATATCTTCACTTAAAGGAGGGAAAATTAAAACTCTCCTTTGAGGGAAATATTAGTCCTGATATTTTACAAGAAGTAAAAGCAAAGAAAGAAGACATTATTGCGTATTTGGAAAATCATAGCTTAGGAGCTGTAACAGAAGACACCATTCAACTAGCTCCAAAAGCAAATGGATATCCATTATCAGTATCGCAAAAGCGTTTCTGGGCCATTGATCAAATCAATTCAAATGCAAACTCATACAACATACCATCAGAATTTCCTTTAGAAGGAGATTATGATATTGCTTTATTTGAAAAAGCAATCATGGCAGTAATTGACCGTCATGAAATTTTACGTACTGTATTTAAGCAAGATGAAAATCAAGACTTAAAGCAATGGATACTCGATACAGAAACGTTGAATTTCAAAATGATATTCAAAAACTTTGAAGAATCTGAAAACGGAAAACAAAAAGCATATTCATATATTGATAAAGATGCTTACAAGCCATTCAATCTAGAAACAGGACCATTACTTAGAGCTGCGATATTTAAAATAGACACAAATAAATTTATCTTTTATTTCAACATGCATCACATCATTAGTGATGGATGGTCTATGAATCTGCTCAGCAAAGAAGTAATGGAATTTTATGAAGCATTCAAAAATGGGCAACAACCGCAATTACCAGTATTAAAAATTCAGCATAAAGATTTTGCATATTGGCAACACAATCAGTCAGAAACAGCAGCTGAAACACAAAGTAGTAATTATTGGACAGAAAAACTTGCAGGAGATATTCCAAGAATTCAATTTCCAACGGCAAAAATAAGACCAACTGAAACTACAAATGCTGGTGAACGCTTAAGTACATATATAAAAGCAGAAGATATACTAAAACTAGAAGCACTATCTAAAAAGAATGGAGGAACTTTATTCATAGGGTTAGCAGCAGTTTGGAATGTATTATTGTACAGATATACAAACCAAAAGGATATCACAATTGCAACACCAGTTTCAGGAAGAGAACGTTCCGAATTAAAAAATCAAATAGGATGTTACATTAATACATTAGTATTAAGAAATCAGCTAAACGCTGAAGATAACTTTGAAGAAACATTTAAAAAAATAAGAGAAAGTGTCTTAACAGATTTTAAATATCAAACCTATCCATTTGATAAAATTACAGCAGACTTAAACCTTCCATTCAATCCAAATAGAAATCCACTATTTGATATTATGATAACATATAATGGAGAAGAAAGTGATGCGAAAGGAATTGTAATTGAACAGGAAGATATAGACAAAATATACAAACTAAAAACAGTTGCAAAATTTGATTTAGATATTGCATATAAAAAGTTAGGAAACTATCTTCTATTTGACATTGTATATAATACAGATGTTTATGAGCAAGAAACCATTGAAACACTTGTAAAACACTTTAAGCAAATATTAAATAGTATTGTAAACAATGTTGCAAGACCAATTGCTGAAATTGATTTTTTAAACAGAGAAGAAAAGCGAGTTTTACTAGGAGATTTTCTAGAAACTAGCACAAAATTTTCTAACAAAACTATATTTGATCATTTTGCCGCACAAGTAACAAAAACACCAACAAACAATGCAATCGTATGTGAGGACAAAGAAATTACATACCAAGAATTGGATAAATACTCAAATCAATTTGCACAGTATTTACAAGAAAAATACAATGTTAAAAAAGGGGATTTCGTAGGTGTAGAATTATCAAAAAATGAATGGACACTTGTATGTGTTTTAGGAATTTTAAAATCAGGAGGCGCATATGTTCCAATTGATACATCATATCCTGAAGACAGAAAAAAATTCATCCAAGAAGACAGTAATTGTACCGTAAACATTACAAATGAAATTCTAACAGATTTTATAAATCAAAAAGAAAAATTTGAAACTGTATTCAAACAAGAAACAATACAACCAACAGATCTAGCGTATATGATATACACGTCAGGATCTACAGGGAAACCAAAAGGTGTAATGATTTCTCATGGATCACTTGAAAATTATTTAACATGGGGAAGTGCATACTACTTAACCGAACAACTCAATAATTATAATTCAGGATTATTTACAACTTTATCTTTTGATTTAACTGTTACAAGCACGTTTTTATCATTAATTGTAGGTGGAACAATCACAATATTTCCTGAAAAAGGAGCAATATCAGAAACATTAAAAACATATATAGAAAGTGGTTTATCGTGGATAAAACTCACGCCAGCACATATTCATGTATTGGAAAAAATTTCCATTGAAAAATGTAATTTACAATTAGCCATTGTTGGTGGAGAAGCATTGCAATCGCAACATGTAAAGATTCTAAAAAAGCTAAACCCAAATATTAGAATTGTAAATGAATATGGTCCAACAGAGGCAACAGTAGGTTGTGTTGTAGATGAAGTTACCAATGAAGAATTCATAACCATAGGAAATCCAATTCAAAATACACAAACCTATATCATCAACGAAAAAAATAAACTACAACCAGTAGGTATCGTTGGAGAATTATGTATAAGTGGAAAAGGATTGGCAAATGGATATAAAAATAGAGATGAGTTAACTGCTGAAAAATTCATGCCACATCCTTTTGAAGTTGATGGCTTTCTATACAAAACAGGCGATTTAGCTTATTTCTTACCAGATGGAAGAATCGTATACAAAGGAAGAAAAGACGATCAAGTAAAATTAAGAGGTTACAGAATTGAATTAGGAGCAATAGAAGCACAGATTTCTAATAAAGAAGAAGTTCAAGAAGCAGTAGCAATGATTACGACTACTCAATCAGGAGAAAAACAACTCATTGCTTTTGTCGTTTCAACACTAGAAGAAACTGAAAACTCATTGCGAAAAAATCTCTCAGAGAAATTACCATCGTATATGATTCCTGAGCGATTCATACAATTAGAAACAATTCCACTCACGGTAAATGGGAAAGTAAATCGAAAACAATTACTAGAACATATTGATGAAACGATTGCTAGTGGAACAACGTATGTAGCGCCTACGAATGAAATTGAAGAAAAATTGATTCTTATTTGGGAACAAATACTCCAAAGAACAGAAATTGGAATCAATGATCATTTCTTTGAACTAGGCGGACACAGTATGAAAGCCTTGACTTTGGTAAGTTTAATTCAAAAGCAATTCAATAAAAAAGTTGGATTAAAACAATTGTTTTTAAACCCAAGAATCCAAGAGCAAGCAATATTAATCTCACAAGAAAAATATCAAGAATACAAGGAAATACCCAAAGTAGCTTTAGCGAAAAGTTATCCAATCTCTTTTGAGCAAAAACGAATTTGGTTGTTATCGCAAGATGACAATGTATCTATTTCATACAACATGCCAACATCATTAGAGTTTGAAGGCAAAATGAATTTAGAAACATTCGAAAAAGCAGTTTGGGCAGCTTTAGAAAAACATGAAGCGTTACGAACTGTTTTCAAAGAAGAAGAACAAGGCGATGTAAAACAATGGATTATTCCAATAAAAGATTTTCAATTTACTATTGATCACAAAAAAATAGATCAAGAAGGAGCAAATAACTCAAAAGTTGAAGCGTATCTAAAGGAAAAATTCTATACAGCTTTTGACTTAGAAAATGGTCCTTTAGTTCGTGTAGGTTTTTTACAATTGACAGACAACAAATTCGTGCTATACTATTGTATGCATCACTTAATTAATGATGGAGCTTCTATGGAAATACTAGGAGACGAAATTTCAAGATACTATCAATTAATTGAAGACGGTAATCAAATTAAAGAAGCGCCACTACGTATTCAATACAAAGATTACGTGGCTTGGCAATTACAAATGTTTGAAACTGACGTGGTCAATGATATTTCAGAATATTGGAAAGAAACATTTCAAAACAATGTCACGAAAGTAAAATTTCCATTCGAGAAAAAACGACCGGAAAACTTTCAGTCCAACGGAAACATCATTCAATTTGATCTGAAAAAGGAAATCAAAGACGGTTTTCAAAACATAACAACAGCTTCAGACGGAAGTATGTATATCTCGTTTGTATTCTTAGTAAATACAGTAATACATCAATACTTGGGAGACCAAAACATCATGGTAGGTTCATCATTCTCTACCAGAACACATGAAGAACTCAGTGAGCAAATAGGTTTCTATGTAAACAATTTACCAGTAGTTGCTAAAGCAGATGCTTCATTGAGTTTAAAAGAATTTTACAGTCAACTGAGAAATACAGTATTGACAATAAATTCAAACTCATGGTATCCATTAGAAAAAGTAATCGAAGATGCCAATTACATATATGACGCATCGTACTCAGGATTGTTCAATGTATTGGTAGAATATCACAGTAAAAATGCAACAACAAACAATTCAGAAACAGAAGCATTTTACAATGAAACAGAATACACATACAATGTTCCTTGTCAGTTTGACTTATCATTAGAATTCTTTGAAAACGATCAAAAAATCACTTGCGTATTAACCTACAACAATGCATTGTACGACGAATCTCAAATAGAATTACTAAAAGACAGATTGGTCAAAATTGCCGAAACACTTACAGAAAGTATCGACGAGTTTGACTCATTGACATTAGGCACAGTAAGCTATGAAGATTCATACGAACCAGAAATGGATTTCTCAGATGCGCTATTTGCAGAGCTAGAAGAAAACTTCTAATCACAACATACATATTAAAAAATGATGCGGTCATTAAACCAATGACAAGGGAGCTCTTTTTCTAAAAAAAAAGAAAATTTATTAACTATAAAAATCTAAATCAGTATGATTAAACCATTAATTCATTCGATGGCTGTGTGTCCAGATATGACAAAAACATATCCAAAAATCACACATGGAAAAGGTATCTACTTATACGATACCAACGGAAAAAGATATTTAGACGGTTCTTCTGGTTCTTCTTCAGTGTCCAACATTGGGCATGGTAGAGAAGAAATGGTAGAAGTCATGGCAGATCAAATATCAAAAATTACAGTACTTCCTACACATGCTTTCAACAGCGACGTAGTAGAAGGATATTTGCAAAGACTTACAGAATTTGCACCAGAAGGTTTCACGAAAGCTTGGACCGTAATGAGCGGAACAGAAGCTGTTGAAAATGCGATCAAACTCGCATTACAATATCACCAACTAAGAGGTGACAATTCGCGTTTCAAAATCATTTCACGATGGAAAACCTATCACGGAAACTCAGTATTTACACTAGATGTTGGAGGAATGAAAGCGCGTCGTGGTTTATATGACAAATGGCTACACAACTTTCCACACATATCGGCAGCGTACTCATACAGAAAACCAGCAGACTTAAGTGAAGAAGAATACACGCAAGAACTGTTGGAAGAATTTGAAAACGCCATTGTAAAAACAGGACCAGAAACAGTAGCAGCATTCATTGCTGAACCTGTAATTGCAGCAGCATTAGGAGCAGTACCGCCGCCGAAAAACTATTTCAAAGGAATCAAATACATCTGTGAGAAATACGGAATCTTATTCATCTCAGATGAAATTCTTTCAGGATTTGGAAGAACAGGTGAAAACTTCGGAATCAGCAACTTCGGAATTACACCAGACATTATCGCCTCTGGAAAAGGAATCAGCGGAGGTTATTTCCCATTATCGGCAGTCATTGCTTCCGAAAAAGTAGTACAACCATTAATTGATACCAAATCAGCATTCTTAGGCGGACACACTTTTGCGTGTAACCCAATGGGCGCAAGAGTTGGAAATCAAGTATTAGACATTATGGAACGCGAGCAACTAGTAGCGCGATCTAAATTCATGGGGAAACTATTCAAACAAAAATTAGAAACACTCTACGAATTTGATATCGTAGGTGATGTACGCGGCGTAGGATTACAATGCGGCGTAGAATTGGTACAAGACAAAGTAACCAAAGCACCATTTCCATCAGAAATGAAACTCTCCAAGAGAATAGGCGAAAAGGCTATTGAAAAAGGAGTGGTTTTATATCCAGGAAGCGGATCAGTAGATGGAAAAGCGGGAGATCACATTCTCATCACGCCACCACTAACAATAAATGAAGAACAATTAGACGAAATCGTAGATGTAATGAGAGACTGCTTAAAAGAAGTAGTATCCGAATCTAAAAAACTTACAGTATAAAATGGACAGAGAGGCAATCTTACGACAGGCAAAGACAGAAGAGTTTTGGTCAAAAAACATGCAAGAAATTGCAGAGCTAAACGCATCTTCTTTTTTTGGAGGAATTCAATTGAGAGAGGAAAAGGGCAATACAAGTTTAAAAATAAACTTGAATACTACAGATATTACAGCAGTAAAAAAACTATGTAATAACTCTGAAGTATTACTTTATAACTATTTTTTAAATGTTATTAGCAAGTTATTGATTGATTACAAAGAAGTCCCTTTTTTCCTTTCTCCGTTACACCAATTCCAACAATTCAAGAACAGCGAAAAAATCTTTTTTATCCAGCCTGAGATTAATTCAGACGAAAACTTCAAACAACTGTTCTCTACTCAAAAAAACATGCTTGCTCAGCAATTAAAGTATGTACTTTCTTGGGAAGAAATCACAGCGCTTGTTGAAGATGAAAACGTACTGAATAACCTCTCACAATTTGGTTTTGTGGTTAACACCAAAGAAATAGCAACAGAACTTGAGGCAAATGTAAACACACTTTTTCAATTTGTATTAGATGCGGAAAACCCATATCTAAAAATACAAGTAAAAGGTGAAATGTATGCGCCGAGAGTTCTGGAGTTATTGGGCGAAAACTTCAATACCTTACTAAGCGAAATCTTAGCAAAAACCTATGAGCCAGTAAAAAACTTAGACAGAAGTGGTACTACTGAGCAAGCCATTTTAGCAAACATCAACGAGCCAAGATCGTACTTTTCACTCGAAAAAAACACACTCGAACTCATTGATGAGCAATCAAAACTATACACAAGTAAAATTGCACTAAAACACAACAATAAAACGGCTACGTATGGACAATTAGCTTTAAAATCTAATCAATTTGGAGCATTTTTGGTAGACAGATACAACGCACAAAAAGATGATCTTTTTGGTATGATGTTATCACGATCTATCGGAATGGTAGAAGCTATTTTAGGAGTTTGGAAAGCAGGAAGCGCGTATGTGCCAGTTGGAACTGAATTACCAGATGAAAACGTAGTACAAATCATTGAAAACTCACAATTCAACGCCATCATTACAGATGATGAAACAGTTGTAGCACAACTTTCAAGATTGAATGTTAGTGTACCTGTAATTCACTTAAAAAATGAAGCGGCAGCAATTGCTAATTACTCAACAGAAGCATTACAAATTCCTATTAATGACAATGACTTAGCGTATGTAATATACACAAGTGGATCAACAGGAAAGCCAAAAGGAGTAATGATAGAACATCTAGGAATGTTAAATCATATTGGTGCAAAACTTACGGAAACAGGAATCACAAAAGACAGTGTAGTAGCGCAAAATGCACCACATACATTCGATATCTCAGTATGGCAACTCATTGCGCCATTAGTAGTAGGAGCAACAGGTATAATCTATGACAATGAAACCATCATTGACATCAAAGAATTTGTGTCTCAATTAGAAGAAGATCAAATCTCAATCTTAGAATTAGTGCCATCGTATCTGTTAGAAATGTTATTTCACATTGAGCAGGAAGATGCAAACACACAATTAGCGTTATCTATCTTAATCTTAAACGCGGAAACGTTGACAAAATCAATGGTAGAGCGTTGGTTGACACTATATCCTAAAATTCCAATCGTAAACACCTACGGAGCTACGGAAGTATCGGACGATACATCTCACTACGTAATGAGCAATGTACCAACAAGTTATTCGGTTCCAGTAATGGATTTCCCAATTCAAAACTTTGAAGTACACATAGTAGACGAAAATTTCAGAAAAGTACCAATTGGTGTACAAGGAGAAATCTTATTAGCAGGACCCTGTGTAGGACGCGGATATTTCAACGATCCAGAACGTACTGCAAAAGCATACTTGCAAGGACCAATAGCAGGAATTACAAACTGTGAACGTATCTACAAAACAGGCGATCTTGGACGATATATGCCAGATGGAACCATGGAATTTGTAGGCCGTAACGACAACCAAGTAAAAATATCGGGGCACAGAATCGAATTAGACGCTATTGAAAATATCACTGCAGGAATAGAAGGCATCATAAATGCTAAAGCGGTTGCGCATGTAGACAAGCAATTCATCGCTTTATATTATTTGGCTGACACTGCTGTAGAAAAAACAATCATAGAACAAACGATATTACAAAAACTACCAAAGTATATGTTGCCATCGGCAATTGTACACATGACAAACTTTCCATTAACCACCAATGGAAAAATAAACAAAAAACAATTACCAGATCCATTACAATACTTACAAAACGATTCCACAGCGTATGTAGCGCCAGAAACAGAAACACAAGAAAAAATTGCAGCTATATGGCAAGAAGTATTAAATGTAGAAAAAGTAGGTGTCAACGATCACTTCTTTGAATTGGGCGGACACAGTTTAAAACTGATGCGTCTAAAAAATGAATATCACAAAGAATTTTCGGTAAACATTAAAATCAAAGAATTCTTTGAAAATGCAACCTTAAAAGCACATGCAGCTATCATTGATGCAGCTGATAATAATGTATATG